>JANXWE010000315.1 GCA_025351325.1 Fimbriiglobus sp.
GACGGCAAGCCGACGGCGTCTGGGCGCTCGCCCGCGCCTGGCTCTTTCGCAAACTCTCCGAAAGTTGAATTTTTTCCAGTTTCCGCGTGCAACTCACGGCCGGATTTCGCCAATTGGTCTGACGCCAACCCGAAAGGTACCGCATGTCCGATTGGAACCCCCGTGCCAACGAGCTGTTTCTCAAAGCCCTCGACCTCCCGGAACCCGACCGGCCGGCGTTCCTGAGCGCAGCGTGCGGAGACGACGCGGACTTGGAACACGCTGTGCAAACGTTACTCCGCGCTCATGTCGCAGCCGACGGCTTCTTGGCCGAGCCTCATCCAGATGCCATTCCCACGGGAAGCTATGCCGATCATGCTGCCACACGGACAACCGGCGATTCCACCCTGTCGATCATGCCGGCGGTCGGGCAAGTCGGCACCGTGATCGCTGGGAGGTACAAGTTGCTCCAGCAAATCGGCGAAGGCGGCATGGGCACCGTCTGGATGGCCGATCAAACCGAACCGGTGAAGCGTCGCGTCGCGGTGAAATTGATCCGCGCCGAGCGGGGAACCTCGGCGACGATCCTCGCCCGCTTCGAGGCCGAGCGGCAAGCCATCGCCCTGATGGATCATCCGCACATCGCCAAGCTGCTCGATGCGGGCACGACCGGCGAGCCGAGCGGCGTAAGCCGCCGGGTTTCTTCCGACGACGACAAAACCCCGCACCTTACGGTGCTCGGCTCGCCGGGATCGCCGTTCTTCGTCATGGAACTCGTCAAGGGCATCCCCCTCACCGAGTATTGCGATACCCACAAACTCAGCATCCCCGATCGCTTGCACCTCTTCCAACTCATCTGCGGGGCCGTGCAACACGCGCACCAAAAGGGGATCATCCACCGCGATTTGAAACCGACGAACATCCTCGTGGAAAGTCACGACGGCAAAGCCGTGCCCAAGGTCATCGACTTCGGCTTGGCCAAAGCGACCAGCGGCATGCAACTCACCGAGAACACCCTCTTCACCGGCTTCGGCACGGTCATGGGTACGCCGCTGTACATGGCCCCGGAGCAAGCGACCTTCAACGCCGTCGATGTGGACACCCGCGCCGATATCTACGCCCTCGGCGTCATCCTGTACGAACTGCTGACCGGTACCACCCCACTGACACGCGACACGATCAGACGCGCGGCCCTCGACGAATTGCTGCGACTGATCCGCGAGCAAGAAGCCCCGACGCCAAGCTCTCGACTAAGTTCCGCGGAGAACAAACCAAGCGTCGCGGCGAACCGGCAAACGGAACCGTTGAAACTCGGCCGCTTCGTCAAGGGGGAGCTGGATTGGATCGTCCTGAAAGCCTTGAGCAAAGAGCGTGACCGCCGGTACGAGACCGCCAACGGCTTCGCCGCCGATGTCGGCCGGTTCCTGAATCACGAGCCAGTGACGGCCGGGCCGGTCACGGCGCGGTACCGGATGCGCAAGTTCGTGCGGCGGAACCGGCCGCAGGTGATCGCGGGGAGTTTGATGCTGCTGATTCTGTTGGGCGGCATTGTCGGGACAACGCTAGGGCTGGTGGAGGCGAAGCAGCAGCAGCAGTTGGCTGTGGCAGCCCAACAGGCCGAAGCTGAGCGTGCCGAGGGCGAACGACTCGCCAAACTCGACGCCCAGGAGAACGAGAAACTCGCCATCGCAGCCGCTGCGGCTGAGAAGGTCGCCAAGCTCGACGCGGAGACCAAACGGCAGGACGCCGAGCGGAACTTGGCCTTCGCCAAGAAGGGGAACGACATCCTCGGGTCGGTCTTCGCAGGGTTAGATCCGAAGGCTAGGTACGCCACTATTGCGGAGTTGCGAAACGCCCTACGCGACAATTTGGTGAAGGCTGTGAAGGAGCTGGACGGCTCCGCCATCGGCGACCCACTGGAGGTGGCCGCCATGCAGGAAAAGTTGGGATTGTCGCTGTTGGGTTTGGGGGAAGCGAACTTGGCAATCAAAGTGTTCAGTAAAGAGTTCGCCACCCGAAAGGAACGTCTCGGGATCGACCACCCCACCACGCTCACGACCATGAGCAACCTCGCTCAGTGTTACCAGGCTGTCGGCAAGATGGAAAAAGCTCTGCCCCTAATGGAACAGACGCTCAAGTTGCGGACCGCCAAACTTGGGGCCGAACATCCGGACACCCTCGTGGCCATGCACAACCTCGCTGGGAGTTACCTCGACTTCAGTAGGGTGGACGAGGCGTTGACCATGATGGAAGAGACGCTGAAGTTGCGTATCGCCAAGCAGGGGGCCGACCACCCACAGACACTCGCTTCTATGAACAACCTCGCGGGAGGCTACCAGGCTGTCGGGAAGATGAACAAGGCGTTACCGCTGATGGAAGAGACGCTGAAGTTGCATATCGCCAAACTGGGGGCCGAGCATCCCAATACCCTCGGTTCTATGAACAACCTCGCGGCTGGCTACCAGGCTGTCGGCAAGATGGAAAAAGCTCTGCCCCTAATGGAACAGACGCTCAAGTTGCGGACCGCCAAACTGGAGGCCGAACATCCGGACACCATCATGTCCATCGACTACCTGGTGCGTGGTTACCTGGCAGTAGGGAAGTTGGACAGAGCCCTCCAGCATATGGAAGAGTCTCTCAAGGTGAGAACCGCCAAACTGGGGGCTGCTCATCCGGACACCCTCATGGCCATGAACAACCTTGCTATGGGCTACCTCGACTTTGGTAAGATGGAACAAGCGTTGCAGCTCTTTGAACAGGCGGCCAGCAGCATCGAGAAACGCCGCTTTCAAGACCTAAGTGCGAAAAGCGTCATCCCCAACACGATCTTCGCTTACGAAGAAGCCAAACAATATGAAAAAGCCGAGGCATGGCGGCGGAAATGGTTGGCGGTGGTGAAGGCCGAGACCGGGGTCACTTCGGCCGCCTATGCCGGGGAACTGGCGGCTCTCGGGTTGCTGCTACTGAAGCAGCAGAAGTGGATCGAGGCCGAACCGCTCCTCCGCGAAGCACTCGCCATCCGCGAGAAGGTTCAGCCGGACGCCTGGACGACGTTCAACACGCAGTCGATGCTCGACGGGGCATTGCTCGGCCAGAAGAAGTACGCCGATGCGGAACCGCTGCTACTGGCCGGTTACGGGGGGATCAAGGTGCGGTTCGACAAGACTCCGGCGGCTGACCCCGCCCGGCTTGCCATGCTGAATCGCCTCCCCGAAGCCGTCGATCGGCTCATCGAACTCTACACGGCCATCAACAAACCCGACGAAGTCAAGAAGTGGCGCGCCGGACGGGCCAAATACTTGGAAATGGCCCCGCTTCCACGATTGGCCAAGTGATCGGTTCGGTCTGTCCACGCGGGAGACCTTTTTCCCACTCGACGTAAGTCCTAGGCCGTGTTGATTGGAGCCAGCCCACTAAACGTTCTCATTTTAGCCAAAGTGTGATGGCGATGAACAGCACCATCCCCAAGAAGTTCCGCGAAGTCTTCTCGTACCACGTCGCCACTCGCCGGAACTGCTTCAACCGGTTGATGCACCGCTCGACTTTGTTCCGCTCCTTGCACACCACTTCGTCGTACTCCCGCGGCGGGATCACCACTTCCGCCCCGAGATCCTCAACCGTCTGCTAGAACTCATCGCTATCGTAGCCCTTGTCGCCCAAGACCTTCTCCGGCTTGTGATCCCCGAGCACGGTTTCGGCGTGCGTGATGTCCGCGTCCTGGCCCGGACTCAAATGGATTTCCAGCGGCAAATCCAGCGATTCCACGCTCAGGTGGAGCTTCGTCCCGAACCCGCCACGCGACCGACCCAAGTCCTGATCGTCATCCCGGCGGCGTGGTGGTGCACCCGGATCACCGTCGAATCGATCATCAACCATTCGAGATCGGGGTCGCGGACGGCCTCGAACACCCGCCGCAAGACCCCCTTCTTGCACCACTCGTTGAACCGGTGAAACGTGGTGTCCCACTTGCCGAAACGCTCGGGCCAATCCCGCCACGGAATCCCCGTCTTGGCGACGGACCAGACCGAATTGACAAAGCCGCGGTTGTCCTTAGCCACCCCGCCATGCCCCCGGACGACCCGGAAGTAAGCCTTCGATCCGATCCCATTGATCCTGCGGAATCTCGTGGCGACGCATCATGCACCTCGGCATATTACCCTGTTAACCAAGGCCGTATACCATCCCTCCCAGTTTGAATCAACACGGCCTAGTGCCGCATCCTGGAAACGGCCTTTCACAGAATTCGGAAGCACCGTATCTCGCCCGGTCTCTCGATTGTGAGGAGATCGCCCTATGGCAGGATCGGCCGCGAAGATCGTGATCAGTGAACGGCAACAGAAGCTGCTGGAGGAATTCAGCCAGTCGCGCACGCTCGGCAAGAGCATCGTCCAACGGGCGACGATTATCGTGCTGGGTTTCGCCGGGATGTCGAACGAAGACATCGCTCCCCAGGCCGGCCTCAATCGGCAGCAAGTGGGTCTTTGGCGTCAGCGTTGGCGGGACGCCTGGGACGCGTTGTGCGTGTGGGAATGCAGCGAACCCCACCGTCTGCGCGAGGCGATCCTCGACGTCCTCTCCGACGCTCCGCGACCGGGTGCCCCGGCGAAAGTCACAGCCGAGCAGGTGTCCCGGATCGTGGCGTTGGCGTGCGAGCCGCCGAAATTGTCGGGCCGGCCAATCGACCACTGGACGCTCCGGGAACTCCGCGCCGAGGCGATCAAGCGGAACATCGTGACGGAGATTTCCGTGTCCCGGATCGGCAACTTCTTACAGCGGGCCGCCGTTCAACCCCACCGCAAGAAAATGTGGCTGAACACGACGGAGAAGGACCCGCAGAAATTCCGGGCCGAGGTCGAAACCGTTTGCCGAACCTACCTGGAAGCCCCGGCCAAGGCAGCGGCCGACGGCACTCACACCGTGAGCGTGGACGAGGCGACCTCGCTCCAGGCCCTCGAACGGAACGCCCCCGACAAGCCCGCCCAACCCGCCCGCGTGCCCAAGCGGGAATTCGAATACACCCGGCACGGGACGACGACTCCGACGGCGGGTCTGGACGTGGTGACGGGGACGATCGTCGGCCCGACCCTGGAAGCCACCCGCACCGAACCGGAGTTCGTCGCGCACATCGCTCGAACCGTGGAGACCGATCCCAACGCCGAATGGGTCTTCGTGGTCGACCGCCTCAACACCCACCTGTCGGAAAGCCTGGTGAAGTTTGTCGCCGAACGCTGCGGCCTCCCCGACGCGCTGGGAAAAAAAGCGACAGCGGCATCCTGAAATCGATGGCGACGCGCGGTGAGTTCCTGTCGGATATCAACCACCGGATCCGCTTCGTTTACCTTCCGAAGCACAGTTCGTGGCTCAACCAGATCGAGATCGTATTCGGGATTATCCACCGGAAGCTTCTGCGCGGCGGAAACTTCACGTCGGTCGCCGATTTGGAATCGCAGTTGCGGGAATTCATGAGCTATTACAACACGACGATGGCCCACCCCTTCGCGTGGACCTACACGGGCAAGCCGGTGCAAAAGAAACGCCGCGCGAGTTTCGTCGCACCGCATCGCCGAATCCAATGGGGTAGAAGGAGTAGGAGCCGAAGGTTAGACAAGACGAACGCTCCATGCATGGCTATTTGAGAGTTGTGGCACTAGG
>JANXWE010000320.1 GCA_025351325.1 Fimbriiglobus sp.
GAACGCGCGGCCAGGGTCACGGGGATGCGCTTGGTTCCGGCACGCTTGCCGCCGCGCAGAATGGTGTGCAACGGCGGCAATTGCAGGAGTTGATCGGGCTTGAGTTTCAGCACGTCGCCGGGGTGATCGTCCGGTCGGGCCGTGCTGGTGAACAGCGGGAAGAGCACCGGTTCCCCCAGGGCGAGTTCCAGTTCCGGCTTCGGGATGGCGATCTCGTCGCCTTCTTGCATCCGCCGGGGGACGACGCACAGGTAGGTCGGTTCGTCGTTCGCCGTTTCAATTTGGATGTAGTAACTTCGAGCCGTGCCACCGCCGATTCGGCGACCGCCACTCTGCTTCAACCACGCCGAATAGGCCGCACCCCAAGCCACGGCAAGATCCAAGGATGGGTTGGAAAGTACCGTCGGATTCCAAGGTCTCCCAGGCCGGTCGAACCAAGGTTTCATCACCTCGACGATGCGATCTCGGAGCGCCTGCGGTTGGAAGACGCCCCCGTTGAAGAGGATCGCATCCGGGGCTTCACCGGCGGGAAGTTGGCGATGCAAAAACGACGCGAGATGGCGGGTGATGGCCGCATCGGCGACGTACGGTAAACCCATTTCTTGGAGGCCAGCCCGTGCCGCACGCTGTGGTTCAGAGTCGTAGGCCACCTGCGGGAAGAAGCCGTCCAACAACGCCGCGTGAATGTCGGTGGCCGTCACCGTGGCGCTGAGGGTGCCGGCGATCACCGAGCGCCCTTTCCCCATGACGGTCACGGTGTATTCCACCGGCGCATTCGGGCCGAGCAGCGATTCCTTCGCTCCTCGGCAGGCCTGCACGAGCGTGCCAAATTGGCCAGCATCGAGCTTTTGCGACAGCTTTGCTTCCACCGCTTTGGCGAGCGCTAAATCCATATTGTCGCCACCGAGCAATAAGTGATCGCCAACCGCATCCCGTAGGAACGCCAGGCTTCCTTGATCCTCGGCCGCCCGGATCAGGCTGAAATCGCTGGTGCCACCGCCGACGTCGATGACGACACAGCGCATCCCCGGTTTCAGTTGACCACTCTCTTCGATCGAGTGCATGCCGAGCCAGCAATAGAACGCGGCCTGCGGTTCTTCGATCAGCGTGACGTGCTTCAGCCCGGCTTGCTTGGCGGCTTCGGCCGTGAGATTCCGGGCCATGTCGTCGAACGAGGCCGGTACCGTGAGTACCACCGGGCACTCTTCGAGATGATCTTCCGGTTTGCGACCCGGTGCCGCATTCCACGCATCGACAAAGTGGCGCAGATATTTCGCCGAGACCGCCAGTGGCGAGAGCCGTTCGACCTCCGGCGGCGCGGCCCACGGTAGAAGCGGCGCGGTGCGATCGACACCAGGATGGCAGAGCCACGACTTGGCACTCGAGACCAACCGCCCGGCAATCTTCGCCCCGTGGGTGCGGGCGAACTGACCGACGACATCGGACGCCGTGGCGTCCCACGGCAATGCGGTCGCTCCGGCGGGCAAGTCGTGTGGCCCCGGCCGGTACAGAAACGACGGTAGCAGCGGCAATTCGGCGACTTGCCCGGCGGCCACCAACTGGGCCACGGGGAACGTTTGCAATTTCACGCCGCCCTTGCCCTTGGCTTGCAAATCGACGTAGGCGAGTGCCGAGTTGGTGGTGCCCAAGTCGATGCCGATGAGGTAGCGGGCCATGCCGAAATCCTGTATCTTCTGGAACGAATCGTATGCCGAAACTCGGAAACCGAACCGTGGAACCCCGCCGCACAACTGTTCTAGGGCTAGACATCGGCGGGGCGAATCTGAAGGCCGCAACCACGGACGGACGAGCGATCTCGGTACCGTTCCCCCTCTGGAAACAACCGGACGCGCTGCCGGCCGCCCTCGCCGCGTACGTCGCGGAATTTCCTGAGATCGACGAACTCGCCGTGACCATGACCGGCGAACTGTGCGACTGCTACGCCACGAAGCGCGAAGGAGTGAACCGAATTTTGGATGCCGTGGAATTCGCAGCCGTTTCTGCCCGCATTTCTCGAGTGCGTGTCTGGAGTACGGCGGGCGAATGGTTGTCCATCCAGAACGCCCGGGTGCAAACTCAGGCGGTAGCTGCGTCGAATTGGCAGGCGTTGGCCATGTTTGCGGGGCGGTTCGCGCTCGAAGGAAATGGGTTGCTCATCGATATTGGAAGCACCACCACGGACATCATTCCTCTATCCCACGGGTGGCCACAAACACTCGGTCAAACCGATGCCGACAGACTTCAGACCGGCGAACTCGTTTACCTCGGCGTGAAACGGACGCCGATCATGGCGTTGGGATTGCCGAACATCTGCTCGGAATATTTCGCCGATGCGCGGGATGTCCACATTGTTTTGGGGCAAGCTGCTGAAGAGCCGGAATCGAACGACACCGCCGATGGCCGGCCGGCGACCATGGAGTCCTGCCTCGACCGACTCGCCCGCATGTTCGGTGCTGACCGCGAGACAGCAACTGTGGATTGCATCATTGAATTCGCCATCCGCTGTTTCCAACAACAACGGGCAACGATCGTCCGTGGGATTCACCGTGTGGACGTGACCGATGTGCGAACCCTCATCGTCAGCGGTGCGGGGGAATGGCTTGCCCGCGAAGCGTGGAATACCGCCTACCCCGGACTGAAGCCCCAGATCGTCTCCCTCTCGGAGGAACTCGGCCCCGAAATCTCTGCGTGTGCCCCAGCTTATGCGGTGGCCGTGCTCGCCACGGAGATGCCCGGATGATCGTCACGAAAGTCGGTGGGAGCCTGTATGATTGGCCGCAATTGCGACTCACGTTGAATGCTTGGGTGGACGCACAGACTGAGGAAGTGCTGCTCTTCCCCGGTGGGGGCGAAGCGGCCGATGCAGTGCGAAGTTGGGACAACGTTCACAAAATCGGGGAAGAACCGGCACACTGGCTGGCGATCCGTTCCTTGTCGCTCGGCGCCCAGTTTCTGCACGAAATCGTGCCGAATTTGCAAGTGGTCGATTCACCGTTGCCGGGGATACTCGATCCGTACCCCTACTTCCGCACACAGTCTGGGCCACCGCAAACGTGGAGCGTGACGACCGATTCACTGGCCGCCTGGGTGGCATTGGCCTGCAACGCATCGAAGTTGGTGCTGCTGAAATCGACGGACATTCCACCGGGTTTGAGTTGGAAACAAGCGAGCGATGCGGGGTTTGTGGATGGCTATCTCCCCACGTTGTTGGAGACATCGAGCTTACGAGTCGAGGTGGTGAATCTGCGACGTTTCCCGAGTTCATAAAACAAGATATTCTTTCGCGCCCGGGGTCTTCCGTGCCAGATGTTCTTTCCATTGATGGTTTCGGGCCGATGCCCGTGCATTGTCCCGCGACGGTGGCCGAGCTTTCCGAATTGGTGCGAACCCACTCCGCAATTTATCCACGAGGTGGTGGCACCCATTCGCACATCGGCGGTGTGCCGAACCGACCCGGGATTGTGCTGGCAACCACGGCACTGAATCGGATCGTCGATTACCCGGCACGCGACCTCACCGTGACCGTCCAAGCCGGTGCCACGGTATCGCAAGTCCAACAGTTGCTGAAGCAGGAGCAGCAGTGGCTCCCCATCGACGTGGCGAACCCCGATACCGCGACCATCGGTGGGGCGATCGCGGTCAACGCCAATGGCCCACGGCGACTCAGCCAAGGGACTTGGCGCGACGCTGTTCTCGGCATCCGGTTTGTCTCGGACGACGGCATCGAGAGCAAAGGGGGCGGCCGTGTCGTCAAAAACGTCGCCGGTTACGACCTCATGAAACTCCACTGCGGGGCACTCGGCACACTCGGCGTCATCACCGAAGTCACGCTCAAAGTGAAACCTCGGCCGGAGATGTCGTCATTCGTCGTGTTCGGGGTGCCGACCTCGGCTGTGGCCCCGACACTCGATCGCTTGCACGCTTCGGCCAGCCGGCCGGTGGCCATCGAATTATTGAACCGCAACGCTGCCAAGAGTTTGGGCGTTACCCTGCCAGACTCGGAACCGTGGGTGATCGCTTGCGGATTCGAAGAGAAAGCGGCGACCGTCGCTTGGCAAATCGAGACTTTGAAGTTCGAGTCGACCAGCACCCCACTCCGTGATCTCGCCGTGATCGACGGTGACGGTGCGGCGAAACTTTGGGTCGGCTTAACCGCATTACAAACCGGGAGCGAGGACTCCAGCACGTTGAAATTCAACGCCCGGCCGAGTGCCGCGGCTGCGTTAGCTTTAGCGGCGGCGACCACCCATTCGCAGGCGATCGTCCATGCCCACGCGGGCAGTGGCATCGTCCTCGTACACGTTCCGAACGAGCCAAAGCCCGAGCGATTGTCGGCCATCATTCAAGAATTGCTGAGTGATCGGCGCGAAGACAATTTGCAGATTTTGCGCTGCCCGAGTGCTTGGAAAGTGGGTCTG
>JANXWE010000328.1 GCA_025351325.1 Fimbriiglobus sp.
GGCCCTCATCTAACAATGCCGTGTGCGGTGCAATCCGGGTTTCAATTAAAAATTAGGGTGCTTGCCGTGAGTAACCGCTCGCGGTCAACTGCGGCCGGTCGAAGACATCGGCGAGACCACGGATGATATACAATTGCGTGACGGTCGATTTCAATGGTGTATCGAGTTCGAGAACCGTTGTACTTGCTCCGGTTTCGGAGATGCTCTGAATGCGATAGAAATTGGTGACCGTGCCGTTGGAGCCATCCATAACCCAACTGCCACTGCGGATTGGCAAGCTACCAATAGGCACGCTCAGTACGACTTGCGTGCTGCCAGCGACTGCCGAAGGCAAAAGCGCACCGGAGTAAACGACTTCATCATCCGCAGCACTGGCGCCGACACGGTGACCGCCGTATAACCCCTTGGTGTGAAAGACGAGTATCTTCAAGTCAGCGACGTACCGGTTGGAATTGTTTGGCCGTTGAATCACGGCGCACCAGTTATAAGCTCCCTCGCGAACGACCGTACCGGGTACGCTGAGAAGATCCGGCTTACCCGTCTCATCGAACGTGATATCGTCCATCATCGAGCAAGCGCGGATGGCAAGGGTCGGTGTTATCAATTTCTGGGTGTTGAATCGGCGAATACGCGGATCGGCTGCTGTCGGCGTGAACGCTGAGGGGAAATTGCCGACCCAGATTTTCTGGTTCAGGTTCTTAGCATAATAACCGATGGGATCGACGAAAATCGGATAGCTCGGAGCGGGACTATCGATAGGAACCGTCCCGAAAGTATTTGTATCGAACGCTGCGAAGAATGGATCTTTGAACGGGCTTGTCGGCGTCGGTGGTTCCACCACTTCAGTCTGCCACCACAGCCGGACGACTCCGTCGGCTTGGCTGGCGGTTTGGCCGCTGCGGTCGTCGCGGAGGGCTTGGCCCATCTGCACGGCCCCGAGCGGGAAGAGCGTCATCAGGCTGATGATGCCCAGGGCCATGACGAACAGGGCCACCAGCACTTCCGTAAGGCTCAATCCGGGGCGTCGGCAATTTGGGGTTCGCATCATGGCAGCTCTTCGTGCGGAGGTTCGTAATTCAATTACACTCGCCGGCCGATTTGTCTTCTGGGATTTCGTTGGAGTTCAACCTTCAGGTTGTCCCCGTCGGGCGAGTCTTCGACGCTCGACGCCGCCGATTATAATCCGGTGTTGATCCCGTCGTTGGCAAACTGATACGGCGTATCCGGCCCCACGAATGTGAACATTGCTCCCGGTCCACCTTGCGGGAGTTGCACCGGCTGTGTCGAGATGGCCCCGGTCTTCGTATAGATGACCACCAAACTCATTTGACCGGCCGCTTCGTACCCAGCGCGGTTGTCCGCTCTTGTGAATGCGGGATTCGTTGAAGTGTTGCGAACCCAAAGGATCGTTTTACCGTATGTCGTGTTCAACACTTCCCCGTTGGGGGCGAAGAGAACATCGATGAAGAAATTCCCTGGCCCTTCAGAAATATTCACATTGGCAAGACTCATGATGGGTGTGTATGCCGGCCCAGCTGTCAATGCAGCATCAATGGCGTTGTCGCCCGTCAATTGCAGGAGCGGTTCCCCGAGCATCGGGCGGGCCTTGCGAATGAAACCGAAATTAGTGGTACTGTAGCTCGGAGTCAATGTCGGGCCGGCA
Organism: Fimbriiglobus sp.; assembly: GCA_025351325.1. Taxonomy (GTDB): domain Bacteria; phylum Planctomycetota; class Planctomycetia; order Gemmatales; family Gemmataceae; genus JALHQU01. The sequence continues at coordinate 1,664 of JANXWE010000328.1, forward strand.
GCAGTTTGAGCGGCACCCAAGTTCGGCAATTTTGACGGGTCGGCAACAAGCACTTCCAACCCCTGAACGTTGGCTCCCCCAGCCAGTGTCAGAGTAACTGAGTTGGTGAATCCGGTGACGAAGTGCAAAGTCCCCGCGTCTGAAATCGATAGCGTGTCGCCATTCGAGACGTTATTGATCACGGCTGTGAAATCGGTATCGATCAGGAAGACTCGCGGCGGAGTGCCGACTTGCTGAACGACCAATAAGCGTGGTCGCTGATTCGGCGTTGATGACAGAGGTTGAGGTACAAATGGATCGGGCACTTCGATGTACTGCGCTTCCTTGATCAAATTGTTCGGCCCGATGATGAAGCGGACGCCGCGGGGGGCCCCTTCGCGGGTCGCTTTGCTCTTGGAGATGAGCAGCCAGCCGGAGGCGCGGTCGCCGGCGCCGACGGTCTTGTAGCCGTCGATGAGGCCGGAGTACGAGACCGACACCGTGATGCCGACGAGCACCAGGATCAACCCGATGACCACGAGCAGTTCGATGAGCGTGAAGCCCGCGCGGGCTTTGTGGATTCGTGGAAGTCGCATGGTTCAATCCCCCCG
>JANXWE010000376.1 GCA_025351325.1 Fimbriiglobus sp.
ATCTTGGACCTGCGAGTGATGCTGCTCAGCGGACTCTGGACGAAGGCCTACCGGCGGATCTTAAACGGGCGATCCGACCGAATCTGCCGAGAATCGACGGGAATCGCCGCGTAAACGACGCGGGGGAGAGATTACACCCTCTTGGATCGACAAGACAGGCAAGCCACTGGAGATCACTCCGGTGTTTCTTGGTTTAGGGGAGTCGATCACTGCAGTGGTATCAATCGTTGATTTGCAAAAAGTATTTATATTTACACGCAACAGATACTTTGACCTCAGTGGAGCTATCCCTTCTCCAAAGAGTCTGAGAATGCTCAAGCACATTTCTCACCAAGATGCGAAATGGTTGGCCAACGAGTTATCAGACCGAACCTATGGTTTGTATTTCTGGTTAGTCGCAGATCAGAGGATCAAACCTGTCAAGCTCGATGCCAAATAGTTCACTCCACCGTTCCCTTCAACTGATCCAGAATACCCAGTGCTTTTCCGCTGCGGATTGATTCCTCGGCGATCTCGACCCCTTCATGGAGGTTCCGGGCCGTGTGGGTTGTTAAGAAGGCGGCCGCGGCGTTGGCGAGCACGATCCGACGGGCTGGGCCGTCGTTCCCTTCCAGCACCGCGCGGATGATTCGGGCACTTTCGACCGGCCCGTTGGCTCGGATGTCCTCCAGGGCCACCGGAGCCAAGCCGAAGTCGCTGGCGTCCCATTCGTCGCTGAAAATTGTGTCGTCTTCGACGATGCGCACCATCGTCGGGGCAGCGAGTGTCACTTCGTCCAGGCCATCGAATCCGCAGACGAGGATCGACCGGCGGGTTCCCAACTGTGCGAGTGCGCCGGCGAGCGTGTCCAGAAGGTCGGCGTTGCCGACCCCGACGAGTTGGAATTCGGCCCCGGCCGGGTTGGCGAGCGGCCCGAGCAAGTTGAACACGGTGCGGATGCCGAGTTTCTTCCGGAGTGTCGCTAAGTGGGCCAAGCCGGGGTGGAAATGCGGGGCGTAACAGAACGCGTAACCGATCCGGTCGAGGCATTGCTGGGCCCATTCGACTCCGGAATCGATGGGAACACCGAGTTCACGGAACACATCGGCACTGCCCGATAAACTGGAAACGGCGCGATTTCCGTGCTTCACCACGGGGACGCCAGCCCCGGCCACGACAAACGAAGCGGCCGTGCTGATGTTGAAGGTGCCGAGGTCGTCCCCGCCGGTGCCACAAGTGTCGACGACTGGCCCGGAACGCGGTGCCAAACGGAGCATCGGTTCGCGCAGTGCCGAGGCGGCCGCCGTGATCTCCACAACGCTTTCTCCCTTGATTCTCAGAGCGACGAGCAGCGCGGCGGCCAAGCTGTCCTCGACGCGGCCGGCGAGCAAATCGCGGAACAGTTGCGACGCCACCGGGCCATTGAGATCTTCGCCCTGGAGGAGTGTGGCGAAGGCGGGGGCGAACCAATCCGGCTTGGGAACTTCCACGGAAACACCTGATGAAGAGTGGCTGTTTTTATACCGAACTTGGCCGAAGTGGAAAAAAAAGTAAAAATCGACTTGCACGTGTACGAGTGTCTGCTATAGTTCTATGCAGTGTACATTCGGAACGGTGATCGACCGGCTTCCATACCCGATCCACTGCACGAGGAAATCGAAATGGCGGCGATTGTCAACAAGTCGGAAAAACCGGCACTCACCGATTCGCAAAAGCGGATCTTCCAGTTCATCTGCAAATACATCCAGCAGAGCGGCTATCCGCCTGCGATCCGCGACATCGGCAAGGCGTTCGACATCGCTTCGCCGAACGGCGTGATGTGCCATCTGCGGGCCTTGCAAAAAAAGGGCTACATCCAACGGGATGAGAAGAATGAGGAGCGGGGCGGCCGGGCACGGTCGATCACGATTCCGGGCGTGTCCGCCGGCGGTTTCAGCTTGCCACTGTTGGGGGTCGTCGCGGCCGGGAAGACGATCGAAGCCGTGGAGCAAGACGAACGCTTGGAGATGCGGGAGCTGTTCAACCAAGACAACTTGTACGTGTTGAAAGTGCGCGGAACCTCAATGATCGAAAGCCAAATTGCCGACGGCGATTTCGTGATCATCAAGAAGCAAGAGACGGCCGACAACGGCGAGAAAGTCGTGGCCATGGTCGACAAAGCCATGACCCTGAAGAAGTTCTACAAGCGGAAGGATCACATCCGCTTGGAACCCTGCAACAGCAACATGGATCCGATCATCGTCGATCCGGCCAAAGAGTCCGTCGCGGTGCTGGGTGTCCTGGTCGGCGTCATTCGGAAGTGCTGAGCCTTTCGAATATCCCCACGAAAAATGGCCACGTGGGGATGTTCAGACGCAACCGATGAACAGGATCAAGGCGATTAGGAAGAACAGATTGAAGCAGCAGGCGATCATCCCAAACGTAATTCGGTTGTGCCCTTCCGACGAAAGTCGCCCACGGGAGAAGATCGCCCTGAAGCCGAAATAGACCGCCACAATCCCAAGCGGATTAAAACCTATTGAAAAGGTCGCGGTTCGCAAAAACCGCAGTGCGTAAGCTTCGCGGATGGCTGACTTGGCTCCATCCGTCGGATCTTCAATGAGCTGTGGTTCCCGAACGGGAGTCGGTGCAACTGTACCTTCTTCCATCGGCTCGGCGAGAGCTTGGCGAGTCAGCTCGTCTTCACTGAGACTCTCCGCCAAATAAGAACTCGGATTCGACATCTTATCGGCGAGAATTCGCTACGCCCGCTCGGCGTCTTCTTGGCGAACTTTGAGTTTGACGCCGCCGACGGCATTGGAAATGATCCAGTCCGTGGCCACAGTTTCGCGGTCGTGCAGGACGACGAAAATGCCTTCTTCTTCGAGAGCCGTTTTGGCCAATTCGGCTTTGTACACTTCGTCGTAACCGGCCACCAAAAACAATTTCGGTTCGCCCATCCTGAATAACCCCGAGTGCGATGGAACCCGACTTCGGCCCGGAAATGCAAGAAGCCCGCCGATCCCTCGGCGGGCCTGTGAATCGTTTCGATACCACACGGCTCACTTGTCGTCGTCCTGTTTCTTCTCACCACCAGCGGCTTGTCCGATCGCATCGGCCGAGAGCTTGACAGTTAGCACGACGTCTTTTTCTTTCGAATCGCTATCGAGCGTCTTGGACACATCGTCGATGAGAGCTTTGAAGTTGGGCTGGTTGCCACCGACGATCGGGAGGAACGTCTTGGCGGCAGTGACCAACTTCTTGATCTCGCCAGCGAATTCATCGGCACTGTCGTTGTCTTTCATTCCCAATTTAATCGCCACAACCACTTCTTTACCGAGGTTGAGTGTCATACCCATGCTATTCAATTTGCCGAGGCCTTTCTTGATCGTGTCGCCGTCGACACCGAGAGCCTTGAGCTGGCTGAAGTCGCCGGGGATTTCGCCGACTTTGCCTTCGGTGACGCCGCACATGAACATCGACGCTTTCGCATCTTGTTTCATCACGAGTGCCGTGAGTTCTTTGCTGAGGGCGGGTTTGGCTTTGTCGTTCAATGCGGCGACGCTGGCGGTGAGCAGCTTTTTGTCCGTCGCCGCGATGATGGGCTTGCCATCTTGCACGGCGATGTAGCCCGGCTTGCCTTTGTCGCCGATGAACTTGATCAGTTTGAGATCACCTTCTTCGACGATGGACACTTTGTCCGCCATGTCCTTGGCAGCGGTTTGGGCGGCTTCCATGATCTTCTTGGCATCGAAGGTTCCGCGAACGACAAACACGGCGTTCATGTCTTCTTGGTTCTTACCCCAGGCTCCGACGGTGATCTTTTCGATGTCCTTCATCGGATCGAGACCGAGATCCGCGAGCACCTTTTGGGCATCCATCCCTTCGAGAACCTGCTTGAGGTGCCCGAGAGCGAATTTCTTCACAATGTCCGATTCGAGCATCTGCTTGACGTTCACCTGAACGATGAATTCTGTCTCTTTTGGGAGCAGATTGTCCACTTCAGCCGCACGGCTCGGGGCGGCAACCGCTGTGGCGAATAGGGCCACCATCAGAAAACGAGACACGATTCGCATGGGCGGGTTCCTTTTCAGCACTTCGGGCGGGAGAGTCAGTCGAACGGGCGCAGCGCGTGCCCTGTGGATTCGGCCTACTCCTAATAATACCTTCTGGAATCGGATGCAGTTTCGGTGCCGGAGAAAAAACTCAGCGGACGCCGATGGCCCGATTCGCTTTGACCATGGCGATGAGGCGCAGGCAGTATTCCGGTAATTCATCCGGGCTTCGTGCGGTCAGCAAATTGCCGTCGAGAATGGTCGATTCGTCGCGGTAGACCGCCCCGGCCATGCGGACATCATCGCGGATTCCGGGCGAACAGGTCACCGTTTTGCCATCGAGTGTGCCCGCGCTGATGAGCACTTGGGGGCCGTGGCCCATCGTCGCCATCGACCGGCCATCTTGGGCGAACGTCCGGACGACGTCGACGGCTTCTTCCCGCAAACGGAGCCGTTCCGGGGCCAAACCGTCCGGGATTACCAGCAAGTCGTAGTCGTCCGGATTCACCGAGTGAATTGGGCAATCCGGTTCCACGATGTAGCCATGGAGGCCGGTGAGAGCATGCATGAGCGGGCTGGCCAGGGTGACATCGACGCCTTCTTCACGGAGCCGATACCAGGGCAAAAAGAGGCTGAGGTCTTCGAAGCCATTGGCCACGAGGATGAGGGCACGCATGGAGGACTCGAATGAGAAATTGTTCCGAACAGTTTCACGATGGTGTAGCCGGACAATACCCGAAAAAAACGAGACACAATTCCACCACCGCTCGAATCGCCCGATTCGAAGCGATCCTCACGCCAAACAGCTCCGGAATCCTTCGGTCAATTCGGCGCGGTTCAAGTCGCGGCCGATGAACACGAGTTTGCTCGTCCGGGCTTCGCCCACTTTCCACGGAGTGTGTGGCCGACCATCAAACTGCATGTGAACCCCTTGGAAGACGAACCGCTTCGTGTCCCCCGCGATGTTCAGCACGCCCTTCATGCGGAAGATGTCTTGCCCTTTTTCTCGCAGCAACGTCGAGATCCATTCGTTGAGTTTCTTGGCATTCAGGGCACCCGGTTCCACGATGCCGACCGAGGTCACGGTTTCATCGTGGACGTGGTCGTGGGCTTCGTTGTGGTCGTTACCGTCCTCGGCATGATCGCTGTTATGGTGATGATGGGCGTGTTCGGGGTGGCCGCAATCGTCGTCTTGGCAGTCGTCCACGACGCCGAGTGAGAGCGTTTTCGGCTTGGGCAGAAAGTCCGGCTCGTGCAGCATGATCCGGTCGAGGTCGAAGCCTTTCACGTTCAGCACGGCGTCCATGTCGATCACGCTGTTCGTGGTGCGGTGGATCGTCGCGGTGACGTTCATACGGCGAATCTTCGCTTCGAGAGCATCGAGTTCCGCGGCACTCACGAGATCGGTCTTGTTCAAAAGGACCACATCGGCAAACGCGATCTGTTCTTGGACCTCACGGCTGTCCCAGTGCAGGGCCACGTGCTTGGCATCGACGAGGGCGACGATGCCATCGAGTGTGGTTCGGGCCTGCAATTCGTCGTCGGCGAAGAAAGTTTGGGCGACCGGGCCGGGGTCGGCGAGGCCGGTGGTTTCGATCAGGATGTAATCGAACTTGTCGCGGCGTTTGAGAAGGGTGCCGAGGATGCGGATGAGATCCCCGCGTACGGTGCAGCAGATGCAGCCGTTGTTCATCTCGAAAATTTCTTCCTCGGCCCGGATCACCAGCTCTTGGTCGATGCCGATCTCGCCGAATTCGTTCTCGATCACCGCGATTCGCTTGCCGTGATTGGCCGTGAGGATGTGGTTGAGCAGGGTCGTTTTCCCAGCCCCCAGAAATCCGGTGAGCACGGTGACGGGGACGCGGTCTTTAGTCGGGGCGGGCATGGCAAGCTCAGGAGGTCTTTGAGATGAATTGTATGCCGAAGACCCAACGAAATCACCCCGCCGATCCTCTCACTTGGAGAGAATCGCGTTCCTCAACCTCGATGCGGTCAACGCCGTGACCTACCGCTATCTCTTCGCGGGGGGTTAACGTGGGTGCATGTGCTTGGCTCTGCCGGTCTCTAGCCAGCAATAACTTTGGCGATCGTTCCCGGCGATGCGAGCGGAGTCGTCGAATCGTACTCCTCCCGGATTTTCAGGACCCACAGTGTCATGCCCATGTTCGGTGACCGCCCGCCGCCGCCACCGTCGCACAGTTTGCAGGGTTCGCCGAGACCCTTGCACTCGGAGCAGACTTCTTCCCCCGGGTTGGGCTTACTCACTCGCGTCGCCATTGTCCTACCCTTTCTTGACCCCGGCGTCTTCGTCGGCGACGGCGACACCCAAAAGGGTGTCGCCGATCACGCCGTCGCCGACGACGGGGGATGCGAAGATTTCTCGCAGGTGCGGGACGCGGGCCGCGAGATCAAAACCGGGGGGCAGTTCGACCTCGTCGTCGTAGTCGGCCGGCCACACGGCGCCGGGGGGCGGTCGGTCGGGCATCATAGCAGACCTTTCATCTCGTAGAATTTGTAGCACTTCGGCCATTGTATTTTACAGTGTTCCGGGCCTTTTTCGCAGAGCAGCCGGTGGAATTCGGCGAACGATTCCGCCGGGCTTTGCATGGCGTACCGGCTCATCAGGTTCCTCCCGCCGAGGACGTTCGTCTTGTGTGCCGCGATCCACTTCGCGTCGTCGCTGAACCGACCCCCGACGTCGACGACGTGCCCGAGTTCGTGGGCGTAGATCTACGGCGCCGAAGTGTCGGCGCCGGTCGAAGTCCCGCCGTCGATGTTGAGTTGGGCGAGTTCGTCGCCCTTGCGGTATTCCAGGTGTTCCTGAATGAGAGTCGCCCAAACTCACTTGCCTTTGCGTGGCTTTCCTGGGATGTACGGTGTCACCGGCCCAGCCGTTTCTTGCCAGTGGTTCATATCTACTTCGGTACTTTCGCCGCTCGCGGGCGCTACCGAAACAGTCGAAGGAACGACCGCAACAGTTGATGTGGGTTGCGAAGCGACCATTTGAGGCACCACGACCGCAACGGCGGTCAGAATCGCGCTGCCGACGATGGTATTGGCCACGATTTGCCGAGTGCGAACGCTCATATTGGTTCCGATCCACAGGGGTTTACTTGGATTTCGCCAAATCGCGTTTCCAAAGCCAGTCGTATCCTTCAGCTTTGAGAGCAGCGTGCATTTCGCTCAGATGAACATAGTAACCTTTTTCCAAGGAATTTGCAGCGCAAATTCCAATAATTTGTCCGGCGGTGTTCAGCAGCGGCCCTCCGGATCGTCCGCGCGCCTGGGGTTTTTCCGCTTGCCAGAAGAACGCCACAGCGTCTTCGCTACGCACGGCCAGTCGCTTACCAAGTATGGTTTCTTTGAGCCCTGTTGGTGGATCGGTGAGAGAACAGCCAATCGAATAGGCCTCAAATGGAAACCGTTTCCATTTCGGCTCAGGCGGCGCAAGTGTCAACATAGCAACATCTTGCTTCAGGTCGACTTCCACTTGAAGCAACGCGAAGTCGGCAACGGGCCTGCGGACGACCGCCTTGGCACCCCGGAGTGTGAAGCTCGGCTTCGTCCGGTCGTTTTCGGCGAAGAATTCGAACAACAATACTGTCGTGTCGGGCCCGTCGGTGGCGTGATCCGCCGTGAGAATATAAAGGAAGTTTTTTTCTCGACCGACCACCACGGCCGTGCCGGTGCTCCGCTCCCCGACCCGCATCCGTGGCGTCGCCTCCAATGCTTGCCATTGCTTCGCCACGGGCAGCGTGGAGACTTCCACGATGGCGGCAGGCTCCGC
>JANXWE010000378.1 GCA_025351325.1 Fimbriiglobus sp.
ATCTTGGACCTGCGAGTGATGCTGCTCAGCGGACTCTGGACGAAGGCCTACCGGCGGATCTTAAACGGGCGATCCGACCGAATCTGCCGAGAATCGACGGGAATCGCCGCGTAAACGACGCGGGGGAGAGATTACACCCCTGAAAGCTTGTGATTCTTAAGATTAGATGGCGTGAGTTTACCTGACGTCAACACAATGCGTGGTGTAAATCCCTCATGAATATGCGGTCTTAGAATGTGGAGATCCGGAGAACCCAGGGCGTAGACGATCCAACCGCGTTCGGTCGCAAAGCAGCAGAGAGGTTTCTCGGGCGATGTCGTGAGCAGGGAAAGGACTGCCGCGAACACGATTGGCATAAGCATGTGCAAATCCTTATCGTGACAGGATGCAACCCGACATCCTAAAACATCGGGTTACCCACTCGCACCATTATTTCTTCTGGGCCACATCGTAACAGAACAAGTAATCCATGTCGCGAAGGTAGAGGCCACCGTTGGCGACGACCGGGTGCGGCCAGCCGGGGGTCTTGGTTTTGTCGCTGAGTTTGAATCGCCCCTTCTCGACGTATTCTTTCGGGTTGGCTTCCACGAGGGCGACTTCACCGGAGTTGTAACCGCGCACGTACAACCGGCCGTCCGCGAAGCAGATCGAGGCGGGGCCGACGGAGGCTTCTTTCCAAAGGACTTTGCCCGTGGCGAACTCGGCGCAGAACAAGTTGGCCCCGGCATGGCCGTACAGGTAGCCATCCAAAAGCACCGCTCCGCCGATCCCGGGTGCCACGGCTTTATCGAAGTAAACTTGGGTCGCGCTGACGTTTTCTCCGTCGGCTTTGAGGCCGACTAGCCCGCCCCCTTTCCGAGCTCCCGCGACGAAGACTTTGTCTTTGAACACGACCGGGGTCAGCATGCTCGCCCCCTGGTCTTGGGTCGCATCGTACTTCCAAAGGAATTTGCCCGACTTGGCGTCGACGCCAATGAGTGCCTTGCGCATGTACTGCACGTACTGCTTCTTCCCGGCCGCTTCGACGATCATGATGCTGGCGTAATCGGCGATGTCGCCCCCCGGCACTTCCGACTTCCAGATGACGTCACCGGACTCTTTTTTGAGGGCCGCCAGTGTCGCCTTCTTACCGCCGGGCGTGCAGATCACGGCGTCGCCGTCGATCAGCACCGATTCCGTGTAAGCCCACATGCCGACTTCGCCGTCGAAGTCCTTGGCCAAGTTCTTGTGCCAGATCACTTTGCCTTTGATGTCGAGGCAGTTCAACTCGCCGTCGGACGCCAAGCAGTACAGCTTCTCGCCGTCGACTGTCGGTGTGGCCCGGGTGCCGGGGTACTGCGGGCCGCGGTTGGCGCCCACTTTGCCGAGCTTCGTCGCCCAAGATTCTTTGCCGGTCTTTTCATCGAGCGCCACGGCGAACTCTTCGCCTTTGCGAGTCGTTTGAATATACACGACCCCTTTCACGACGGCGGGCGACGAATAGCCGGTGCCGAGGTCGGTGATTTTCCAGCGCAGTTTCGGGCCTTCTTTGGGCCATTCTTGGAGGAGACCGGTATCGCCGGAAATCCCGGTGCGGTCGGGGCCACGCCACTGGGGCCAGTCGGCGGCGAACGCCGGGAGTAATACACCGACAACGGTGACGAACGCTAGCAGAATGCGGCGCATGGACGAGCCTCCGAATAGTGATTCACCACGATAGTATAGCCGTACGCCGACGGAGATGAATGGGCGATGAGGAGCGGCACCGGCTCACACTTTGAAGACGGCCCGGAACCCCGCCTGCTCGAAGTGGCGGTCGCCGGTCAGCGCATCGGTGAGGCCAAGGCGAGCCATGACGGCGAACGAAATGCAATCGGTCAGCGACCAATCCTTATCGGGCCGAGCCGCGAAGAGATCGTAGCCGGCTTGGTATACGGCGGTGTCGTAGGGGATAATTTCAAACTGAGCATCGAGTCGGAGCGAATCGATGAAAGCGACCGCTGTCCCGCGTTGCCTTTGTGAGCAAAGCGCGTCGGCGTATTGCATCAAGATCCATTCGGTCGTTAGAAACCGGCCAGTGTACACAGAAAGCCAATTGCCGACGGCAACGTGAGCCGGGTCGCTCGGATTCGCCCAAGCTACAAATCCGAAAGTATCGAAAAATGCCTTCATCGCTTCGGTGTGCCGAGGCGGTAGTGCTCGTGCTAGGTCGACAAATCAGAAGGGGTATCGGCGGGTAGACACCCGCGGAATTCCGCGTATCGTTCCGCAAACGTCGGAACGGGAATCGGCTCCGCCGCTTCGTCCACGTCTTCAAATTTGACCCGGGTTCCGTTCTTCAGCGCAACGGGTTCATCGGGCACGATGACCCCGTCGCGGATGACTCTTTCGAATTTCAACATCACAATCCCTCCCGTTACTTCCCGCCGGTGGTCTTCGGTGCCAGCAGTGCCGTCATCTGCTTGCCTTCCATCGCGGGGGGCTTTTCCATTTTGCAGACGTCGACGAGCTTTTCGAGCATCTGATCCATGATCCGCCGGCCTTCTTCGATGTGCTGCATTTCGCGGCCGCGGAACTGCACCTTCAACTGCACCTTGTCGCCGTCTTCGAGGAACTGGCGAGCCTGGTTCAACCGCGTATCGACGTCGTGCGTGCCGGTCTTCGGGCGTACCCGAAGTTCTTTCAGCTTCTGCTGGTGGGTTTTCTGATGGGACTTCTTGGACTGCGCGTATTTGAACTTGCCGTAGTCCATGATCTTGCAAACGGGCGGTCGTTCGGTCGCGGCGATTTCGACGAGGTCGAAACCGACTTCGCGGGCCATTTCCATCGCTTGCGCGGTGGAGACGATGCCGTGCTGCTCGCCGTCGGCCCCGATGAGGCGGATGGGAGTAATGCGGATTTGTTCGTTCATCCGCGGGCCTGTGGGGCCGCGGGGCGGTGCATTTCGATCGAATGGCGGGATGCGAAGACTCCTCTACGAAAACGAAGGCGAACCCGTATCGGCCACATTGGCCGATGACGCGTAACGGGTTCGGTCTTACCGAGTCTGCCGTTCGCGACGGGAAGTATCCAGAATATCATATGCTTAACCCAGAAATTTTTCTGCGTCAACACCATAACTGCAAGATTTTCCAAAGCGGCGCTTGCCTTCGGAACCGTCCGGATCGACAATGCGAACGGGTTCGCGGTTCACTTTCGTGCGATCGCCACCCACTGCCCACCCCCACTCTTTCTCCGAGGTTCTGCTCATGCGTACTTGTTTTGCAGCGATTTGTCTCAGTTTCGCGGTCGGCTCGGCGTGTGCCGACGATACCAAGCTGAAAGTCAAAGTCGGCGATGCGTTCCCGGCGGATGCTGTGAAGGCCACCCAGATCGATCTCGTGAAAAAAGATGCAAAGACTGTCGGAATCGCCGACCTGAAGGGCAAAATCGTCGTCGTGTTCTGGTATCCGAAGGCACTCACCGGCGGTTGTACCACCGAGTCGTGTGGCTTCCGCGACATCGCCAAGGAGTTTCCCGAAGGCACCGTTCTACTCGGGGCGAGCGCCGATGGCACGAAGCTCAACCAGGAATTCACCGACAAGCACATGCTGCCCTACGCACTGCTTTGCGACACCGATCAGACGCTAATTAAGGATCTCGGCATCCAAATGGCGAACGGCAAAATGTCGCAGCGCGTGACGTTCATCGTCGGCAAAGATGGCAAGATCGCGAAGATCTACGACAAGGTCGACCCGAAGAAGCACCCAACGGAAGTGCTCGCATTCGTCAAGGAACTCGCCGAGAAGAAGTAAACGCCACGGTTTCGCAAAATACCCCATCCGAAGCGACCCGTTTCGTCGTAACTTGTGTACATGACTATGTCTCGGCGTCGTTTCTGGATGATCCTCGGTATCGGCCTGCTTGCGGGCCTCGTGTATTTTTGCATATTGCCAATTCGACAACAGTTGCGGATGAATGCGATTCAACAATCGCTGACCGAACGCGATTTAATACGCGCGCAAATCCAACTCGAAGAGTACCTGCACAACGACGATGCCGATGCGGCCACGCACCTGCTTGCGGCACAAACGGCGCGCCGCAACGACGATTTCGCATTGGCAGATCGGCACCTCGCCCGTTACCGCGAACTCGATGGCAACAAAGAATCGATCGAGATGGAACGTTTGTTGCGTCGGTCGCAAATGGGCGATCTCACCGGCGCGACCGCCGCGATTCAGTTCTGCATTCGCAACCCGGATGTCGCCATCGTTCCGCATATGCTCGAAGCGCATACCCGCGGGTACCTGGCGGGCGGGCAACCAAAACTCGCGAAGGATGCCACCGACGTTTGGCTGAAGCGGAACCCGACTGGCGGCGAGCGTGGCTACGTCCTGTTTCTGCGCGGGCGGAGCCACGAATTTCGCGGCGACATTCCGGACGCTCTCGCGAACTACCGCGAGAGTTTGACCGCGAATCCGATGTTGCGCGAATGCACGTTGGCGCTCGCCGATGTGCTCGTTCGCGAATCCCCACAAGACGCGTTGCCGCTGTTCGAACAACTGCAAGCGAGCGCGTACAAGCCGACCGAAGTGAGGATCGGACTCGCACGCGGTTACCGTCAACTCGGCGAACTCGAACGGGCGGCGACACTGCTTGCGACACTCGAAAGCGAACAACCCGCGAACGTTGCGGTGCTCGTGGAAGCCGCGAAACTGGCGCTCGATCAGCGTCGCCCCGCCGATGCGGAAGCCCGCCTGAAACG
>JANXWE010000282.1 GCA_025351325.1 Fimbriiglobus sp.
CTTCGGGGTATAGGAGGGGTTATTTCATAATCATCGCCACAGTGAAATTGAAAGTGCCCTGAAGGTTGAACTCCAACAAACGCCAGAGCACTGGCAGTTCGAATTGGCGCCCCCAAAGTGTTGATCGGATTGCCCACTTCGGCGACTCCGCCTATAATTCGGTTGTCGCTAGGGGTGCACCCGGTCGTTCCGGGGGCTGAGATCACACCCTTCGGACCTCAACCGGGTTATGCCGGCGGGGAAAGCGAACTGTCGGGTGCGGTCGAATTCTTCCCGCATCCGTTCGCGTCTCCGCCCCTCAGGGGCTTCTCCTTTGTCCAAACTCACCCAACTCGAATCGGCCCGTGCCGGCACCGTCACGCCGGAAATGGAATTCGTCGCCGCGCGGGAAGACCTCGACGTCGAACTCATTTGCAGCGAAGTCGCCCGGGGTCGCATGGTCATCCCGGCCAACGTCGAGCACCTCAAAAGAGGGCTCGAGCCGATGTGCATCGGCGTGGCGTCGAAGTGCAAGATCAACGCCAACATCGGCAACTCGGCGGTGACCGGAAAGGTCGACGACGAACTCGAAAAGCTGCACATGGCCGTGCATCTCGGGTCGGACACGGTGATGGATTTGTCGACCGGTGGCAACATCGACGGCATCCGCCAGGCGATCATCGAAGCGTCGCCGGTGCCCATCGGGACGGTGCCGGTGTACCAGATCATCCAGAACGTGAAGGACCCGCGCGACATCACCGCCCGCATGCTGCTCGACATGGTCGAACACCAAGCGAAGCAGGGCGTCGATTACATGACGATCCACGCCGGGGTGCTGCTCGAACACGTGCCGCTCGCCCGCAATCGCATCACCGGGATCGTGAGCCGGGGCGGGTCGCTGATGGCCTCGTGGATGGTGACGCACCACCAGCAGAACCCGTGGTACACCCACTTCGACGAACTCTGCGAAATCATGCGGTCTTACGATGTGACCTTCAGCCTCGGTGACGGGTTGCGCCCCGGCAGTTTGGCCGACGCCAACGATCCGGCCCAATTCGCGGAGCTGGCTACGCTCGGCGAACTGACGAAGAAAGCCTGGAAAAATGGCTGCCAAGTGATGATCGAAGGGCCGGGGCACATCCCGATGCACCTCGTGAAGATGAACATCGAAAAGGAGCGCGAACTCTGCCACGAGGCGCCGTTCTACGTCCTCGGGCCACTCGTCACCGACGTGGCACCGGGCTACGACCACATCACCAGCGCGATCGGTGCGGCTCTCGCGGCCGAAGCCGGTGCGGCCATGCTCTGCTACGTGACGCCGAAGGAACACCTCGGGTTGCCGAACAAGGACGACGTCCGCCAAGGAGTGATCGCGTACAAGATCGCCGCCCACGCCGGCGACATCGCCCGGGGCCGCAAGAATGCCCGCGTCCGGGACGACGAGTTGAGCAAGGCCCGGTTCGACTTCGACTGGAATCGCCAGTTCGAACTTAGCCTCGACCCGGAAACGGCCCGGCGGATGCACGACGAAACGCTGCCGCAGGAAGTGTTCAAGAGCGCGAAGTTCTGTAGCATGTGCGGGCCGAAGTTCTGCAGCATGCGGATCTCGCAAGATCTCCACAAGCTCAGCGACGAAGCGGCGCGGGTGAGTTTGGAACTGGCGACGGCGCAATGATGATGGAACCTCCGCCTGGAGCCGTGCCGCCGAGTCGCATCCCCTTCGCGGCGGCTTTGGGCTTGGGGCTGCTCCTCCGGGTGGTGCTCTTTTTATTCCCGCCTTCGATTTGGCACGACGAAGCGTTTTTGATCGTCAACATCCTCGACATCTCTTATCGGGACGTGTTCGGCTCGCTGCGCCGCCACCAAGCGGCCCCGCCCCTGTTCCTCATCGCCGAACGCGCATCCGTGGATCTTTTCGGGGATAGCGTTTGGGCCCTGCGACTCGTGCCGTTCCTGTCGTCGTGCTCGGCACTCTATCTCTTTGGTCGCTTGGCCCGCCGCGTGCTTCCGGAGCGCGGGGCCGCCGTCGCGCTGGCACTCATGGGGCTGTCCAGTAGCCTGCTCTGGCACAGTTGCGAGACGAAGCAGTATTCCAGCGACGCCTTGGTGGCGGTGTTGGTGGCCTATACCTTCGTGGCGACCCGTACGTGGTCGTTCGCGCGACGAGCTTTGGTCTTGGGGCTTCTGGCACCCTTGGCAATCGGTTTCTCGCATCCGGGGGCCTTCGCTTACGGCGGAGTCTTAGTGGCACTCCTGCCAACTGTTTGGCGAGGGTGTTCGCCGCGTGACCGTCTCGCTTATGCTCTCCTGATCGCTTCTGTGGCCGGGTCGTTCGCCGGACTCATTCTGGTTCCGGCTCAGTCGCAGCGCACGCCGGAGCTGAAAGAGTTCTGGATTGTGGCGGGTGCGTTCGCGGACTGGTCGCACCCGGCCGGAGTCCCCTGGTGGGCCGTCTTCAATTCTCTGGAAGTGTTCCGGTACGCATTCGCACCCGTTGGGCAGATCGTCGTGCCGTATGCGGCGCTGGGCTTGATCGGGTGGTTGCGAAGAACCGAAACGAGGGCGTTCGCTCTGTTGTTGACCGTGCCCATCTTGGCGGCGCTCGTGGCCGCGCTGATGGGTCAGTACCCGTATTCCTGCTCCCGCTTGATGGCGTTCTCGGTGCCCGCCCTCGGTTTGGTCGCGGGTGCGGGTTGCGAGCGCATCGCCGGCTGGTTCACGCGAAGACCATGGGTTGTTTGGCTCACCATTTGGTGCGTGGTCGTCTTCCCGGTGGCGGGCTTTTCAGTCGCGCGGGTGATCGTGCCGATGCCGAGGGCGGCTTGCGACGAGGCCGCGGCATTGGTACTTCTCGAGCGGGGTTCGGACGAGCCGATCTACGCCAATCACAGCGAATACGAGTACTACTTTCGGGGCGTGAATCCGAACTTGGTACGCATTTCCGATGTCGTCCCCGGCCCGGATTGGCCCACCTGGAGCCGGGGGCAGACGACTCGTTCCCGCCCGCGAATTTGGGTCGTGATCACCGGGCGAACCGAGACGGACGAATTCCCGGAGTCCGTGCTTCCGGGGTACGAACTCGTCCCCGTGGCCGAAATGACGCTGACGAACGTGTACCGCTTCGATCCGAAACCGTAAGGTTCTCGGCGAAAAATCGCGCGAACCCCCGGACGGCCGTTGACGTCCATCCGGGAACGCTTATAAAGCGTGGTGTGGACGTCTCGAAAGGTCACTTAGCTCAGTCGGTAGAGCGAGCGATTGAAAATCGCTAGGTCCCCAGTTCAACCCTGGGAGTGACCACTCGGAAGAAGGAATGCTAACTGATGCAGGCCGGGGCAGAAATGCTCCGGCCTCAGTCATTTCTAGGGGTTCCTTCACTTCGCCCGTACTCCCACCAAAAACACCCAGAGTGCACAATGGTGCATTGCGATGAGGTCGAATGTCCCCTCTCACTACGCCCGGCACTACGCCCGAAGCACCATCGGTACCGGTCATCCGGAGAGGAATTTCGACCGGGATGGGCATCGACGGCACTAGGTTCGGCATCTTGTTCACGGCCCCGGCCACGTCCCGCAGACGGACATGCATGTAGCGGGCTGTGAGAAGCGGAGTCGAGTGACCGGCCAGCTCTTGGAGAGTCCGCAGG
>JANXWE010000035.1 GCA_025351325.1 Fimbriiglobus sp.
AACGGGCGATCCGACCGAATCTGCCGAGAATCGACGGGAATCGCCGCGTAAACGACGCGGGGGAGAGATTACACCCGTTTCGATCTTCCCAAGTTGCCGTTTCTTCACCGGTCAACTCGTTTCGTGACACAACGTAATTCCAAACGTGTCTGCCATGTAGCCCTGGACTTCCTTCAATATGCATATCTTCAAATGGCCCGTAACCGATGATTTTATGTGGTCGATCATGTGTAGCGTATCTGAGTTGATCAGAGAGATAGTCGCCCAAGTTGTGGTAAAAGACCAACATCATTGTGGCAACAGTTTGTCGAGCAGTCTGATTTGGCAGTACGGCGGCGACCAAATTAGTAGGAAGTCCATTGCTAGGGTTGTAAATGTCCCAAGTGATTAGCCATGGATTGATGGGCATAGAATTCCCCGTTGTTCGCTTCACTCTATCACATCTGCAACATCACTGGCAGAGAGAAACAAACGGCATAGGCATGTTTATTCTGTCCTTCTCGGGTAGGTCACGGATCCCACTCAGCTCGGCCGTCTGCTTAGCCGGTGACTGGCACCTCATGACACCCATTCCGGCGGTACTGAAAAGGTAACTGCCCACGATGCCGAGCACAACGCAGGAGAAGCCTCACTCCGGTGCGACGACACAGTCGGCGGATTCGTCCAACTGTGCGAAACGGATCGGACGCAAGTCGTTGGGGGCTTGATTCATCTACGCGGGGGTGTGACTCCATGCTGGACGAATAAACAGGCCCGTCCCTTTTCTATCCCTTTTCTATCCCGCTTCGTAGGT
The DNA here is from genome assembly GCA_025351325.1 of Fimbriiglobus sp. GTDB lineage: Bacteria > Planctomycetota > Planctomycetia > Gemmatales > Gemmataceae > JALHQU01. Next base: position 794 of record JANXWE010000035.1, read on the forward strand.
GCAAGTCACGTTGGTGGAGATGCCGCCGCGCGGGGTCCACGTCGAGATCACTTTCGCCCGCATCGGCTTGGCCACGGCGACGAAGTCATCGAGCAACCGGTTGGTGACCTGTTCGTAATAGATGCCCTGATTGCGGTAGCGTTGCAAATAGAGCTTCAGCGACTTCAACTCCACGCAGACATCGCCGGGTGTGTAAATGTAGGTGATGGTGCCGAAGTCGGGCTGGCCCGTCAGCGGGCAGACGCTGGTGAACTCCGGACAGATGATTTCAATGGAGTAATCCCGCCCCGGCTTGGGGTTCGGGAAGGTATCCAGTTGGTCGGCCGACGGCGTTTCGGTGAAAAACATGGGGGTTCCGGTATTAGTTGTAGACATCGTCGACATCGTCGTGTGTGGCGATCACTTCGGCCAGCGAAACCTTCCGCGGCTCGGCCAACTCCGTGCTGGGCGTCGTTTCCAGAATCGCTTCGGCCATCTTCGCACCTTCACTTGGGTTACAGGTATTGTAGGCAATATACTTGTCGATCGGAAGGGATTGAATCCCAGTGATTGCGTCAGTAAACATCGACGTGGGTGCCGATTGTGACCAGTTGAATCGCTTCAGTGCCGTTGTTGTTGAAGAACTCGAAGATGATGCGCGAATTGTAACCTGCCCAGCAAGCGAAATAGCTTGCCCATTTTCCTTTCAACTTGTGTGTACCCAACGATGGGTCAAATGCATCCTCACTCAAAGCCGCAATAATAACCTGCACAGTGCTACTTGCAGCGGGGTGCTTTTTAAGCCAACGGCGGAGGTGGCGTGCGAATCCGGAAGATTGGACAAGTTCACGCCTCATGAGACCGCCTCACGGACAATCTCTTCTGCAGTCATCACACGGTGGTGACCTTCGGCGAGTTCGCGTCGTGCTTCATCCATGTCGGCTTGGACACGAGCTCGACCGATTTCGATCCGCTTGATCCGCATCTGTTCATAAAAATCTTCTTGGTCATCCTCCGACAACTTTTCGACCGCGTCCAAAACGTCTTGGATCGTAAACGTTTGTGTCATGTCTTTGCCTCCGACTGATTTACCTATCCTAGATTCTATCGTGGTCGCAATCAGAAGGGAACAAATCATGCCCCGCGCGGTGGTCTTGCTCAGTGGCGGCCTCGATAGCGCCACCTTACTGGCGTTGGCCAAGGCCGATGGTTTCGAGCCGTACGCGCTCAGCATCGATTATGGCCAGCGGCACCGGATCGAACTGGAGTGCGCCGCGACGCTGGCCAAGCGGGCTGGGGCCGTACACCGAGTGGTATCTCTCGATCTGCGCGGCATCGGCGGTTCGGCGCTGACTTCGGATGCGGCCGTGCCGAAGGATCGCAGTGCTGACGAAATGAACGCCGGGATTCCGATCACCTACGTTCCGGCCCGCAATACGATTCTGCTCGGCATCGCTTTGGGCTACGCCGAAACCCTCGGTGCCCACGATATCTTCTTCGGGGCGAACAATCTCGATCATGCCGGCTACCCCGACTGCCGGCCGGAGTTCTTCGCGGCGTTCGCCACGCTGGCCAACTTGGCGACCAAAGCCAGCACCCAAGATGGCCATCGACTACGGATTCACACGCCGTTACTGCACTGGACCAAAGCCGAGATCATCCGCACCGGGCACCGACTCGGCGTCGACATTTCCCAAACGCTGAGCTGCTACGATCCGGATGCTTCCGGTCGGTCGTGCGGTCGGTGCGATGCTTGCCAGTTGAGAATCCAGGGGTTTCAGGCAGCGGGCCTCCCCGATCCGACATTGTATTTGCCTTGACCGCACTGCGTACCAACGTTATGGCGGAAGGACTCCAGTACGAATTAGGTAACGTCCATGGACGGGCGCGCTTCACGCGGGATGCTCATTGTTGGCCTTTTCGGCATCCTCAGCACGGGTTGCCATCTGTTTGCACCCAAAGCGGTACTGGCGAAGCGGCTCGGGCAATCGACGCCCGAGTTGCCGCGGGCCACGGTCACCCCGAACGGCGAAACGCCGGTCACGTTCCACACGCGGTTGGTGGATCAACCGGCCGGAAGTAGTTACCTCAACGCCGGCCTGTGGGACGAGACCGCCAATCCGCTCAGTCATGCCCAAACCACGTTGCTCGCTCTCAACGGCATCCGTGTCGGCGTGATATCCCGAGCACCGCCTGCGGAACTGGAGCGCCTCGCCTCGTCGGATGCGACGGTTCTCGGTGCGATGCTACGGAGCGGCGTCATCGGTGGACCGCGCGTCATCCCCATCAACGGACCGATCGAAAGTTGTCAGCTCGGGATTCAAACCGCGGTCACGGCCGCCGTTCAATCGAAACGATTCGAACTGGTGGAATGCGGTCTGACCGTCACGGCGACCGCATTGCTCGATGACAAATTGAAACTCCACTGCGAGTTCCAGATTCAGCACGGCGAACGGCAACCTTGGCTCCGACCCACCTCCGACGGTTCCGGGTTTGCCCGTACCGATGCGCGGGCCTCGGAATCGTTCCCCGCTCTGGCCTTCGACGTGACCCTCGGCCGCTCCGATTTGCTCGTCATCGGGGCCTCCGACGACCCTGTTGAAAAGCTAGGACAAGCCTACTTCTTCGCCCATGCGACCGACCGCATCCGGCAACGGGTTCTCCTGCTGCAAGTGGGCACCCACGAGCAACCCGCCGTCCCCAAATGACCTGTCAAGGGGCCTTGGTCAACTTCCACCCAGCCGCACTAACTTCCAATCCTCGGTGACCGGCGTGGGCGTCGTACACCGTCTCCATTTCTTCGATGGAATCGAAGTAGCCGACAATGAACGCGGCCCCGAATGTCTCGCCGGCCTTCACCGCGCGGCCGCCGATCTCTTCGATCATGCAAATGTAACCGCGTTGGTGGCACCATGCTTCGTAAACGATGCCGGGATCGAGCGTCATCCCCGCCAGCCACGGCCCGTCTCGGCCCGTCTTCGGATCGCGGATGTGATACGCCCGGATGATCCGCTTCGGAATTTTAGAATCGTCGCGGGTGTACAGGAACTTCTCGTCCGGTGCGAAGTCCTTGTCGAACTCCTTCGCCGCGATCTTGCCGTGATAGCTCAAGTACACTTCGCTGAACGTGTCACCGGCTTTGTGTTTGATGTGGCCGGGCATGTCGATGCGAAGGAACAATGCGTCGCCGGCGTTCGCCGAGGTGATCCGGTCGGACGAGAGGAAGTAGCGCTTGCCGGCCGGGAAGACGATGGTCTGCTCCCACGTCGACCCGGTCTTCTTGCCCGGCGCGGCGAGTGTGTAAGTGTGTTCCTGTTTCACCGCGACGAAATCTTTCCCGTTGATCACGGTTGGTTTCAATTCCTTCGCCTGCGTGCAGATTTGCGGGCCTTCGATGCTCCTCTTCGGGCGCTTGCCGTGGTGGAGGTTTCCGAACACATAAGGCAAGTCCGACGGCAGTTTCTCGCGGTAGGCTTCGTCGCTTCCCGGTTCCATGATCCAGTCGACGAGATCCAGCCCGAAGCCGAGGTCGCGCGCCCCGGTTTTGGTATCGAGCAAACTCCCGGCCTCGACACCGCTCACGTAGCCCTTTTTCTTGATGGAGGCTTCCAGCGATGTGCCCACGATCCGAACGCGCTCGGCGTCCTCGGTGACTTTGAACTCCGGCAGCGGCTTATCGTTCGCAGTCGCTGTACCCAATGCCACAAGCGAGGCAGAAAGAGCAAAGAGAATCCGTCGCATGGTGGTTGTTCCGGGACAGGTGTCGTCGAGTGAGGCAGAATCATCGACTTGGCAGCGAGGTTACATCTTTCTACCGACACCATCAATTGAAATACAGCCAAGTGCTTCGCTTCGGTAATTATTACCGACCGCCGGAATCGTTGCCGGTGCGCCCTGGCAAACGGTAGAAGTTACACCGATTGAAAGGGGGCCCCTGCAAATCCGCATTGGCGCCTCAAACCCGAAAGGCTGTTCCACACGTCCTTTAAAACAGTCGGCCTGCCACCAAGCAGGCCACTTCCCGTACTTGGCACCCCGGTTGCACTGTACACTTCCGACGCCACCAAGATGGTACGGCGTCAAAAACTGACGTTCGATCCACTCCACGGAGGTCAAAGGAATGACACTTCGTCGGTCGCCATTACTGGCACTCGCCTTCATTCTGAACGTGTCCGCCTCGGTTAGCGCCGACGAGCGTTACGTCACCGATAATTTCGTCGTCCATGCCCCGACGAAGCCGATGGCCAAGACTTTCGGCGAGTACGCTGAAAAGTACCGTGAGGAGAAAGCCCGCGACTGGCTCGGCAAAGAAATGCCGCGTTGGCAGCAACGGTGCCCGCTCGTGATCGAGATCACCGAAGGCCGCACGGGCGGTGCGACCACCTTCACTTTCTCGGACCGCCAGCCGGGCGTGTTGTCGCAAGAGATGAAGATCTTCGGCAGCACGAAGCAGCTCCTCGACAGTGTGTTGCCGCACGAAATCACCCACACCGTGTTGGCTCATCATTTCGGCCAGGCAGTACCACGCTGGGCCGACGAGGGCGGCTCGGTGCTCTCCGAAAACGACAAGGAACGGCTCGATCACGACATCAAGTGCCGAGAGTTCCTCAATGCGGGTCGGGGGATTCCCCTGCGGATTCTCTTCGCCATGAAGGAATATCCCCGCGACATGATTGTGCTGTACGCCCAAGGTTATTCGGTGTCCGATTACCTCATCGCCCTCGGTGGAGGCGGATTGAAGGGACGTCGGAAGTTCCTCGAGTTCCTCGAAACGGGAATGTTGAAGGGGAATCGGAATTGGGAGAAGGCCGTGGCCAGCCATTACAATTTCGACACCGTGGACAACATGCAATTGAAGTGGATCGCGTCCCTGATGGCTCCTCCCGCAGACCTCGCCTCACGGGCCAAGTCGACCGGCAGCGTGTCCACCGCGTCGCTGAACAAACCAGCCGGCGAAGCACGTGGCTACGACAACCGGACGAGTGCCGCACCGGGTCTACCCCAGCTCGAAGCCCCCGTGCTGGGCACCGCTCGCGGATCGACCCCACGCGATGAAGATCGTGCATTTCCAACCCGCGGCAGCTCGAACACCCGGCCGACTTACTCCTCGCCGAATATGTTGCTGCTCCCGCCGGATCTGCCGAGCAAGTGAGTCGGCGAGCCGATCCGGGCGAGCCGACTGGCGTGAGCCGTCGGTGCGGTAGTTCCCAACCTCGGATCGTTTGAAACGGTCGGTGATTTTGCCGGTCGGTTTGCCCGGATTGGTTTCATCCCATTTTGGCCCAACTTTTCACGATTCGATAATTCAATCTCCCTCGCACCGAGACCGCGTCCCCGAGTTCGTTATGCCGTTCGATCTGTTCCTGCCGCCGTTGCTCACCGACGACTTGCCCGGTGTCGGCGGACGCATCAAGGTCGAACCCGAAGACTTCGAAGTCGAAGAAATTCCCAGTTACGAACCGCTCGGCCACGGCGAGCACCTCTTTCTGTGGGTGCAAAAAGTCGGCGTCGGCCCGGAGTTTTTCGCCCGCACCATCGCCCAGCGGTTGAACGTCCCGGTGAACTCCGTCGGCGTGGCCGGGTTGAAAGATCGGCACGCCATCAGCCGTCAGTGGGTGAGCGTGCCGCAGGGCGCCGAGCCGAACCTGCACAAGCTCGACGGCGATGGCATCACGCTGCTGCGGCACACGCGGAACCAGAATAAGTTGAAGACGGGCCACAGCCGGGGGAACCGCTTCCGGGTGTTGATCCGCGATGCCGACCCTGCGAAAGCCGAGGCACTTGCGGCCGTGCTGGCTCGGCTGCGCGTTCTTGGAATGCCAAATTACTACGGCCCGCAGCGGTTCGGCCGGGGCGGTGGCACGGTCGATCTCGGCTTCCAGTGCTTGGCCGGCACGCAGTCCAAACGCATCCGGCCGTTCGTCTACAAGTTCGCCCTCTCGGCGGTGCAATCGCTGTTATTCAACGACTACCTCGGTCGGCGTGTGCAGGACGGGCTGTACCGGACGGTCCTACCGGGCGACGTGATGATGAAATGGCCCTTCGGCGGTCTGTTCGTGACCGACGATGTGGCGGTGGAACAGGCCCGATTCGACGCCAAGGAAATCGTGACCGGCGGGCCGATGTTCGGCACGCACACCTTTGCCGCCGCGAAAGGCGCCGCGGAACGTGAAGCGGTCGTGCTGGCCGATCACAAGCTGAGTGCGAAGTCGTTCGCCAACTTCGGCAAGCTCATGGGGGGCACCCGCCGACACAACCTCATTTACCTCGACGATCTCGAAGCGACCTGGGAATCCGCCGGCCTCCGGCTCGCGTTCAGCCTCCCCAGCGGTTGTTACGCCACGGTGCTGTTGCGCGAAGTGATGAAGACGAATCCGGACGCGAATGACGAGTGATCGTCAGGCGAAGAATTCGCCCACCGGCACGGCGAAGCCGGGCAGAAAAGGAGCGGTGAGCAGGTCGGTGACAGCGAAGACTTGCTGGGGTTGATCGACGGTGTAGGCAGTGATTGTGGGTTGCTCGTCGTCGAGTACCCAGACGAGTTCGACTCCGGCCGCGGCGGAGAAAACGGGTCTCTAATTTCGGCGATCGAATCTGCGATGAAACAT
>JANXWE010000037.1 GCA_025351325.1 Fimbriiglobus sp.
GAAAATGCAACGCATCGGCTCCGGCCACGACACCCACCGCCTTGAAGTCGGGTACCCGCTGATCCTCGGCGGGATCACGATCCCGCACCCGCGTGGGTTGGCCGGTCACTCCGACGCCGATGCGGTGCTGCACGCCCTCACCGACGCCCTGCTCGGGGCCGTCGGCTTGGGCGACATCGGCGACGCCTACCCGGATACTGATCCCCAGTGGAAGGGTGCCAACTCGGCCTTGTTCCTGACCGCAACAATCGCCAAACTACACGAGTTGGGTTGGCAGATCGGCAACGCGGACATCACCATCTTCGCCCAAGAGCCGAAGCTCGGCCCGGTGAAGCTGGCCATTCGCGATAACGTGGCACACTTGTTGGGCGTGCCGGCCGATTGCGTGAACGTGAAGGCCAAGACCGGCGAACGGGTCGGCCACATCGGCCGGGCCGAAGCGATCGGGTGCCACGCGGTCGTGTTGATCCATCGAGAAGAAATGGGGTCGTGATGTTGTACCGTGTACCGTTGATCTTCACCCCGCAGCCAGAAGGAGGCTACACCGTCACCTCGCCGCTATTGCCGGAGTTGATCACGGAAGGGGACACCCTCGAAGAAGCGAACGCCAACGTCGCGGATGCCCTAGCGGCGGTCGCCGAGTTGTATGCGGAATTCGGGAAAGCATGGCCGGCGGGGTTGCGCTTGCTCCCGACGGGCGAGGTGATCTGCTCAGAATCACTCGTCGGTTGCCCATGAGTTACCGCGAAGCGGCCCGTAAGTTAGCCGCGTTGGGGTGCATCGAGGTCGCGAGGAACGGAGGCGGTGCCCACCGGAAATGGGCGAGCCCATCCCGCATCCTTATCACAGTCGTTCCCGACCACGGTGGCAAGGATTTGAAAACTGGCACGTTGCGCGCCGTGGTAAAACAACTCGGATTGAATTGGGCGGAATTCGCCAAAGCGTAATTTCGCCAATGTCTCGACAAGGAAATTGCGATGTCTTTGCAAGTCTATTCCACGCTCACCCGCAAGAAGGAACCGTTCTCCAAGCGGCCGGGCGAGGCGGTGTCGATGTACGTTTGCGGGCCGACGGTCTATAAGCCGAGCCACATCGGTCACATGGTCGGGCCGGTCGTCTTCGACACCATCAAACGCTACCTCACGCACCTCGGCTACACCGTGACTTGGGTCGTCAACATCACCGATGTCGACGACAAACTCATCGGCCGAGCCAAGGAACTCGGGACGTCGGTCACGGCGCTCGCCAACACGATGACGGCCGACTACCTGCAATGCTTGAAGATGTTGAACGTGACCGGGATCGACTTCTTCCCGAAGGCGACCGAGCACATCTCGGGCATGGTGGCGATGATCGAAGCGTTGATCGAAAAGGGGCACGCGTACCCGGCCGGCGGCGATGTTTACTTCGACGTGGCCCGCGACGCGGAATACGGCAAGCTTTGCAATCGGAACCCGGATGATCTCGAAACCGGAACCCGCATCGAGCAGACCGGGAAGAAGCGCAACCCCGGCGACTTCGCCCTTTGGAAAACGGCCAAGCCCGACGAACCGACCGAAGTGCAGTTCCCCAGTCCGTGGGGTTTGGGCCGCCCCGGTTGGCATATCGAGTGCAGTGCTATGTCGCTGGCCTTGTTGGGCGCCACGCTCGATATCCACGGCGGTGGCCTCGATCTGGCGTTCCCCCACCACGAGAACGAACTGGCCCAGAGCGAATGTTGCAACGCGGCCCCATTCGCCAAAATCTGGATGCACAACGGCCTGCTCAAACTTAAAAATAAGGATGGCAAAGAAGACAAGATGGCCGGCAGTCTCGGCAACGTACTCAACGTCGTCGACGCGCTGAAACATCTCCCCGGCGGGGCACTGCGTTTCTTCATGCTGCAAACGCACTACCGCAGCCCCATCGACTTGGGCATCTGGGATTGGAACGACGCGACCAAGCCGATCCCCGATGGATTGATCGCGGCCCGCACGGCGTTCGAGACGTTCCTGCGCTTCGCCGAACGCGTCGAGCGGGTGCTGGGAATGCCCTTCGCCGATCGGCCGAGCCAGAGAGACACCAGCCCGAAGTTCGGCGGCGTCCGTGCGAAGTTCGAGCAATTCATGAGCGACGATTTCAACACCGGCGGTGCCGTTGGGTTGCTCTTCGAATTGGTATCGACGTTGAACAAACTAGCAGATGAAAACTTTCTCGAAGTGCCGGGACGAGCCACGGCACAAGCCGTCCAAGAGTTCTCCGACGGAGTCGGGCTGGTTCGCCACATCACCGATATTCTGGGGCTGGAACTGACTTCCCCGAAAGCGGAACTCGCCGGGGGCGACGAACTCGTCGGCGGCTTGATGCAGTTGATTCTCGATCTCCGTGCCAACTTGCGTACCGAAGCGAAAGGCGCCGCGAAAGACAATCCACTGAAAAAAGCGATGTTCGATCAGACCGATTTGATCCGCAGCCGACTGGCATTGTTGAATGTCACCCTCGAAGACCGCCCCGCCGGGACGACCTGGCGGGTGGGGTGATGGCCGCCACTCCGCGACGTATTCTCGGCATCGACCCCGGCTTGCAGACCACCGGCTACGGCGTCATCGAAATCACCCCGGAAGGGCCGCGTGTGCTCGAGGCGGGCGTGGTGCGTTCCAGCGAAACTGCGCAGAAGCCCGACATGGCCGAGCGTGTGAAGGCCCTTTACGACGGCATCAACGAAGTGCTCGAGCAATGGGCACCGCAGTCGATGGCCATCGAACAACTCTACGCCCACTACGAACACCCGCGCACCGCCATCCTCATGGGTCATGCCCGTGGCGTCTTTTTGTTAGCTGGGGCGCAGCACGGTATCCCCGTACTGAGCTACGCCGCCACGCAAGTGAAGAAGCTCATCACGGGGCATGGTCGGGCCAGCAAAGAACAAATGCAGTACACCATCATGCGGGAACTCGACCTGCAAACCGTGCCCGATCCACCCGATGTGGCCGACGCACTCGGAATTGCACTGTGTCACTATTACGCCAGCCAAAGCATCGTGAATGGGGCACGCGGGGCCACCTTCCAAGGCGTGAATCGCGCCCTGTTTGAACCGCAACCGGATGACGCCGAATGATCACAAAAATGACCGGCACACTCGTCCGCGTGGACAACGACGACGTCCGGATGCAAGTCGGGCCGTTCGAGTACCAAGTTCAAATCGGCGAGGCCGTTCGCCGGCAGTTGCAGCTCCGCACCGGGGAAGAGATCACCCTGCACATCGCCGAATATTTCGAGGGGAATCAATCCGGCACCCGCTTCGTCCCGCGCAAGATCGGCTTCGGCACCGAGGCGGAACTGGAGTTCTTCGAACTGTTCTGCACGGTCGAAAAGATCGGCGTGAAGAAGGCGCTCAAAGCGATGGCCCGCTCGGTGCGCGACATCGCCGACGCCATCGCCCGCCAAGACGCCAAGTGGCTGACGACGCTCCCCGGCATCGGCCCCGCCATGGCCGAGCAGATCATCACGTCGCTCAAACGCAAAGTCGTGAAGTACGCCCACGTCCCCGGCGAAACTGTCGAAGCTGCGGAACCGTCCACCGACAAAGCTGGCAAGAAAAAGGGGGTCGGCAAACCGACCGAAGCCGATGCCACCCCCGGCCCAACTGGGCAAATCATCGACGAAGTCTACCAAGCCCTCATGGCCCTCGGACTCTCGCCGATGGAAGCCCGCGACCGACTCGACAAGTTGCTGCAATCCCGTGAGTCGTTCGCCAGCGTCTCCGAAGCCATCACCAAAATCTTCGGGCGCGTCTAAGCTTCACTTCAGTGGTGGAGCCGCTTCGCGGATCAGGGCGCCGCGGTCGTCGCTGAGTACCAAGATCGAGAACCGTTCAATGGCTTGGCGTTCGGGCGTGTTCACCGACGCGTACTCGAACCGACCGCGGAGATCGGTGTAACCGTCCTTGTGGAACTTGACTTGGCCGTTGGCCAGCTTCGCGTACACCTTCACGTAGACCTTGCTCAACCCCTTCCCGGCGACCGTGTCGCTGACTTTCAACTGGCCGTAATTCTCGGTCACATTTACGGTCAACGCGGTCGCATAGTACGGCAGGGAACGGGTCTTCCCGGCAGCCGTCACTTCGATCAGCACATTCCGATTCGAGAACTCGGCCGGCAGTGGAATCGTCGCCTTGGCCCCGGCCTTCGGCAGCGTCACTTCCTTGGTCGCATTCGGCCGGATGTTGGCGAACTGGCCACCGGACTGCGTCACGAACGGGTTGCTGCTGAAGAGCAATTCCACGTCCATCGGGTAGAAGTTCACCGTCACCGTTTCGAGGTTTTGGTACACGAGTTGGATGTTCTTGCCATCCAGGGTCATCTCGAAGCCCGGTTCCGTCGCCGCGAGTTGCCCCTGCTGTTGGTCGCGGTTGTCTTTGTCCACCAACTTGGGCCCCTTCCCTTCGATTTCGTCCAATTGGGAGACAATCGCGGCGAAGGTGTTGCGCCAGCGGTCGACCGGATGATCCGCGTACGGAGCCGCGATGCTGCGGGCTTTCTTCGGATCGTCGGTGAACATTTCCAAGTAGGCCGCACAGTAGTCGTACTGCATCTTCGTCGGTACGTTTTCGCGCTTCACACGCGCCAGCGTGTCCACCGCTTCGTCGATCCGATCTTGCAACAGGAGGTAGTAGGTCACGGCCAGCAGGTCGGCGTCGGTCAACTGTTTGGAGTACGACAGCGTCTTGAGGAACGCGTGGTATTGACCATGGAACCGGTCGTTGACAATCTGTCGGCGGTTGCCCAGAGCATGGGCGCGGGCATTCACCAACGGCTTATATTCCAGATGTTCGTAGGTGTGCCGGGCGACCGGATCGATCAACAGCAACGGCGAATCGATCGGCCCGCCTGCCTCGGCGACGAACGCATCCAGGTGCAACAGGTACTGCCGGGTGGCGGTCACGTCGGCGTGGTGCAGGCCGTAGCTCCAGAGCGTCGGCTGGTACAGGTGGCGTTCGGTCAGCAGCTTCAGCACACTCTCGTAGAACGGCCGATCTTTCATCCGGAAGGCGATCTTGTCGAGGTTCAGCGCCCGCACATTTTCGCGGGTCAGGAAGGCCAGCACTTCTTCCGTCGTGCCGTTCTGCGAGACGTACTCCCACGACGTGGTGTCGAGTTTCGTCGCCTTGGCCACCACGTTGAACGTCACGGCTTTGGCGGCAATCACGAACTGTTCGTTCTTGCTGACGTGTACCGGGAACTGTGCGAACTGCCCCGGCTGCGGGAAGTAGAACGAGTAGTCGATGGTCTTGGTGTTATACGGTTCGAGGTCGAGGTTCACCGACTTCGTGTACCGGCCGTTGACGAGTGGCATGGCCCCGACGGGCAGTTGCAGCAGCACCGACAGCTTCTGCCGGCTGCTGGTCGGGTTGGTGACCACCACTTGGCAGCCGTAGACGGTGTGGACGACGAATTCGCCGGTCACGAACTTGTCCAGTTTCTCCCCGGCTTCCTCGCGGAAGCGGTCGCCGCTGCGGTAGAAATTCTGACTGATGAGGATCGGCAGTTGGCCACCGGCCCCGACGGCGGGACGGACTTCTTCGTGGAAGGCGATCAACTTGCTAGCGGGGGTGAGGGTCATCCGGCCGCCATCGTAGGCGACCTTGTGCTTACCCGCTTCGTATGGCAGATCGAGCACGGCGAGGGCCAGCATCATCTCGGTGAAGTTCCGCGAGGCGGTCGGGATCTTCTCGGTGAGGAACCCACCCTCGGTGTGCTTGGCGTAGTCGGCCCAGAAAGCATTCACCGAAACGAGGTCGGCATTCTGCTGCTGGATCAGGAGCTTGTAATAGTTGTTCTCGGCCCACTCCATCGTCGGATCGATCTTCCGATAGAGCTGGCGGACAGCGAATTTTTTGCGTTCGACTTCGTAAAACTCGTTTTGAAACCGGGCTTTCGAGGATTCTGTTTTTTCACCCTTTTCTTCAGCTCGTTTTAATTGCATCTCATAACTGCCATCCCTGCCGGGCAAACTATCCCCTGGTTTGGCTGGCATGCCACCGGCGCGACCCATAGCCCCACCACTTCCTCCGCTAGGCATTCCTCCGGGTGCCGCCGGCACTCCGGGGACAGCTTCATCCCAACTTTGCTTGGAATCCTTTTTTAATGCATCCAAACTTTCCCGTGCGAACAAGATTGCGTCCTGTGGTTTGTCCATCGCTCCGTTGGAGACGGCTGCATCGAAGAACAGAAGATCGCGGTCGAGGCTCGGCGGTAGCAGCTTGAGCAAGTCGGCGAGGTGCCGGGCGGTCTTCGGCAATTCGTTGGGCACCCGCTGGGCCAGTGCGATCCGTTCGGGCACGTTCAACCGGCCGAATTCCCACGGCTGCAGGAACTTCGACACATCGTTGTCGAGCAGTCGGTGATCGAGGAACGTCTTAACCTTCTTGTTGGCCAAGTACGGTTTGATGACGGCGTTGAAGAACTCGGGATCTTTTTTGCTGAGGAAGAAGTTCAACTCGTGGCAGGCGAACTGCGAGTAGAGCGTGCGCTTCTCTTCGATCTTCAACTTCGGCCACTTCAGCAGGAACGCGAACTCGGCGAGCTTCGGATCTTTCGAGAGTGTGGCGTAGAGCGAGTAGACTTTGGCCAAGCTGTCGTAGGCTTCGAAGCGGCTCCCGGCGGCGTCTTCGAGCTTGAACTCTTTGCCGACGTCGAGGATCGTCACCTGCTTCTGCTGGGTGAAGTGGAGTGCCGGATCCAACCCCTTCTTCAAGCGCAGGTCGGCGAAGAGCGCGGGCTTCTCGGGCAGGGTGGTGCTGCGGGCCGTGGTGTTCAGCGGGTCGCAGGCGACCACGTGGATCATGGCGTGCGGGCCGAATTCTTTCACCGGCACCTTCACCACCCCATCTTTGTCGGCGGTCAGGTTCATCGCCACGGCGCTGGCGTCGAACAGGAAATCGAGGTTGGAGATATCCGCGATCCCGGCAACCCCGCCTGGATCACTTTTCTTCACGGGGTCGGGTGCCGGGAGCGTCGATACGGCGACCGGGCCGCCGACGCCGCTGAAGTCTTGGCCCGCTTCCGCGAGTTGTTCCCCGGTCTCGGTCGTGCGCACGGCCCACGGGTTGAGCAGCAGCATCGGCCGCTCGAGCATGTTGCCGGGGTATTTTTTCTGGTTGCGGCGATCCAGCACGTAGCGGTACTCGTCGCCGATGTTGCGGCCACTCAGGTAGACCGACGTCGCCAGCAGCGGCGATTGACCGTCTGGCTCGGCGTCACGGACGTTGGCCAAGTTGTCGAAGGCGTTGAAGGCCGGCTGGTACCGGGTGGCGAAGATGTGAACGCGGGCGAACTTCGATGCGTCCCGTAGTTGCACCACGAGGTCGTTTTCCTGGACGATAATCGATTCGATCTGCACCGGTTTCAGCCCGGCGATTTGCAACTGCCGGACGCCACCGAGCAGGTAGCCGTCTTGCACGGTGGCGTCTGCCACGCGGATGCGGATTCGCTCGCCGGTGCGTTTCAACCAGAGGTCGTAATCCCCGGCCGCAAGCCCTTTGATTTCAATGCGGCCCTGGGCAATTCCGAGGGCGTCGGACTTGTCGGCGCGGATGTTCGCCCCGACGACTTCGAACAGCGCCAACTCCTCACGAGTCGGTTTGCCGGCGGTGCCGAGGTAAGGAAGTGCCACCACGTCGCCGAGTTTCGCATGGACGAGTTGGCGGTAGGTGTGCCGATCTTCCGACAGATACCAGCGCCGGTCCACGTTGTCCGGGCCTCGGGCGGTGATCCACGAAACGTCCGCGAGCGCTCCGAGCGCCACCCGGCCCTTGGCGTCGGTTTTGAGCATCGCCTGCACCGGCTCCTTGAAATCGCGGTGCTTGACCGACACCTGCACGGGCCGGTCGGCCTTCACTTCGCCGGTGCGACCGAGCAGTTCGAGGACGTAGTTCGCACCGAATTTGGCGAAATGCAATTCTTCCACGCGGTCGGTCAAATCGATGGCGTTGACCCGGAACGTCTGCGTCGCCGCGACATCGGCCGTCTTGCCGGTGCTCAGCACTTTCACTTTGGCGTTCAGCGTCACCGTCAGCGAACTGAGTCGTGGTGGTACGCGGAAGTCGTGCGTCGATTCGCGGTCTTCAAACAGAGGGAAATTCGGGATCTCCAATGATGTCGGCACGCCGTCGTGATCGACGGAGGTGATCCGCAATCGCGCCTCTTCCAGCAGCCGAATCGACACCGGTTTGCCGTTGAGCGTCAGTCCCGGCCGGACGAAGAGCGAGGCGATCCGCTGGCTCAGCAACGCTTCGCGGTCAACGTGGATCCCGGCTGTCAACTGGAACGCTTCGGGCTGATGCTGCAAATAATCGAGGCACGAGAACTCACCCTTGCTGATGACGATCGGCTTGCGGCCCGGTGCCGTGCTGAATGGCACCACGATGGCCCCGTCTTTCTCGGCGGTGTATTCCTGGCCCCCGAGCCAGACGGTCGCCCCCAGCACGGGCTTGTTCGTTTCGTCGATCACCCGCACCACTTGGCCGGCGCTACCGGTGGTCACAATCGGGCGAATGCGCCCCTTGCGGATCAACGCCCGGCTGCTCTTTCCGCCGCCGATGAGGTCGATGACGAACACCCCCGGCCGGTTCTTCTCCGGGAAGTTCGGCGTCCCTTTGGGATCCGGGAATTCGATCACCACCGAGCCACGGCGGAACGGGTCGATGCTCCCGCTGATGGTGCGTTCGGCATTGGCCACCAACCCATCCAGGTTGATGTCGGTATCCACTTCCTTGCCGGTCGTACGGTAGTAGTGCTTGGTGTTGATCTCGTAGATCTTCACGAGCAAGCTCGGGGCGTTCTTCACGAAGAGTTCGACCTTGATCGGGTCTTCGACGGCGAAGTCCGTTTTATTCGTGAAGGCGAAGTCGATGTCGACGCGCTCCTTCAACCGCTTGAGTGCCTCCGGCGACAGTTGCGAGGCCCATTTCTCGTTCTCACCGAGGCCGTTCACGACCTTGGTTTCGGCGAGCAGGGCGTTCAGATAGGTGTCGAGGATGTACGGCTCGTACTCCTTGATGCTCGTCTCCTCGACGAAGAAATGCGCGAGGTAGCTGCGCACCAGGAGTTCATCGCTGTTCACGGCCGGCAGCATCGTGATGGGGAAGTAGTCGGCCGTGAGAACGGCCGGGCTGTATTTGGCCGTCTCGCTGGTGAGCAGCGCGTGGCTCATGTACTGCTGCTGGCGGGGCAGCTTGATGTACTCCAGGAATCGGGCGTGATCGTAGATGCCCCCGGCGCGGTCGAAGGCGAGCCGGTGATACAAGACGTGCGCTTTGAGCGGGTTGTGAACCGGGGCCAGCCGCTCGACGAATTTCTGCAACCGCTCCAGATACGCCAGCGTCAGTTTGCGGTCCCGCTTCCAGTCGTCGTCGGCACCGGGGTGCAACTTCATGATGTAGGTATTCACGAACGCAATTTCGTTGAGCAACTTCGGCTTCAACTTCAACAGTTCTTCGAGTTGAACGAGGGTCAACTGGTTGTGGATGGGAATCGTTCCGAACGCCCCGGCGTACTGGGCGTCGAGGTCGTCCGCGACGAGTTTCGGGAGATTCGGCAAGTCGGGCCGGGTCAACCGCGACAGCAGTTGCCGGCGGTTCTCCCAAGTCAATTTCTCCGCCGCCATCCAATCCATGGCGTGATCTTCGAAGTTCTGCAAGTTGCCGAATCGGGCAAGGGACGATGCCTTGAGCGTCTCGCGGGTGATCGTTTTCGGGTCGAGGGATGTCGGCAGATCGGCGCTGACCCCGGTGATCTCTTTTTGATGCGAGAAGCCCAGATTCAGCCGACCGCGGATGTAGGCCAAGCTCTTCTCGGGCTGTTTCTCGAACAGCAACAGGGCGTAACGCGTCTGGATTTCGGTGAGACAAGCCGTCTGTTTGTGGCGGTCGTACCAGAGCACCGTCAGCGGTTCGACTTTCTCGAATTGTTCAGTCTGAAGGTAATGCAGCGCATGGTAATAGTAAAAATCTTCGGTGCCCGGAATGAGCTGTTTGAGGCTGGTCGAACGATCCTTCGCCAGCGCGAAGTCTTCGACATAACCGATGTCGCCGGCTTGGGCATTGGGCGTGAGCACAACACCGAGCGAGAGCAACCCCAGGGACGCCCCCATCAGCGAGAGAGTGAGCCGTGACATGGAAGAACCCCGAATGCAGAGAGATCGACAGGCGGACAGCCTAACCGATCCGACGAGACAATGGTGATTAAGTTTTAACCAGTGTTACAAGGACGATACAAACATGAAAATTCAACGGATCTTCTAAGCCCCTTCGGGCGATTCTGCTTCGCAGCTGAGACCTCACCCCCCCAACCCCCTCTCCGAAACGGAGAGGGGGAGCCAGACAAACGGAAGCGGAGTGCGTCTCGCGCAACGGAGACACCCCCTCTCCGTTTCGGAGAGGGGGCCGGGGGGTGAGGTCTGGCTTCACATGGAGAGTGTCGATAGACGAACCCAATTCTAAGCCCCTTCGGGCGATTCCGGGTATTGGTTCGGCACCGGCGGTTGATTGCGAACCAGTGCGGGGAAGTGTTCGACCAAGTAGCGGACGATCCGTTTCGCGGACAGGACGCCGACGGGGCGGTTGTTTTCGTCGACGACGGGCAAGTGGCGGTAGCCGCCTTCTTCCATGGTGCGGATCGCCGTCCGAATCGGCTCGTTGATCCGTACCGAAGCGGGCTTTTCCGTCATCACGTCGATCAGCGGATCGGCCAGCGGTTTGCCGACGGCCAAGACGCGCTTGAGCAAATCGCGTTCGGTGAAAATGCCGACCAACTCGCCGGCGCGGGTGACCAACAAACAGCCGACGCGCTCGGCGCGCATGAGTTCGACCGCATCGACCACCGAGCGACCCACGTCGATCTGGTGCGGGGCGGTCGGATTCAGGCGGGCGACGTTCTCGACCCGCAGGTGACGTGACAGCTCCATCGTGCCGCTAGTTTGCGGAAGACGGGGCCGGCGACAAGTGAACGGAGCCGGTTACCCGATTCCCAAAAGGGTGCGGACCCGCTCCGTATCGCTCAAATCGTGCAGCACGTGATCGGCGCGGCACGCTTCCAACTCGGCAATCGGGTGCCAGCCGGTGGCCACGGCCAACACGTTGGCCCCGATGGCCCGAGCACAGGTCACGTCGTGCGGCGTATCGCCGATGACCCAGATCTTCGCGCGATTCGCTTCGCGGCCGAGATGCGATTCGACGGCTTCCAAGGCTTCGCGGGCCACTTCGTTCCGGTCGGTTTGACGATCTCCGAAACCGCCGGGGCCGAAGAAATCCCAAAGGGCGAAGTGTTCGAGTTTCGTTCGGGCGCCGCGCAGCACATTGCCCGTCAGCAACCCTTGAAGGACGTTGTCATTCCGGTGGAAGTTTTCGACCAAGCTTGGGATGCCCGGTAAAATTTCGCCGCCCGCCGATTTCAAACACCCGGGCAATTCCTGCAAGTAGGCCTCGCGGAGGAGCATTCGATTTTCGTCCGTCGTGGGCAAGTCGTGAGCCAATAACAAATCGCGGACGATGGCGACATCCGTCCGGCCACTATACGGCACGGAGTCGTTGATCTCTCGGATGCCGAATGTCGATCGCAAGGCGGATTCCATGGCGATTTTACCGGCCCCGCCGCTGCGGATGAGTGTCCCGTCGATATCCCAAAGCACGATGGTCATTCGCAGATTCCTTGTTGAACGATTCCAGATCTTGTTCGAGGTACATGATACTGTAGGCGACTCCCGCTACCGCCGTTCGTAGTTGTTCCCCGGCAACCGGCGGATGGCTTTCTTCATCTCCAGCATCATCAGCATCCGGGTGAGGTCGCCGGAGGGAAGTACCAGCTCACGGGCCAACACGTCCGCATGCTTCGGCTCAGTGAGTGCTTCCCAAATTCGCATTTGGTTGTCGTCGAGTCCCGTCGGTTTTTCGCGGATGATTTCGGGCGTCGGAAGTGACGGTGCAAAAAGCATCCGCTCCGGGGGTGAAACGACGCGGGATTTCGGCGGCAAATCGGGCGGGGCAATGCCACGAAGATCTTCGATGATGTCGTCGGCATCACGCACCAGCCGGGCACCTTTGCGGATCAATTCCAGGCAACCGGCGCTCGGGCCGCTGTCCACATTTCCCGGCAACGCGAACACCTCACGCCCCTGTTCCCCCGCGTGCGACGCCGTGATGAGGGCACCGCTGCGGGCGTTCGCTTCGATCACCACAATGCCCCGACTGAGCGCACTGATGATCCGATTGCGGGCCGGGAACATGCCCGGTTGCGGGGCGACCGTCATCGGCGTCTCCGTAAGGATCGCCCCGCGACCGGCCACCGCGTCGGCGAGGGCCGCATGCTCCGGCGGGTAAATTCTCGACAAGCCACCGGCCACAACCGCGATCGTCCGGCCACCGGCATCGAGCGCCGCTTGATGGGCGTAACCATCGATCCCGCGTGCCAGCCCGGAGATCACCGTCCACCCGGCGCGGGCGAGTCCACCGGCAATGCGCTCGGCCATGCGGCGACCGTAAGCGGTGCACTGCCGAGAACCGACGATGCCGACGGACTGGCCATCGGTTTCGGCGAATGTGCCACGGTAGTAAAGCAGTTGGGGCGCGTCGTCGATGGTGGCCAAGCGCGACGGATACGGTTCTTGACCAAGTAACGCGAGCAAGACGGCGTGCTTTTCCAAGCTGGCAATTTCGATGGATGCGTCGACGGTTCGGAACGATTTGGCGAATTGATTCGCGAGCAGCGACCCGATTTTCGGCACTGCTTCGAGTTGGGCCGCCGTGGCTTGCAACGCGGCCGAAGCGGAACCGAAGTGCTGCAATAAGGCGGCGGTGAGTTTCGGCCCCAGACCTGGCACGAGTGCGAGTTCGAGGTGTTGTTTCCAATCCGGCGGCATTGCGTTCACGTCTTCGGCACGAGTAGGCGGAAATCGGTGCAGATCAGTTTACCAGAATTCATCTGACCAAGACCGAAATGCCAGTGCCCACTGTATTGCCCTCTATTTCTTGGCCTCGGGTACGAGTCGCAAAATGGTATAGTACTGTCCATTGGCCGAATTCAATTTGGTCGGTCGACCACCTCCGAGTGTATAAGCGATCTGAATTTCCGCTCCGACGAACTCGTAAATACCCAGGTAAACCCCGATGTTGATTTCCTTGGGGCATTTCGTCGGATCGATCGTAATGACCCACTCGGAACTTCCGCCGTCTTCGCCGGGGAGCGGATTCGAGATCATTTTCAATGTCTCGTCGAACGTCCACCGGGCTTTGGAATACGGCTTTCCATTGCTTTCGGATGTTGTGGTGTCCCAAGTGCCGACGAAGCAGAACGCATCGGGGCGATTCTTCACTTCTTTCGGCACCGGGGCCGCGATACTAAAGACGGCCATCAATAATAGTAAAGTGATGCTGCGCATGGTTATTTTATCCGTTTAAGTTCGTAGTACACATCACCAGCACCCCATTTCACTTCTGAGGCCAGCGGCTTCGTCAGATTGGTCAATGCGAATCGCAGCGAATCGGCATCCACAGCATAAACAGCATTGTAAATGACTTTGCCCTTCGATTTCAGCTTGAAGGACTGAGGCGAGGTGGATGGATCGATTTCAATCGTGTACTCCTCCGGGATCGCTTTTTCATTTTGCCGAATCGCCAAGCCACCCGCCATATTGAAGGTAAACCGACGGGCTATATCAGGATCCTCGTAGACCGAGTTCTGGAAACGAGCCTCCCACCAAACACCGTCGAACGCATCCAGAGGATTTTTCTTCACCTCCTTCGGCACCGGCGCCGCCGAGGCCACCGGCAGCGCGAGCAGCAATACAATCAGCGTTCGCATTCCTCATTTCTCCCGTTTGAATTCGAAGTAGAAACCGCCTTCGGTCGGTTGGCACACCGTCGGTCGAACGAGTCCTTTGGCTATGAGCACGACGTTGAAACGGTCGCCGTCGAGTTCGTACACGCCGACGAACGTATTCCCTTCACCGGTCTGCCAGTCGAATGTTTTCACGAGTGCCTTCGAATCGATCTGGAAAGTCGCTTTGCCAACACCTTCGTTCGGACGGTCGCGTATGGCTTTCCCATCGGCCCCGAGTGTCCACTTGGTGCCGACCGCCGACTCGAAATCGGTGTCGCCATATTTCGCATTCGTCAGCGTCCACACGCCGACGATTCGCTGGTCGTCCCCGGCACGGATTTCTTTGGGCACCGGTGCTGCAATGAGTGGAGGTGCCGTCAGTAAAATGAATCCGATGGCGAATCGCACAAAACTACTCCTTGACCCGTTTGAAAATGTAAAATAAGTTGGTTTCGTCGGCCTTCAATTCCTTGGGGCGGTCGGGCGGATCGGTCGGGATGCAGAGGGTCAATTTGTCGCCGTCGATTTCGAATATGGCTTTGCGATCTTGCCCCATGTAATTCGTGTAGTCGAGACATTTCGGAGTGGTCGTCGTGTCGATCGCTTTCCTTTTATTGGTGACGGGAGTCAATCCGCTCGTCGCCGTGTACTCGATATCCATCGAATCTTTACCAATTTTCCAAAGTGCCCCCCTATAAGCATTCGTCGCTTGGCCGAGCATTTGGAACTCCACGACTTCCCAAGTGCCTTCCAATGCAATGCCATTTTTCACTTCCTTCGGTACGGGGGCCGCGAATGCAAACGGCATCAAAAGGAGGGTCACGATCAAGCCGCGCATCGGTCTACTCCTTGACCCGTTTGAATTTATAAAAGAGATTGTCCTGTGCGGGCTTCAATTGTTCGGGGCGTTCGGATGTCAACGGAATGCAAAGCATCATCGAATCGCCATCGATTTCAAAAATGCATTTGCGATCAATCCCGGTCGAGTTCGTGTAGTCCAGATTCTTGCTAGTGGCCGTGATCTCCACGCTGTTGATTTTGTTACACATAGCGGCCATCCCGGTGGCGGCGGGATGCTCGATGTTGATCGAATCTTTGCTAATTTTCCAAATAGCACCGTTGAAACTATCGTTCGGTCGTCCTTGCATCTGGAATTCCTGCACTTCCCAACTGCCTTCCAACGCCACGCCCTTCTTCACTTCCTTAGGTACGGGGGCAGCGGATAGTGTTGGCAATACTACGAAACAGAATATCGTCACTCGGCGCAGCATCATTTTTTCTCCTCCTGGATGCGCCGGAGCTTCAGGTAGGCCACTGTGGGGCCTGACTTCACCTCAACGGGGTAATCCGCTTTTGGATCGAGGGCAAACACGACAATCAGCGAATCGCCGTCCAGTTCGAAGATACCCTTGAATTCTAAGAATTCGCCGGGCTTTCGCATGTGACTGAGGGTGATCTGTTTCTTGTTGTCCGGGTCGAGTTTGTATCCGAATGGATCATCTGGTTCTTTTGGAATCCCAGTGAAGAGTATCTTTTCCTTGTCGATGGTGGCCCCCGACTCGTCGGTGACCTTACCGGTCGGTCGCCCGGCCACCAACATTTCCTCCACCTTCCATTTCCCCAGCATCGGGTCGATGACTTTGGGCTTCTCTTTCGGTACGGGCGCACCGAAAATCGCACCGGCGAACAATACCAGGATCAGAATGGTGGGTCGCAACATCCTCGCCTCCAACACGAAAATGGCCGTGGGAAATCCACAGCCACAATCGTACCGCGCCGAATCACGGAGCGGCACGTCGGAAATTCAGTTTTTTCCCGCTGCTACTCCTGTGGATAGAGCGCCGTGCTGAGGTACCGTTCACCGAGGTCGGGGAGAATCACCACGATCAGTTTGCCGGCGTTCTCGGGCCGCATCCCAACTTTGATCGCGGCGGCCGCAGCGGCGCCGCAGCTGATCCCGCAGAGCATTCCCTCTTCTTTGGCCAAACGGCGGGCCATCTCGAACGACTCGTCGTCGGTCACTTGAATCACTTCATCCAAAATGTTCAGGTTCAAGTTGTCCGGGATGAAACCGGCGCCGATCCCCTGAATCTTGTGCGGGCCGGGCTTCAACTGGTCCTTGGGAATCTTCTGCACGAAGTGCTGCGTGATGACCGGGCTGGCGCTCGGCTCCACGGCGATGATCTTCACCCCCGGCTTCCGCGCCTTGAACACTTCCCCGCAACCCGTGATCGTCCCGCCGGTGCCGACACCCGCCACAAAAATGTCGATCTCGCCGGCAGTATCACGCCAGATTTCTTCGGCCGTTGTGGTGCGGTGAATTTGCGGATTCGCCGGGTTTCGGAACTGCTGTGGGATGAACGCTTTCGGCTCGCCCCCGAAACTGCGGAACAATTCTTCGGACGTGGCCACCGCCCCTTTCATCCCCAGTTCCCGTGGCGTCAGGTGCAGTTCGGCCCCAAACGCCTTCAACAGCCGGCGGCGTTCTAGCGACATGCTTTCGGGCATGGTGATGATGAGCCGGTACCCTCGTGCGGCGCAAGCGAACGCCAAGCCGATACCCGTGTTCCCCGAAGTGGCTTCGATGATGGCGGTGTCTTTGGTCACTTTGCCCGCTGCCTCGGCCGCGTCGAGCATGGCGATGCCGATGCGATCTTTCACGCTCCACAGCGGGTTGAAGTTTTCGAGCTTGGCTGCAAGACTGGCGAAACAACCTTCCGTCACGCGCTTCAGTTTAATGAGCGGGGTATTCCCGTAAGTCTCGGTGATGTTTTCGTAAGTGCGTCCACGGAGCAGAGCGGGAGTGGTCATTGCAAGAATCCTCATCGATACGGTACGGATACTGACATAATGTTAGGATATACCTTCCGCGTGACACCGCCGAACCGAATTCTCGCGGCGCTGAAACCCCATAGACTTTCGAGTTACTACCATGCGTGTGACACTTTGTCTCTTCGGAGCTTTGCTCGTGACTTCGCCATTGCACGCGGCCGACTTCCCCGATCCGCTGGTCATGCAAGATGGTACGAAAGTCACCACCCAAGTGGAATGGAACGAGAAACGGAAGCCGGAACTCCGAGAGCTGTTCCAGAAGCACATGTACGGGCGCTACCCGGACATCCGGACGAAGATTTCGGCCAAGGTGCTGGACGAAGACGAGAAGGCATTCGGCGGCATCGGCACCCTGCGCGAAGTGGAATTGTCGGTGGGGATCAAGGACTGCCCCCCGATTCACCTGCTGATGGCCTTCCCAAATGAGCGCCCCAAAGACGGCGCACCGCTGTTTGTCGGCATGAACTTTTCGGGCAATCACACGCTGACTGCCGACGCGAACATCCGGATTCCGACAACGTGGGTCTACGACAACTATCCCGGTGTCAAAAAGAATCGGTCGACCGAAGAAGGCCGCGGGACACTCACGAAAGTCTGGCCCTTGGAGCAGATCGTCAAAGCGGGTTATGGCGTAGTCACCTTCTACAGCGGCGACATCGACCCGGATACCAAAGACGAACGCGGTGGCATGCGACCGTTCATCACGCCGGTTCCAAAAGGTGCGATGCCGGACGACTTCCCCGCAACGGTCATCTGCTGGGCTTGGGGCCTCCACCGCGCGATCGATTACATCGTCACGCAGCCGGAGTTCAACGCCAAGCGGATCGCGGCGGTCGGACACTCTCGGCTCGGCAAAACGGTGCTGTTGGCCACGGCCCTCGACGACCGCATCGCCGTCGCCTTCCCCCATCAAGCGGGCTGCGGCGGCACGGCCCCGAGCCGGCACAACGACCCGAAAGCCGAAGGCATCAAACGCATCAACACCAGCTTCCCACATTGGTTCAGTACGAGTTTCAAAACTTACAACGACGACCCGTCGAAGCTACCATTCGACCAGCATTCGCTGTTGGCCCTCTGCGCCCCGCGCCCAGTGCTCTACAGCAATGCCACCGACGATGCGTGGGCCAACCCGACGGGCCAATTCGACATGATGAAGCGGGCCACCCCCGTCTACAAACTCCTTGGTGTCGATGGGCTGAGTGCGACCGAATTCCCTGCCACGGGCCAATTGATCGACAGCCGGCTGGGCTACTGGATCCGCAAGGGCTCGCACGAGATGAACGCCGACGACTGGAAGGTGTTCACGACGTTTGCAGACAAATGGATGAAATGAAGCTACAACGACACCCCGCAAACTGGATCGACCGAAACCGATGCGCACGCTCTTCCTGATCGCGGTCGTCGCCTTGATTCTACTCGCCTTGCCAAGCTTGGTCGTCTTCGGGGCCGACCTGGGGGGTTACGGCAAAGAGATCAACGATTGGCTCGAATCGAGCTTCAACGTCAGCCATCGCGTGGCACTGGCACTGCCCGCCGCGATCGCACTCTTCTGCGTGCCCCCGATCATCATTTTGCTCTATTTTCTGCGGCTCAAACGCAAGTCGATCGCGGTGCCATCGACGTTTCTTTGGAAGAAAAGCGTCGAAGATTTGCACGTCAACCGGCTCATGCAATGGTTGCGTCGCAACGTGCTGCTGTTGCTGCAACTCTTGGCCGTGCTGATGTTCATCTACGCGGCGCTCGGGCCCCGAACGCATGGGGCCGTCAGCG
This sequence comes from Fimbriiglobus sp., assembly GCA_025351325.1. Taxonomy (GTDB): domain Bacteria; phylum Planctomycetota; class Planctomycetia; order Gemmatales; family Gemmataceae; genus JALHQU01. The sequence continues at coordinate 18,456 of JANXWE010000037.1, forward strand.
GGGGCCGGCACTACATTTTGATGATCGACAACTCGGCGAGCATGAACGCCACCGATGTGAAGCCGACGCGGCTCGACTGGGCCAAGGAGGAAGCGATTCGCGTCATCGATTCGTCCACCGACGCCGATCCTGGCATGGTGATTGTTTTCAACAGCACCGCCGAAATCCGCCAATCGTACACGACCAATCGGGAGGAACTGAAGGCGGCCGTGCGCTCCATTCAGCCGACGCAATTCCCGACCCGCATCGACGAAGCGCTGGCTCTCGCCGCGAGTTTGTCGAACCCGAATCGCAGCACCGAAAACGAAGCGGCCGCACCGGCCAACCCGGAACCGGGGAAGGAACGAACATACTTCAGTGCCGACGGCATCCAAGCTGAGGTTTACCTATTAACCGATGGGCGTTTCCCGGCCGTATCCGATTTCGCGCTGGCGAACCTCAGTATCCGGTACCCCGAAATGCCCTCGACTGCCGTGGGAATGACTTCGGATAACCTCGCCATCGTCGCCTTTGAAGTCGAACGCGATCCGGACGATGCCCGCAAAGTGTACGCCCGCGGAACCGTGTTGAACTACCGCGATCAACCCCAAGAAGTGAAACTGAAACTTCTGATGTTGGAACGCAATGAGACCATTGTCGGCGACTACGGCCAACGGATTCAGTTGCCCGGCAAAGTCCTTCGACCTGCCGATGCGGACGGTCTGCTCGCCGATCAACGTCTGGCCGATCCGAAGCCCGGCGAAGGCCGCACCGAGTTTTTGATCCCGGATATCAGCGAGAATTCCGATGTGATTCTCCGACTGAGTATCGACCATGGCAGCATGCCCGACAGCCTGCGACTCGACGACGAAGCCTGGGCCGTGCTCGGCATTTCCCGGAAAGCCAAAGTGTTGATCATCACCCCTGGAAATCAGCGACTGCGCGATTATTTCGACACGAAGGCAGCGAAGAAGATCGCCGAGTTCACCTACTTGAAACCAGCCGCACTCGCCGAAGCGAAAGAGTACCTCACACCGGCCCGCGACGGAAAATACGACCTGATCATCTTCGACCGCTGCGGCCCGGCGAACATCGACGAGATGCCCAACGCCAACACGTTCTTTATCGGGTATGCACCACCACCGTACAGCAACAAACCGGGCGAACCGAACGCAGTCACACCGGTGACAGCACCGAGCGTGCGTGGCACCCAGAACCGCCATCCGCTGATGAAACATTTGCGTGGACTGGACGAAATGCGGATCGCCGATTGTTTCCGCTTTCCCAAGCCACCAGACGGTTCCCCGCGACCGAGCCGGCTGATCGAAGGCGAGCGCGAATTGGAACTGCTCGTGGCCATCCGCAGGCAGGCCTTTACCGACCTCGTGCTGACGTTTCCACTCGGCACCGAGAACGCCGACGGCCCGGATAAAGTCTGGCATTCGGACTGGCCGACCTACCCGAGCTTCGTCTTGTTCCTCATGAACTTGGTCACACAACTCGGGAACGTCCGGGAAGCGAGCGTCGAAGAAAGCCTCCGGCCGGGGATGCCGCAACTGCTCCGCCTCGGGACGGCGAAGGACGTTATTGTCCGCAAGCCGGGTCAAGATATCGGCGTGAAGTTCGAGCGTGGCAGTCGCCCCGACGTCTCCTTCAGTGGCACCGATACCCTCGGCGTCTACACTGCCGAATGGGGCGACCAAACGCGCCGCTTCGCCGTAAATCTGTTCGACGCCGAGGAGAGCAACCTCGCCCCGCAACGGCAGTTCAAAATCGGCGACTCCACCATCACGGCCGGGGCAGCCCGCAAGCAACCACTGGAATTGTGGAAATATGCGATCGGTTTCGGACTGCTGGTCGTCTTGCTGGAATGGTGGATCTACAACCGACGGGTGCAGATATAAACGAATAAAAAACGAAGAATTTTACCGCGGAGACGCAGAGGCGCGGAGTAAACAAAACTTTGAAAACAGGGTGGGGCAAACGCCCTTGTATTCGCCCCACCAAAATCTTGTTCGTGTATTGTTTCCTCCGCGTCTCTGCGTCTCCGCGGTGAAAATTCTTGGACGCGTCTCCGCGGTAAAAAATTCTTCGTTTTTAAGATCGGACATGAATATGAAACCACCGCCGCTGCGACCGAAACTCGATCCCTTTTACCGAGTCGTCGAGTCCGTTCTCATCGGTCAGCGGAAGCTCGTCGATTGCTTGCTGATGGGATTGCTCACCGACGGCCACGTGCTGCTCGAAGGGGTTCCCGGCTTGGCGAAAACACTCGCCATCCGCACGGTGAGTTCGGCACTCCATTTGCAATTTTCGCGGGTGCAATTCACCCCGGATCTGCTGCCCGCCGACATTTTGGGCACGCAAATCTACAACCCGCGCACCGGCGAGTTCACCGTCAAGAAAGGGCCGATTTTCGCCAACGTCATCCTCGCGGATGAGATCAACCGCGCCCCAGCCAAAGTGCAATCGGCGTTGCTCGAAGCGATGCAGGAACGCCAAGTCACCATCGGCGATGGCACGTTCCCGCTCCCCAGACCGTTCTTCGTGCTGGCGACGCAAAATCCGATCGAACAGGAAGGAACCTACCCCCTGCCCGAAGCGCAGGTGGATCGGTTCATGCTGAAGGTTCTCATCGACTACCCGAGCCAGGCCGATGAACGGATCATTCTCGACCGGATGGGGAGCGTCGATTCGACGACGGACGTGGAACCCGTCCTCACTGCCGAAGACTTGGCCGAGTTGCGGGCCGCCGTCGATGCCCAACATGTCGATGGTAAAATCAAGGATTACATCGTGAACATCGTGCGGGCCACCCGCACGCCCGCCGAGTACGGTCTCGAGATTGCACCGCTGATTCAAACCGGAGCCAGCCCACGGGCCGTCGTGGCGTTACTGCGGGCGAGCAAGGCCAACGCCTTCCTCAGTAACCGGACCTATGTGACCCCGGAAGACGTCAAGCGCACCGCCCCGGAGGTGATGCGACACCGGGTGATTTTGTCGTACGAAGCCGAGGCCGAGGAATTGAAAAGCGACGCTATTCTCCAGCGGGTGTTGGATCGCCTGCCCGTGCCATGAAAAGTGCGATCCAGTTCAACAATCCACCGTAATCCGTTACTGGATAACCGATTAACCATCGTAGGACGATCATCTTTCTGTCCCGTGTTCTTGTTTCCGGTGCTTCCATTGGTTCCGCAGAGGGGAGGGGGGTACTCTCCGCGGAAACAAGAACAAGCGTCAGAGTGGTGCGGTTTTGACCCAGATCGGCTTGCTGGCAAAATCAACTTCATGGTACTTCAGCTCCCGGATGTCTCACCCCAGGAGTTGAAGATGATCCGTATCGTTAGCAGTTTGTCACTTCTAGTTTTGATTGCTGGGTCGGCGACGGCCGGGCCACTGCCGTGGAACTACTACGTCCGATTCGGGGCACCCGACAACGCACAAAACATCCTGCTCGGCACCGACGTCCGCACGACTTTCGACCCAATTACCCGCACCGAGACTTCGACACCGGTTTTTTTGATCTACCGCGCGTCCGGATTCGGGCCGAGCCGGATCGATTTCGAAACGCCAGTGGGAACGACCGATTTGTACAGCTTCGGCTACGGTGATTGGGCGATTGTCGAAGCGCTTCCGGAGAATACGGTCTCCAACCGCTTCACCCTGGCCTACGGATTCGGGAACTCGGCCGGAGCCTCCGGCACCGTCGAGGGCACCATCTTCGCCGATGGTGCATTCACCTCCGGCACCGGCAACTTCACCTTGGGATTATCGGAAGATCGTGAACTCGTGGTCGGCAACCAACGGGCGAAATTGCAGTTCGGCACCCGCTCCAGCGAATCGGCCACACACATCATCATGACGGTCACCCCGTTGGCACCGCTTTCCCCCACGCCCGAACCGGCCACATTGGCACTGGCCGGGATCGGCTTCGCCGGTGTGTTGATCACCCGCTTGCGTCGCCGGATCGTTGGTTGAACCCTAACATGAGATGATCGAACACGCTTCCGTTGTCTCGGGTTCACCATGGATCATTTCCAGTATCGCAACCGCGCCCTGTTCTGCGAAGACGTCCCGCTCGCGGAGATCGCCGCGAAGTACGGGACGCCGACGTTCGTCTACAGCGAAGCGACGCTGGTGCACCACCTCAGCGAAATCCAGACCGCATTCGCCCCGGCGAAGCCGATCATCTGCTACAGCATCAAGGCGAACGGCAACCTCAGCATCGCCCGCTTGATGGGGCAGCACGGGGCCGGGTTCGACGTCACTTCGGGCGGCGAATTCCACCGTGCTCTTCGAGCCGGGCCGGTGGGGGCCAAAATTGTCTTCGCCGGCGTCGGCAAGAGCGACGCCGAGATCCGGGCGGCCCTCGACAACCACGTTTACTTGTTCGACGTGGAAAGCGAAGAAGAACTCCACATCATCGGCAAGATCGCTCAGGAAGTGGGGCGAAAAGCGGCGGTGGCCCTCCGTGTGAATCCCGATCTGCCCCCGAAGACCCACGCCAAGACCGACACTTCGGTGAAAGGGGTCAAATTCGGTCTCGACATCGAAACGGTACTCGAAGTCGCAGCCGGAGTCGTTGGTCATCCGGGCTTGGAAGTCGTCGGGTTGCACATGCACCTCGGCTCACCGATTTTGAAAGTGGAACCCTACGAGCAAGGATGCGCCAAGGCGTTGCAGTTGATTGCGGCCCTTCGGAAACAGGGACACCCGATCTCGGTACTGAATATGGGCGGCGGCTTCGGCATTCACTATCGCCAGCAAGAAGCCCTGCCCGCGAGCGCATTTGCCAAGGTGATCCTCCCGGCCGTCGCCGAGGCGAAGTGCCAACTCGTGCTCGAACCGGGGCGGTTCATTGTGGGCAACGCCGGAATCTTGCTCAGTAAAGTGGTGTTCAACAAAGAGACCGGTGGAAAGCGCTACATCATTCAAGATGCCGCGATGAACGATCTCATCCGCCCGACGTTGTACGACAGTTTCCACCGCATCTGGCCGGTGCACCCCGGAGACGAAATGCCGGAGTGCCCTGCCGATTTTGAAGCGGCGATTCCGGGCACGTTGGTGCAAGATGTCGTCGGCCCCGTGTGTGAATCTGGGGACTATTTGGCGAAACAGCGGAATCTTCCGGCGATGAACCGCGGCGATTTACTAGCGACGTTCAGCGCGGGTGCGTATGGCATGTCGATGTCGTCTAACTACAACGCTCGCTGTCGTGCGGCGGAAGTCCTCGTCACAGGTGGTACATACCGATTGATCCGTCGCCGGGAGACGTATCAAGACTTGGTGGCGTGCGAAGAGGATTGCTTAAAGTAATCCGGGGGCGCACAATGATTTTGCCTCGCCGCATCGCCCAAACCAGGGTGAGCGGTTTCGTATTGGGGCGCCCGCTCAGTTGGTTCGACGGAGGATGCCCCTTGTTCCGACACCACCTCGTTCACGTTGTCCTGCTCGCGGTGCTCGCGGGGGCATCGGCCGAATCGGCTTCGGCTCAACCACTATCCGTCAATTCTAAAGCGTTTGAAGCGTTCAAAGATGCCCGCGAACTGTTGCAGCGTGGCAAATACGACTTAGCCGCGGACCAGCTCAAGGCATTCCTCGCCGCAAGCCCGACCGACGCAGATTTGTTCCTGATCCAATCGAAGTTTGGCAATAACTCGTTCTTGCAGCTTAGGAACGTGCTGCGTTGGAACGACAGCGAAACCGCCGATAAAGAAGCCCGGACGACCGTCGAAGAGATCATTAAAAAGGCGGACGCTGCGACCAAAGCCGTCGGCCGCGATCCCGTGCGGATCCAAGGCCACGTGCGGAATTTAGTCGGTTCCCGGGAAGAGCGACTGTACGCCCAGATGCAATTGAAACAATCCGGCGACGCCGCGACGCCGGTGATGGTGGAACTCTTGCGGTCGACGAACGACCCACCACTGCGGGCCGCCATACTGTCGAATATCCCACTTCTCGGGGCCGAGACAGTGCCCGGTTTCTTGGCCGCACTTGAAGGTCTACCCAACGATGTGAAACCGGCGCTGCTCGAAGCCTTGTCGAATCGGTCGGATATCCTGGCGTTGATCTCGTACGCCGAGACGGATTTCACACCGTACCTCTGGTATTATTCTGGGTTGCCTTTGGATACCCCCTCGACGGTGCGCACGACGAGCACCGCGTTACTCAACGCTCTGACCGTTGGTGCATCCGCCAAGAAAAAATCCGAGGCCGAATTGACCCGGTTGGCCCAGCCGTTCGTATCCCACACGGCCAATTTCCGCTCGATCGACAAAGTGGCGAACAAAGTCAGAGTCTCCGCTTGGGACAAAGACAAACTGGTCGTGAAAGTGGAAGAGGTCACCCCCGCCCAGGCCGAGGAATATTACGGTTTGAAGTACTTACGCTGGGCTATCGAACGGAATGCCACTTACGAACCGGCTCAATTGGCGTTCGTGTCCCTCGCCACCGAGAGAGCGGTGGAACGGGCCAAATTTGGCGACCTCAGCAAAAGCGAACCCGGCGTCTACCAACTCCTTTCGGCCGCGCCGGCGAGTTTATTAACGAACCTGCTGCAAAACGCCCTGGCGGAGAAGCGAACGGCACTCGCGATCGGGTTGTTGCAAGCTATCGGCGACCGCGCTCAGAAAGAACCGCTTTCTACGACTGGCAAAGACCGCCCTTCCCCGGCAGTCCAAGCGTTGAGCTACCCCGATCCGCGAGTCCAATTCGCCGGTGCCCTGGCGTTGTTGCGCTCCCCCGGCCCGCCGACACACGGTCAAACTTCAAAAATCGTGGAAATTCTGAAGCGTGCACTCGGTGCAGACATTGATGCCGCGAATCAGGGCAAAATTGGTCGGGCGATCATCGCCGATCCGAGCGGACAACGGGGCGAATTACTCACAGCCACCTTCCGCGATGCCGGATACGCCGCAGAACGGGTCGGCTCGGGCCGGGAATTGCTACGCCGATTGGCCAAGTCGAGCGACTACGATTTGATCGCCATCGACCGCCATATCCTCGATCCTCAGTTGAATGATCTGCTGGCCCAACTCTCCGCCGACACGAACGCGGCCCGTCGGCCGATCTTGTTGATCGCATCGAGCGACGTCGCCAAACCGGTGCCGTTCGAGCATCTCCTGTTGCGGTTGGCCATGCTCATTGCCGCGGCGGAAACCGAAGAGATCAAAGTGCCGGAGCCGTACGTGCGTGATCCGAACCGTCCGCTCGACGATCCTGCGAAACTGAAGCGTGAAACCATCCAGACACGCGATAACAAAATCCAAGACCTGGCAGCTTACCGAATCAAGCGGATGAAGCGTTTGGTCGATGCGGCGGACATTCCGACATCGGTCGACCTCGCGGCGCGGCTCGACTTGCGCATTTCGCAATTCACGTACGCCGTGCTCGCGGCCGAGTACGACGCCACGGCCACCTCGGCACCGCGGACGGCGGCGTTAGTCAAATCGTCGACGGCGGTCGTCCAAAATCGCAAAGAGCTTGATGCCGCCTCGAATGTGAAGACAACCGCCAACTTGATCAATTTGATGGAGCAACTCGAGTCCACCTTGAACGAGTCCCAGAGGAAAAAGTTCGAGGAGTTCCGCCTCCGTGTTCAGCCGGATACTTTAGGAATGGAGTTCGACACGTCGCGTGATCTTGGGCTGGAAGCCGCTTTGGAGAAGCAAATTCGGGTGTTCCCGGGTGTCCGCGTGATCGCCGAGCCGTACACGCCCTTCAACTTGAAACTCGAAATTCAAGCCGCCGTCCCCGATGCGGCCGCCATGCCACGCGATGCTTCCGAAAAGAAAGCCTCTGCAAAACTGGCTGCCGAATGGCTTCGCAAATTGGCACTCGATGAAATTCCGGGTTACGACGTCAAACCGGCCGAAAGCGAACTCCGCAAAGCTCTTGCGGACGACGAGTTGGCACCCGACTCGGCCGAAGCATTGGCCAGAATCGGGAGCGGCGATGCCCAACAGGCCTTGGTGAATTTGGCGGTGCAGCCGACCCGCCCAATCCCGGTTCGACTCAAAGCCATCGATGCGGCGATTCGCCACATCCAGGGGTTCGGAAAACTCACTGGTGAAGTCTTGGCCAGCCAAGTCACGCAAGTGGCCGGGACTGAAACCGATGCACCTTTGAAAGCCAAACTCGGTGTCTTGGCTCGACTTGTGGTAGCCAAGCCCCCCGAATTCGGTATCGTGATTCAACAGTACCCTGTCAAATTGCCGCAAGCCCCGGTGAAACCTGCTCCGCCAATGGAGCCGAAAGAGCCGAAGAATTAAGTCGGCGCAAGTTTTACACCGGTGGTCGTTTTCCTGGAAAGGATCACGACCACTGCGGAAAAGTGCAATGAATTCGCCAAAACAGCCTTCGCTCGCCGAATTGACCAGCCGAGCGCTCGTGGCTCGCTCGAATCAGGTTCATTCGGACGAACTGGCTGGTGATGTCGAGCCACACGAAATTCTGGCCACGATTCGGGTCGATGCCCAAGCGGCTTGGGCCGACTCCCAACTGGCTCTTCAACTGCTCGGTTTGACCGTTTCCTTGAAAACAGCCCCGAATGATTGGGCGACTTTCGTCGAGTCGACAACCGGTCGGCTCGGTATTCCGATGGCGGCCGGCCAATTTCCACAACGTCTTCGTGAAGTGGCTGGTTTGTTCGCGGAGAATCTCGTCGAGTCGACGAAGTCGAAGCCAAGCGGAATCACGGGCCTCAAGAATTGGGTGGATCGAACCCAAACTTCTAAGAACTTAGGCGAAAAACTCCTGGCAGGTGGGATTGGCCACGAGCTTGGCGAAGCCGTTTTGCCGATCTCGGGTAACTCACCGGCTGAAATCAACGAGCAAGCCGCCAGACTTTGGATCGATGGTCAACGGGAAGCCGCTTTGTCCGTCTGGCAGACCCTGCCAGATAGTAGCCCTGTGGCGTCATTCAACGTCGGCATGGCCTTCTTGATGCTCAATTGTGCTCCGATGGCGATTTCTCACCTACGGGCCGCTGTTGCCACGCTATCGGCTAATTCCGGCTGGCAACAGCTCGCGGCTTTATATCTCTCAGTCGCTCTGATCCGCGACTGAAGGACACTTAGGTGTTTCACAGAGTTTAATTCCAGTAATGGCTCGTTCTCCAAGCTAAAAAGACAACCTTGGACATTGTAATATTATCTTGGTGTCGGATAATTCGACACTTTGCCAGAGCAATCCGATATTTCTGACAGTTAGGCCTTCCTAAGTTCTGATCGCATGTTAGATTTATGTTGTCCCGCCGAACGACGAACTCAGCAAATGGGCGATGCTGAGTGAGTCTTCTGCGGGATTTTTCGTTTGATCATTTTCACACGTGTTCACCCAATCTTAAATCTGGCCCGTGAACGGGTTCATCCCCCCGCCCTATTCTGTCGATTATGTCGAAAGGACTCACCGGCGAGGGCGAACCGTGCGAATTCGATTCTTTTTAGCTTCAGTTGTGACTTTCTCGTCTGGGACACTTTTTGCTCAGTTTCCCGAATTCAAAGCCAAGGAACCACGTCAACTGCCTCCAGGGTTTGGGCAGAAATCCCAGTTGCAACAACCGTTCGCCGGGCCTCAGATCACCCTCCAGGCCCCGCCACTGGGGATGACCGAACACAAAACCAGTTTGCTGAAACCGGATGTCAAGCTGCCCCAGAAAGAACAGAGCATTCGCGTGGAGGGTTCGGCACTCTTCGCGCGTCGACAAAACGATAACTGGCAAATTTGGGCCGGGTCGATCCTGGTGCGAGAATTTGGCAAGCACCAGACCGAAGCCGACGAGATGGTTCGTGTGATGCGCGAACTGCGCCCAACGGAATGGGTCAGCATCGGTACCGGAATCGAGTATGGCCTCACCAAAGGTGAAGCGTTCATCCCCACCTTCGAACCAAAAAATTCCACAGCCTTCGATCTGAAATCAGTACGGGCCGAAAATATCCGGGGGGCCTGGGTTTTGCGCGACGATACGACCTTGTTACTGAACTTCGGCATCAATCGAGGCTATGCCGAGCAAGCCGCGGCCGTAGCACAGCGTTACGGGTTCAACCGAATTGGTTGGGTCGGCGAAACAACACCGCTCATGAACTTCTTCTTTGCTATGCCAGAGAGCGCCCAATCGCGGCCAGGAGGACTCGCTGCCGCCATCAAGAGCCAGTCCCAAACGGATCTCGTCCGGACGGGAATCGAACTAGGCGGGCAAGGTTTCGTCGGCGAACGGGTTGTCATTGATGTCAAGAAGTGCGAGACCCGCAAAGAAAAGGGCGAATATGTGCTCGCCCACGGAACTGAAGTTTTAGCGAAGTTCGGCCAAAGCGAGTGGAGCGCCCGCGATGCGTTGCGGGTTGTGCAAGATATGAAGGCCACCGAGTTCTGCCGCTTCAACGCCGACGTGACGTTCTTCCTGATAAATGGTGAAGCTCCGACGAAAGTTCCGTTTGCCATGCAGTCGAAGCGGTTCGATCCGGAACGTCTTCAAATCCGCCCCGCATCGAACGGTCAATTCGCACTCTACGACAGCGGAAGTCGGCAGATATTTGGGCCGTTCACGACCGAGGCGGAAGCCGAGCAACTGGCTAAATTGGTGAAGCATTACAAGTTCGATCAATCTTGCCAACAAGGATTGTCTTCGCGTGGCGGACTGAAGTATTTGGCGAAACAGGATGACCCTAGGAGTCGTGGTGCCACCCGCTAAGTTCTACCGCCGGAGTAAAAACTCTTTCGA
>JANXWE010000206.1 GCA_025351325.1 Fimbriiglobus sp.
GCCAAGCCACAGACGGAGATGCCAAAGATGCCCGCGAGCAGTTTCCAACGCGTCAGATTCATGAGATCACCTCAACCGGGAGGGTGGGGGGTTCCACCAGTTCGGGTCGGTGTGTATAACTGGGGGCCGCGGGGCTGTCAGCGCCGGTTTCAGGGGAGGGAGGAGACGGCTGTGAATGTTACCATTTGCGATAGGGGTGACGTCATCGGGGTATGGACTTCGGCCATCGACAAATTTATCCGAAACAATTTGCAAAATTGGTATTGCTCGTCTGCTGCAGTTTGATTAACTTGGTATCGTCCTACACCTCCTTCCTTTCTTCGGAGCACCGAAATGCACATTCCCTCCGTCCCTCCGTCCCTCCGTCCCTCCTGGGTGATCGCTAGCATCGCCCTACTTGCCATGGGTGCCACGCAAGACCGGGCCACTGCTCAATTCGTCACGGTCAACTCCGACTACGCAGCAGGCCCACCTCCCACTTCTTCGCCGTTTGGCACACTAGCCGTTCCAGCCGTCAATGACTCGTGGAGAATTATCATCGAGTTTGGCAGTGCTCCTGGCGGTAATTTTGTGCTGCTCCCTCTCGTGGCGGGCGGTGGTTTGCCTGCGCGACCTGCGACGTTAACTCTCCTTTTTGGAAAAGGTGGATTCGGCCTTGTAGCAGGACCCAACAACTGGCTGGTAGCGGCCATCAATTTGCCAGGGTGGCCAGCTCCGGCGGCTCCGGGCACGCTCTTTGTCCGAGCTCGACTGGAGAGGTTAAATTTCCTTGGCTTATGGGTGCCAATCAACACAGCCATTAATGGATGTCCGTGAACACGGGGGAACTCGGTGACAATCCTACGTCCTTCCGGACGGGCGCAAACGGAGCCAATCATGCGTGGTCGAACAGGAATTTCGCTCATCGAACTGCTCGTGGTCTTCGCGATTCTCGCCATTCTTATCGGCCTGCTATTGCCGGCCGTTCATAAGGTGCGTGAGACAGCAAACCGGATGAAAAGCGCCAACAACCTTAAGCAAATGACTCTGGCCACCCACGATGCTGGGAGCCAGCTCGACGGTTTTGTCGGCGGTTACACGGAACCCAATCCCCGAACCATCAAGCGGAATTTGGCGTACTATGAAGCCAACCCGTATCAAGCCAATCCCCATGTCCTCCTCCAACGGCACATCGATGGGATTCCGTTTACCGACAGTACGGCTACATTTCCTCCTCGGTCGTATTTCGTCTCCCCGTCAGATCCGACTACCATCGACGAGAATTTGCTCGGGTCAACAGACGGCGTCACGGGTAGGAAAGTTTACGCCCACGGTGGCATGACCAGTTACGCGTTCAACATGATCGGCTTCAAAGGTCCGATCAAGTTTCCGCTCGGGATCACCGATGGCACGTCGAACACAATCGCCTTCGCAGAGCGGTACTTCCAGCGCTACTACCCTCCCTTCGACGGGGAATATAACCCGTTTTGGTCGCACATGCTCTACGCCGAATGTAGTCCCGCCTTCGAAGGGTTCCTTCCGGGATCGGGCTTGTCGCATGCCGGCGAACGCCGACCGTCGTTCGCCGATGCCGGTTGGGACGACATCGTGCCCGTCACTTCGTCAGCTAACATCACCCGACCGTCAGTCTCTAGAATCACGTTTCAAATCCGGCCCACGCCGACCCAAGCCGATGCCCGGCAGCTCCAGACCCCGTACACCGGCGGATTACTCGTGGCGATGTTCGACGGAAGTGTTCGCATGATTCGAGCCGGTGTTGACGAAACGGTCTTTTGGGCCTCTGTTACCCCGTCCGGTGGCGAAGTCGTCAATTTGGATTGAATCCTTCAACTTGTCGACACGCTTCGCAGAAGGAGGGGTTGGCGTGTCGACTGACTTTGGCCGAAGAACCGATTTCCCATCTCCGGCCAAATGCGCAATCTGAAGTCGAACCTGTCTCCGACGGTCTTTGCCGAATCCCTTCTCGGTCGAATCGGTTGGCCCAGTCGGGGTTTTCTGCTACATTAGCCTACTTGCACCCCAGAAACCGTGTTGGGGGTGATTTCGTTCACACCTGCGGGTGAAGCGCAACGCCAGTCCGGGCTAGCCTTTACGCCGGAAATGGAGGCATTCAGTGGCATTAGTCGATGTTAAAGATCTTCTCGAAGCCGGGGTACACTACGGGCACCGCGCCAGTCGTTGGAATCCGAAAATGCGGCCGTACATTTACGGCAAGCGGAATTTAATTCACATCATCGATCTCCGGGAAACCGTACGCGGATTGCTCCGTTCGTACCGGTACCTGTCGCAGGTCGTCGGTAAAGGCCAGCTTGTGCTGTTCGTCGGAACCAAGCGCCAAGGCAAAGAAATCCTCGCGGCCGAAGCGACCCGCTGCGGCATGCCGTTCGTCAACGAGCGTTGGCTCGGGGGCACTCTGACCAACTTCAAGACGATCCGCAACCGGCTGAACCGGTTGAAGGAACTCGAGTCGATGTGGTTGGCCGAAGGCGATCGCCACGACCGCCAAGACATGAATAAGTACATCGCCACGATGATGACCGAAGCCGGCAAGCTCGATCAGAACAAGGCCCCGGAAACGGCGACGATTCACCGCTACAGTAAGAAGATGGTCTCGAACTTGAACCGCGAACTGCTGAAGATTCGCCGGAACTTGTCGGGCATCCGCGAGATGAACCGCCTGCCGGACGCTCTCGTGATCGTCGATCCGAAGCGCGAACACATCGGCATCAAAGAAGCCCAGCGAATGGGCATCACGACGATTGCCCTCATCGACACCGACAGCGACCCCGATCCCGTCGATCTGCCGATTCCGGGCAACGACGACAGCATCCGGGCCATCGAAGTGATCGTGTCGAAATTGGCCGACGCCGTGCTGGAAGGCCGGGCTGCGTTGCCGCCGGAACAACAGACGCAAATGCGTGGTGCCGCCAGCGCCGGTGGTGGTGGTCGCCAAGATCGCGGCCCGGGGCCAGCTCCGGCACCCCGTGGCCCACAAGCCGCACCCGTGGTGAACCAACCCGCCCCCGCGACTGTCGGTTAAATAGAATTTTCACCACAGAGTCACAGAGAACACAGAGTCAAGACGAGAAGATCTATCGACGGGATGAGACGAAAAGATTCCAACTCGTCTATTTTTCCTCACTCGGTTTTTTTCTCGGTGCTCTCGGTGACTCTGTGGTGGTGATTGTTTCCTTCTCCAAATGAATCGAATCGAGAGTATCGAGAACGCTATGAGCACGATTTCCGCCGCGTCGGTCAACGAACTCCGCAAAATCACCGACCAGCCGTTGATGGACTGCAAACGCGCCCTCACGGAAGCGGGCGGCGACATTCAAAAAGCAGTCGACATTCTCCGCCTCCGCGGCAAGAACGTCGGCGTGAAGCGCGAAGGTAATGAAACCGCCGAAGGCCGCGTCGGCGTGAACATCGATTCGGCGTCGGCCATTGCGGCCATCGTCGAGTTCCGTTGCGAGTCGGCCCCGAGTGCGAAGAACGACCGCGTTCTTTCACTCGTCGACGATTTGGCGAAAGCCGTCGCCACCACGAATCCGACCGATGTGGCTGACCTGATGACCAAGCCGTTCGGCACGGCCACGGTCAGTGATCGCTTGACGGATGTCGTTAGTGTCATCCGCGAAAAGATGATCGTCCAACGCTTCGCCCGGCTGTCGGGTGGCGTGTTCGGCCAGTACGTTCACCACGACGGCTCCGTCGGGGCGTTGCTCCAGTGCACGGGCACGGGGAGCCACGACGAACTGCTGCGAGACATCTGCGCTCACATCGCGGCGTTGAATCCGCAGTACATGGTCGCCACGGAAGTGCCGGCCGAGGTGATGAACAAGGAGCGCGATTTCTTGGTGAACCAGATCAAGGACGATCCCAAGAACGTCGGCAAGCCGGTCAACATCTTGGAAAAGATCGCTGAAGGCAAGCTGAAGAGCTGGCTCTCGGAAATGGTGCTGTTCGAACAGCCGATGGCCAACACGGCGAAGTACCCGAGCACCACGGTCGGGGCCGCCCTGACCAAAGTCGACCTGAAGTTGGCCAAATTCATCCGCTATAAAGTCGGTTCGACTACCTGATATTTTGATTCTGAACCCCGAACACCCACTGAGGACATCATGCCGCATACGAAAAGCGCGTGGAAGCGACTGAAGCAAGCCGAGAAACGCCAGAAGCTCAACCGCCGCGTGTTGAAGCTCGTGAAGATTCAAACCAAGGAACTCGCCGCGACGATCAAGACCGGTGACCCGGCCAAGATCATCCCGGTCATGAGCGCCACCGCGAAGAAGCTCGATCAAGCCGCTGCGAAAGGGTACATCCACCCGAACAAGGCCGCCCGGTTGAAGTCGCGTGCCGCGAAGAAGCTGCACATCCTTCAGAAGGCCACGCCGACCGTCAAGGCGTAAGCCCGTGACCGAGCCACCGATTGCCCACGAGCCGTCGCCGAACCTGATCGCAGGTCGGGCGCCGGCTCTGTTTTTGGATCGCGACGGCGTGCTGATCGAGGAGGTCGAATACCTCGCCCGGCCGGCACAAGTGAAGTTGATCGCAGGTGCGGCTGCGTGCATCCGAGCCGCGAACGTGGCGGGTTGGAGGGTCGTGGTGGTCTCGAATCAATCGGGTGTGGCCCGTGGGCTTTTTCCCGAAAGTGTGTTGCCGGATGTGCACCGGGTGATCGCCGAGAAATTGGGAGAAGCCGAGATCGATGGCTTCTATTATTGCCCGCATCATCCGACACACGGGCAGGGGCACTATCGCATCGACTGCGACTGCCGGAAGCCGAAGCCGGGAATGTTAGTGCAAGCGGCGCGGGAGTTGGGCATCGACTTGGCGAAGTCGTGGTTGATCGGCGACCGACTGACCGATTTGCAAGCCGGAGCCAGTGCCGGCTGCCGGACGATCTTGGTGCAGACGGGCTACGGCTTGGCGACCACTATCAGGAGTCCTAATCCGAGCCTGAATTTGCTCGCTGTGGTGCCTTCGATTGCGGAAGCGATCCCCTTCGCACTTCTTCATTCGCATTAGCCCGTGCGGCGATGGCCGAAAAGAGTCGCTCCCGTTCCGCAAGTGTTTCCGGGGAGTTGATCCGCTGGGCCGTGGCCCAAGCTCGCTCGGTACGGGCACGGGTTTCATCCTTCATTTCCAAAGTGCGCTGGATGGAGTTGGCGAGTCCGACCGCGTCGTCGGGATCGACGAAGAGGACGTTTTCACCCGACCCGCTGAAAGCATCGACGACCGGGAGAATCGCCGAGGCGACCACCGGCACACGGGCCAGAGCCGCACGGGTCACATCGCGGACGGCGTCTCCACCCCAGCGCGGCACCACCACCGAAAGGCAGGCCCGCATTTCCAAAGAGTGGCGCCGAGCTTCGCGCAAAGTCGGGATCAGAAACAGATTTTTCCCTTTCACCAACCCCAGTGAATTCAGCGATTTATAGGTATCGATTTCGACCCGATCGCTCGAACGGCCCGCGGCACTCGATTTGATGATTTCGGTCAAAACGAGTGCCGGCAACTCGACACCGCGACGCATCAAGATCCGGATGGCTTGGAGGAGCAGCCAACTATTCGGGTTGGTTCGTTTGGAATAATAGCCGATCAAGTAACTCTCCGGGAGCCGGTACTTGGTGATGGTGTGTTTCGTGATGGGAACTGGCCCGTTCGGGATTCCTCCCATCAGCGTGAGCGTCGGTAGAATCGAAGTTCGTTTCGGATCGAGGCGGTAGCGCCGGATGGCCAAATCGCGATCGCGGCCACTGGTGAACACGGCGTGTTCGGCGACCCGGCACCAGAGCATCGCCTCCCGACAGGCCGAGGAAGTAAATGGGCCGCAAGCGTCTTCCGTTTCCCATGCGAGATGGCTGAACCCGACGATCAATTTCTGCCGTTCGATACCCTTGATCGGCAGATTGGGGTCGAGTAAACCAACGGGGTCGAGGGTGAAATTCCAGCGATCCGTTTTCAGAATCCGCCCGATGTCGGCGAAGTCCAGATTGCATTCGATGTTCTCATGCAATGTCCGATCCGGCGGCCCGAGTGCCAATTTGTTCAAATATTGGGCGTCGAGTTCCACAGGGCTCAACGGCATCGGAATGACCGTCGGGGCGACGATGCACAACGGGGCTGGAGCGACGTGATGATTCGATGGTGGAACGGGCCGCCGCATGGTTCGCTTCAAGAATTTCATCCCGCTGAATACGACGCGCGCTGAAGAACGCAACGGTTTGGGAATGAGCTCACGGATCCGTTGCTTCGGCGAGAGCGGTTCCGGAGGGGCGTGGATGAAAACGTGAGGAGCGGTCGTCGCAAGCTCCGTTGTTCGACGCCAATCATTCCGCTTCAATTCTCGAAACGGCACCCGGACGAGACTCTGCGGGATATCGGTGATAGCGCGGGTCTGAATCGTGAACGGTGACAAGCTCGGCAGATCGTTGATGCATGATTCGGACATGACATCGCCGCTGTAAACCTCGGACCACGCCGCCAAATTGTAATCGGGTAAGAAGACGCCGAGGATCGACTTCTGACTTTTTTGGATGGCGGCGATCAACGCGGTGTCACCGTCGAGAATCCGCCGGAGTTTCTCGTGCGCTTCCGAGTCGGTTTCGCACGCACCCGCCTGGCTCCCGGTGTCGAAGTGTTCCATGAGGCCGCCGCGCATGTAAACCACGGGCATGCCGACGGCGATGGCTTCCAAAGGATGGTAGTGGATGTGCCGGGGTTCGCGGCTGTGGTAATACATCACACGCAGATCGGCCAAAATGTGATGGAACTGCTCTTCGGTCAAGAACCCCGTGACGTTCGGATCGTCTACAGGTACGGATTGAGCCCCACCGACGAGGTACGGGAGATCGCCGTAGAGCTCCCGAAACCGTTCGTAGATTACGCCGTAATATTCCGCGGCCGAGTGGATGCTCGGACAGACGAAAAAGACCCGGCGATCGCTTCCGACCCATTGTTTGCTCATCCTCAACGTCCGTGCGGGCAAGGCGACCGGCAAGATCACCGAGTTATGATTCAACAGTGCGGGTTCGTGCGGGGGGATTTGCTCGTAGCACGCCGCGATCCAAAATCGGTGACTGATTTGCCAGAGCCGTTTCCACATCCAGTCCTCGGCGAAGTGTCCGAAGTATTCGCCGTAGGTGCGGGGCGCTTCCAATCCGAAAGCGCGAATCAGAATCCGACCGCGATAAGTTTTCACCAGTTGTCTGAGAAGGAGCCCATACGCCGCAGAAATGACGGTGCCGAAGTACGCTTCCAGGATGCAGGTCATCTCGTGGCTCAGTTCACTCTGGTAAAAATTGCAGGCGTTCATCGCCTGCAACACGTCGGTCGGCAGCGTGCTGTCGTCGTCCCACGAGAAGTCGGCGCTCCCGCTCCGGTAATCTTCCCCCGTCGGGAGAACCTTGTTCGTGTAGACTTCGTAGCCGAGCTGGCGCAGGAGCGGGATTTCCGCATCGCGCAGCGTCGTGTGGCTGATCAGCCAAGCCACACGCTGATCGCGCGGGCGCGCCGGCCGCACGGGCGGGTAGGAAATGGGGTACCGATCTTGAGACTGCTCAGTAAGAATCGCGTGCAGCGTTTGCGCATTCGAATTCGATCGGTGGCGACTCGCTACGTCGGCCCGACGGTTCGCTTCCCGACGATCCTTGCAACAATCCCGGATGGCGCTCGCCAGGGAGTCAGCCGATTGGGGATCGTAAGGGAACGTCCGATCCGGGTCGGAATCGTAACCGACGACTGTCGGATTGATCAACGGCACCAGGGATTGGCTCGCCGACAGCGTATGCCAATTCGGCCCAGTACCACGGCGACCATTGCCGACGAATCCGGAGGCACCCGCGAGCACCGCTTGGAGTTCTTGCGGCTCCGAATGGTGCATTTCGAACCAGTCGCGGCCCAGTTGCATTCCTGCTTCTTCCAGTTTGGCCCGACAGTCGCGACCTTGTTGAAGTTGGAGCATCCCGACCAGCGGCGGATGGTCGATCCCTTCGGAGAGATTCACAAACGGGTAGGGCAACTGGCCTCGGCGGAACAGTTGGGCGACGGCTTCCGCGGTGACCGAAGATTCTTGGCTCGGTCGATCCCAGCCGACCGTCAGGAGGTATTGTTCGGGCAATCCCAACGCACGCACTTGATCGGGACTGGAATAGACCCGAGTGCCGCTATCTGGCACCACGCTGGTGCGATGGGTCGGAATGGCATACCGCTGAACGGCTGCGGATTGCAACGCGGGCGTCGAAAAGAGGAAATGCTGGGCGAATTGGCTCAATCGCGCCATGTCTCGACGGAATCGATCCGTCCGAGCGCCCGAATCGACGATGTCGAAATCGATGTGGGGAATTCCGAGCACCACGGGGATCGACAGTTGGAGCCGGCAATCGGAAGGGAGTGCTCCGAACGGCTGCGGGATCCAGACGACGTCGTGCTTTTCGGCGAGATCCGTCAGTTGTTGGAAGGCGTCGCCGGAACCTTCCGGCGAGGCACGAGGCTCCAATTTCGACGGGGGCAGCACCCGCGCGAACAGCGTCCGAGCTCCCGGCCAGTAGACCGGCTTGCCGATGAGATCGATCGACGTGGCCAGGATGGTCAGCTCGTCGCCATGGTCGGAACAGACCGATCCCAACTCTTTGGCCAGCGCGACAATTTTGAGCGCGGTGTCATCGGGCCAAATGACGGGAACATAGAGAAGAATCCGTTTCCGTCGTTCCGCCATCGATACTTACTCTGTTGCGATTCCGTCGATCGGTCAAAGTCGGACCAAGTTAAACCAACGAGTGGAAGCAATCAACTCGAAGTGGCCAGTGTAGCAACGGCTCTCGCCTGCGAAACACAATGGACGAAATCGTTTTATACGCTCATTTTCCCGGCTTGCAAGAGCTTGCGAGACGACCGGAGATGGGGTTCCGAATCGGATTACTGAGTCGTCGGAAGGATGACGCGGAACGTGCTCCCCACTCCCGGGATGTCGAATTCGATGCGGCCACCGTGGGCTTCGACGATCCCTTGCAAACGGCCGGCCCGAGTCCGCACCCACCCGCCGAGAAGGTTGTAGCGGATGGCATTGGAAAGGAGGTTGCCGAATAGCTGCCCCGGTGCAGTTTCATCCCCGGACACCGTTGCCGGTTCGGTCGTGAGTTCGATCTGAACCTGCTTTTCATCCGCCAGCGTGACCAGCTGGGCGACTACCTCCTCCGCCACTCGATCCAGTTCCACCGGTTCGTGGTGGAGCACGGCTTCTCCGGTGTCCGCCCGGGCGAGTTGAAGCAGTTGTTCGGCCAGGTGGGTCATTCGCTCGGTCATCCGCAACGTCACGTCGATGGTCTTGCGGAGTTCATCCCCAGTTCGGGGCTGGGACAGTGCCAACTCGGCGTGGGCACGGATCACCGCCAGCGGGGTACGGAGTTCGTGGGACGCGTCGGCCGTGAACCGCACTTGGCGGTCGAATGCCGACTCCAGCCGGTCGAATGCAGCGTTGAGTACGACCGCCAGTCCGGTCAGCTCCAGTTCGACAGACGCCGGGTCGATCCGTTCGGAAAGGTTCGTCTGAGAGATGCGCGATGCGGCGTCGGCGATCCGGGCCACCGGTCGGAAGATACTGCGAGAAATCACCCAGACACCCGCCAACCCGACCGCGAGAACCGCTGCGCCGGTGCCGAATAGCAGCCACGCGAAGTGGGTGAGTTCGGCCTCCACCCTCCCGAGTGGGCGACCTACCAGAATGACCGTGCGCTGGGGCCCGAACACGAGTACCTCTCGGTTCGGGCCACGTGTGGAGTGTACGGGCTGAGACGACGCCCCGATCGGGGATGACGAATCCCGGGTCATCCCGACTGACCGGATCTCGGTGCCGTTCGTCCGCCAGACACCGAAATAGATGGCGTTCGGGTCTCCGGGGCAGAGCGGCCCACTGGGCGGGTTGAGCGGCATCGGCTGGCGTGAGCGGTCACGACCGGGTGGGGTGGGTCTTGTGCCGGGTCGCTCTTTCGGAACCCGATCCGGCTTGGGCGGGGCGAACTCGGGCGATTCATTCGGGGGCGGATCTTCGCCGGTCAGTTCCTGCGTGGGGAACAGCCGTAATGAGGCCTCCAACCCGGCTGCCACCGTGTCTAATTGACCGTCCAGCTCGGCCAGACGGGCTGCCCGCACTTCGTAGTACAGCATGGCCGCGTAGCCACTCAGCACGGCCATCAACACGGCCGCACACCAGACGACCATTCGCAGTCGGATCGACCTACCGATCAACCACATAACCCATCCCCCGAATTGTGTGGATGAACTCGCGGCCGAGCTTCTTCCGGACGTTCGAAACATGCACCTCCACTAGGTTAGACAGGGTGTCGTCCGTCTCGTCGAAGATGTGTTCGTAGATTTGGGTTTTGGACACCACCTGACCGCTGCGGTGGGCCAGCAGTTCCACAATGGCATACTCGCGGGCCGTGAGTACCACTGGCTGCCCGCAACGAAATACCGTCCGCCGGACGGTGTTGATCGTGACATCGTGAAGGGTGAAGGTGGCGTCGGGACGACCCACGGCCCGGCGAATGAGTGCCCTCACCCGGGCGAGTAATTCGGTTAGGTTGAACGGTTTGAGCAGGTAGTCGTCTGCGCCGATGTCAAGCCCGCGAACCCGGTCGGAGATCGCGTCGCGGGCAGTCAAGATGAGTACCGGGGTCGTCTTTTTCGCCCGGAGCCGACGGAGTATTTCCCAGCCGTCCAACCCGGGGATCATCAGATCGAGCAAGATAGCGTCGTAATCCCACTCGGTTGCCTTGTACAATCCGTCGGTTCCGCTGTCGGCTTCATCGACCGCGAACCCACCTTCCCGCAACGCCTGGGCGAGTGCGGAAAGGAGATCCGGTTCGTCTTCAATCACGAGTACCCGCATCGCGCACGCCCCTCAGAGTGGTATTCTGAAAGTCACGCTGGCAGTGCGATTACCGCCGCCGCACAGGCTGTAAATTGACATCGACTCCGTTCA
The DNA here is from genome assembly GCA_025351325.1 of Fimbriiglobus sp. GTDB lineage: Bacteria > Planctomycetota > Planctomycetia > Gemmatales > Gemmataceae > JALHQU01. The sequence goes on from JANXWE010000206.1 coordinate 10,985, forward strand.
GCGTGAAGAAGTCCGCCGCCATGAAACCCGGATTCGACGCAGGTGGTGCGACGGTCAATCCGGCAGGCGGACCCTTCGGTCGACCGGGAGGTGGGAGCAAGAAATCAACCTTGTCATAATTCATATCCCCACGGGTGATTGAGAGCGTTCTACTTGGCGGTACGGCCTGATTGACCAACCGCACTTGGTAGTCCCCGGTTCGTACGTCATCAGCGACGCCGAAGTGATAGAACCCGCGTGCATCCGTCGTCACGGTCGCGAGTACCAAACTGGTCGTGAGATCCCACAGTTGGACTTGAACTCCGACTGCGGGCGGATCGAGGCGGTCGAGCCGACCGTCGCGATGGCCATCAATCGCCACTCGCCCGCTGATGTCGGCCCGGAAGAAGAAGACGTTGTTCTGCATATTCGAGGTCGTCGAGTTTCGGCGGATCAGGCTACTCAAAGTGGTAGACTCCAACTCGCGTAAGTCATTGCCGGCGAACTCACGCTGGTACCAGAACCGGTCACCTTCCCGCAGCCGGGAGAATTGATCGTTCATGATCGCCTTCACTGTCATGCCGACACTTCCGCCTCGGATGTGATCTTCGGCCAGTGCCCCGACCCAGAGATCGATGTTGTTTACCGACCCGTACAACGCCTGCAACTTCGCCTGCGTGTCGACGTTCGAGGTGATTTGGGCGAAACTGGTCACCTTCGGCAGACCGAAGGCCACGCGGGTGGCGTTGTAGTCGGCCAACCCATGATCCCGGCCCCGTTGGATGTTCAAGCTCGCCAGATCGAGGCCGCCCGCTCCCGGTGCTCCGAACAGGAAGTTCCGGACGCTGTCCACCACATGGGTGTCCACTTCGTTCGACGGATCGGATGCCAAATACTTGATCAGCGATTCGACGCCGTGCGCCTTCACCAGACCGGGGTTGTTGAACGCTTCCGCCAGCGAAACCCCGTCGGCAATCGACTTGCCGTTGTTGTCGAGGAACTGGATATCGTCGGCGAGCAGACTGTGCCCAAATCGGAATCCTGCGGTCGCAAACTCGTTCGAAATCCCGCCGTTCACCGTCGCATTGTACCCTTGGTACCGCGGGAGATTCTGGCCAGTGAGTGCGGGCAACCACTCGTTGTACGTGATGGCTTGGATCTCCGCGGTCACCCATTCCTTGGCTCGCTGGTAGACCTGTTCGTCGGACAGTGCAGGGTTCGCTTTGGCGATGCGCTCTGCCACTCGATTGTGCTCGCGGACAAAAAGGGTTTGCAGACTGGTCAACTCTGGGTTTTCGTTCACCCGCGCGTCGCCGGCCATGAAGTTCCCGCTCGCGTCCATCGGCAGCATGTCGCCGGGACTGGTCTTCATCTTTCCGCCCTGGAACGTCCGGAGAGATGCGGCGGTGGTGGCATCCGACCCGTACACCATCGACCCATCAATCCAAGAGGTCACGGAGTTCACCTGTTGCCGTGGGTTGGCGACGGAAGTACCGGTGGCCGTATCGTAAAAAGTGCGGGTGAGCGGGATCACCTTGGTACCGGTGCTGGCGGGGTCGAACGACGGGTCGCCGGTTGGCACGGCGATGTCAAACCGCTGCCCCGTACCCGTTTTCGACAGGTCCATATCGTGGTCGATGAACTGGCCCCAAGCGTACACCATGGCCGACATCATCCGGTCGTTCGTCCCGGTCACTCCGGTCTGATCCGACAGGGAATTGCTGATCTCACGGGCACTCGGCCGGGTCGTTCCGGCCGGGGTGGATACCCCGTCCGCGTAGTCAGCCTGGGCGATCCGGAGGAAGTCGGTGCCGGCGGTGCCCCACGTCAAATTGGTCAGGTTGTTGCCGGATCCGTCGATGGATCGGAACCCAAAAGAGGCGGGAACTGTACGGTCTTCAAGTTGTTCATACCTTAGCCGACCACTGGTTGACCGAGTCGTGATGGTCACGGGTCGGCTGGAAAATAGACGGCTAACGAGAGCCTGGAACGGGTTCATACGCTTCATGGTGACGATCCTCTTCAAGACGTGACAGGAGCAGTGGCGTGTAGAAAATCATCGACACGCAACCCCCGCAGAATAATCCGCCAAGCTGAAGTGAACGTGAAGCCGACAAGGATTTTTCAGATTGGTCAAGATTTGCTGTGGGAGGTGCGGTGTTGCCAGACTTGTTTTGAATGTTTGGAGGTTTTATTGTTGACATGCTTTGGGCGATGGTGTATTATTGTTCAAGTAAGGATTGTCCAGCTGTCGAGGGACTTTGGTTTCGAACACTCGACTCATTTGGTCTGCAAATGGGTTTTGTAGGAGTTCAACCTTAAGGTTGTGCCACTTAGGTCGCAGAGTGTCGATGGCTTAGGCCGAGCCGAGTCTGGGAAGCCCGACTCTCGCCTTCGTCGGAACCTCGAAGACTCGTTCCGACGAAGGCAACCTGAAGGTTGAACTCGAACGAAATAAGACATCACGGAAATCGTTCGTTGGATTTATTGTTGATTTGCTCCAGGTTATGGTGGTTTATTGTTCAAATGATGACTGTGATCACTCGAAGACTACTGGCAACCATAGCGGTTGTGAAGAGTGTCGTGGTTTAATCGTTTTCCGTATCGGTTACTGCGAACCTTGGTAATGGGTATAAACTCATTCATCAAACGTTAGATACCGCTTCTGGAGATCGCAACATGTCATTTTCGATTTTTAATGAGAACTCCTTACGCAAGATCGCTGAATTGCTCGCCGATGCCGCTACTCACGGCGAACTTGGCGAGATCCTGCAAGCAACTGGAATTGCCGAAAATGGTGGAACACCAAAGTGGCAGCGAATTCTTTTCGCACTCACTTCCAAACAAAAGCAAGACCAGTGCGGAAACAATGTAGGTGGATTTATTCAGGCGATGATGGAGCCGGTTCGATATGTAAACCGCAATGCAAACTTTGAAGACCTTCGACTCAAGCTCAACAAGATTCTTTCTTTCTCGGGATTGCAGCTTGGGGAGAATGGAAAACTTCACCCCGTTAGCCATGTCGAAACCCTTAGTGAAGCAGATGAAAAAGCTGGCCAACTTAAGAGCGAACTTGTTCGTAGAAAAGTCCATCACGACGTGTTGGCATTTTGCCGCGCTGAACTTCTCGAAGAAAACTATTTTCACGCCATACTTGAGGCGACTAAGAGTGTCGCCGATAAATTGCGTGTCCGTACAGGACTCACCAATGACGGTGCAGCACTTGTCGATTCAATATTCAACATCACTCGTCCACTGCTCGCCCTAAGTGCCTTGACGACCGAAAGCGAAAAATCTGAGCAAAAAGGCTTTGGCAGCATGCTCAAGGGGATGTTTGGAATTTTTCGAAACCCGACCGCTCACGCACCCAAAATCCGAAAAATCTACTCCGAACAGGAAACACTTGATTTGCTAACTCTCGTTTCGTTTCTACACCGTACGATAGATGTTTCAATTCGGACACCGTTTGCTGTGGAGTAAATCTACTTTGGAACAGCGAAAACGAGTAACTGAGCCGTCGGTGCCTGATCCCGTTGCGTACAGCGAAGGCTTTCTCCAGCAAGACTACGAGCGAGTCGTTTCGTCGTTGAGGGAAGATCCCAGCCAAGCGTTGCTGAGTTTCAGCTCGCTTCACACGACATTGCTTCACGCAGCCTGTTATGACGGCCGAGCCGACATTGCAGAGTTGCTCATCCAACTTGGGGCTGATGTCCATGCTTCAGAGGTAAGTGGGCGAACGCCGATGCATTTCGCCGCAAACAATGGGCACTTGGATGTGATCGAAGTGCTGATTCGCCATGGTGCAAGGCTGGATGTCCGAGATAACGGGGGCATGACTCCACTCATGTGGGGCGAGATCAGCAGGTCGGGTCGCGGTTCGGAGACCGTCGCCAAGCTGCAGTCTTACAGGGCGAGCAGCAGGCCGAACTAGGTGCATCAGCTGACGGAGGCACGTGCTACCTGTTCACGGACGTTCCTCATGACAAACCAATCATCCCCAGAAATCCACTTGTTGACCGCCGCATACACGGCCTTCAACGCCCGCGACATTGACGCTGCACTCGCCACCATGGCCCTAGACGTGGCTTGGCCGAAAGCATTCAAAGGCGGCTGCGCCCGTGGCCATGATGAAGTCCGGGCGTACTGGACGGAACAGTGGTCCGATATCGACCCGCACGTGGAGCCGGTCTCGTTTCATCCGGAAGGTGCTGGGCACATTTTGGTGAATGTGCATCAAGTCGTACGCGACCTGTCCGGAACCGTGCTGGCCGATGTACACATCGGTCATCGTTTCACAATTGTGTCCGGGTTGATCCAAGCCATGGATGTGTGTACCCTCCTGTCGTCCGAATTCTGATTCACTCACTTCCAACGAGGTCTGGCATGTTACCGCTGTTGTTGCTTGCCATTTTCGCTCCCGAACCCGATGTCAAAGATTCCGCACTGCGCAAAGAACTCCTCGCCCGTGTTGAGACGGATCAGGCCGCGCGGACGAAGTTGATCGATGCTGGCACCGCGCCCCCGGCCGATCTGGTCAAAGCGGTCGGAGACGCGGACGACAAAAACCGAACTTGGCTCAAGGGCGTGATTGAGAAGCAAGGCTGGCCCGGCAAATCGCTCGTCGGCGAAGATGGGGCGCACGCCGCTTGGCTGTTGGTGCAGCACGCCGACGCCGACATCAAATTTCAGAAGGAGTGTCTGAATCTCCTGGAAGTCGCCGTCAAAAAGAGTGAGGCCGCAGGCACCGACTTGGCGTACCTCGCGGATCGCGTGCTCGCTGCGGAAGGGAAGAACCAACGGTACGGCACGCAACTGGAACAGAAGGACGGGAAGTTAGTCGCTCGGGCCGTGGATGACCCCGATGCGCTGGACACTCGTCGCAAGGCCATCGGCATGATGCCGATGGCGGAGTATGTCGTGTTCGCCGAAAAAATGTACAAACTCCGGCCCGCAATCCCCGAACGTAAAGCGGAAATTGAAGCTGTCATCGTGAAAGTGGTTCCAAGCACCGAGGGAGACAAAATGGTGTTAGCGACTCTGTTCCTGAAAGGGCGAGAGGAAGGCCTGCCGATCAGAAAGACGACAGTCGTGCACAAGCAAACGGGTAAACTGTTCCCAGCCGCGACGGTGGAGGATCTGAAGGTCGATGTGAAGATCCGCGTGTGGTTACTGAACGACAAAGCGGAATCGGTGTTGATTTTACCCTAGAAATGACTGAGGCCGGAGCATTTCTGCCCCGGCCCGCATCACTTTTCACCGACGAGGGCGGCGGGGGTCGAACCCGTAACCTCCGGAGCGACAGTCCGGTGCTCTAACCAATTGAGCTACGCCCCCAACACATTTAAATATATAGTGCCGGCGGGGAAGGGGAAGAGGAGATTTCCAGGAAGAGTCGGGTCGTGTGGTTCGGTCACATGCGTACAATTCCGGCAAGTCGGAATGGGACGGTTCTGAGGAACCCGAAACCTGAATCCTGAAAGTCGGCGCTTGCGAACTCTCCCCGGTCGGCTAAAGTTAGGTAAATTGAGTGAGTTGGCGGATTTCCTATCGTCCTCGGTCGGCGTGAGTACACACCATGGCGCAGACGTACACCCTTGACGAAGCCGCAAACAAACTCGGGATCTCTCCCGAGGAATTTAAGCGGAAACTCAAAGGCGATTGGAAGTCGTTGAAGTCGTTCCGCGATGGCCCGACGCTCCGATTCCGTTCCGCTGACATCGACGAACTCGCCCGGACACTCGGCCAAGCCAGTGACCCCGGCCTCCAACCTGGTGATGCGTCAGCACTCGGCGACTCCTCCGACGAAATCGGGTTGGATGTCCCACTGACGCCCCCGCCAAAGCCTCGAAAATTGACCGCTGAGAAACCGCTTTCGTTCGATGACAGCGATGACGATATTCTCTCGCTGCCCAGCGACTCGGGTGTTTCGAAAAAGAAACCGAAGACCAGTGGCGACAGCGACGTCCGGCTGGACAAAACACCTTCGAAAAAAGCAGCTACCGCCAAGGAACTCACTGAAGAAATCTCGCTCGATCTTTCTGGCCCGCGTAGTGGCGTTCTGAAATCTCCGAGTTCCAAGAAATTGACGGGTGGGAAGCTCAAAGCCAACGATTCTGCAAAAATCCCCGGCCCGAAAGGTCAGCCGGCCTCGGATGACAGTAGCAGTGAATTCGAGCTGAGTCTCGATTCGGATAGCGATTCTTTCGAACTGCAACTCAACACGGATAGCTCCGAAGAAGTCGAGCTGGGCGGGGCGATTCCTTCGGGAACTCGCGGTGGTCAGAGCGGCATCAACTTGCGTAAACCGGTCGACAGCGGCGTATCACTCGAAAAAGATAAATCGGACAGCGAATCGGATCTCGATTTCGAGCTTTCCCTCGATGCACCCGGGGCGGCATCCGGACGGATTGGCATGGCGAAGTCTGGCGGGAAACGACCGAACGATTCCGACAGCGAATTCGAACTGAGTCTGGACGACAACTCCGGCGTCACCGATGCGATCGCCGATGATATGAATTCCGAAAAAGGGGACATCTTCGAAACCGATTTCGAATTGCCCGTCGTCTCGGACGAAGAATCTGGTTCGGAAGTCGTCGCCATTGACTCGGCTGACACGGATCTGGAGAATTCGGACTTCGACATCGCCATCAGCGATGAAGATGCACCCGCCGAAGACGAAAGCGCCAGTCAAGTGTTACTGGTCGATGAAGACGATGTGGTGCCTGCGGCTCGAAAAGGGAGCAGTCGCCGAAGTACCCTGGCCAATGATGACATGATGGACGACCTGGAAACCGATGAAGGAGTATCGGCGAGTTCGGCGATGCGAAGAGCCAGCTACGACGAAGACGATACTCCCGTACGAACTGTTGTGGCCAAGCCGGTGTCTTGGGGGCCGCTGCCAGCTGTGGTGCTGATGCCGTGCTTGATTGTGGTGCTCATCGGCGGAATGATGAGCTTTGAAGTGCTGCGGGGGATGTGGGGCTACCAACAGTCGACCAAGACGAGTGATTCTTTGGTTCGCGGGGTGGCCGGTACGTTGGGGATCAAAGTCAGCGAGTAAATTGGCTTCGAGAACCGAATTGCCTACAGCGAGAATTCCCCGCTGTTTACGTTTAATCGTGCAACGATCCGGGGTTGCGACGGGCTTTCCGGTCAGAGTTGAGTCGCTTATCGGCGACGCGACGTCTCTTGGACGACCGGGTCGGTTTCGTGGCGAACCGCGCCTTCGGGGGAACGAGTGCCGTCCGCAGGTACTCCGTCAATTTTTGCAAACACAATTCTTTGTTCCGGCCCTGATCACGAGTCTCTTGCGAAGTAATCAGGAAGTACCCGTCGAGTGTCAGGCAACTGGGATGGGCTTTTCGCAAGCGCTCTTTCACGGTGTCCGTCACGGCCAACGTGCCCTCGAGAAACCACGAAAGCTGAGCTTTCGAGGCGACTTTATTCACATTCTGGCCTCCGGGGCCACCGGAACGCGAGAATGTCCAACTGAATTCGTCGTCGCTGATGGCGATGGTGTCGGTGATTTGCAGCATGGCTCGGCTCAATATTCCCTAGGACGCGGTGAATGCCCGTCTTGACGCATCGATACGCAATATCTTAGCATCTTAACAGTTGGTTGCGTCATGACCCGAGGATGCTGAGCGATGTCGACCCATGTAGGCGGACGGATGGAAACCGTGGCCCCGATCCGCGTCACGGATCGGTCGGATCGCGTGCGCCTCCTCGGCCTCGTGCTGATCGCGTTGCTGCTGCATGTTTGGTTGATCCGGAACAGCGCGATGACGGCCCGGGATAGCCTCGGGTTCGCGCAGCTGGCTTTGAATTTGGCCCATCCATCGGGCGACCCCGCGAAACCGGTCGTACGGACGTTGCCCGACGTGCTCAAAGAAGCCAAGCAGCCCCCGGCTTACCCGGCGACGATTTACGCCACCTACTACATCCTCCACCGGATCGACCCACCGGAAAATCCTTCCGAGTTCTCGATCAATCTGCTTTTGCGGGCCGCACAGGTCGCCGCGGCCGGCGCCATGATCCTCGCCGTTTTCCCGATGTACTGGCTCGGCCGAATGCTGCTCGATAAGAATCGAAGTTTCGGAGCGGTGTCGCTATTTCAATTTTTGCCGGTGGCTGCCCGCGACACGAGCGACGGGCTGAGCGAGGGGCTGTATTTCCTCGGATTTGCCACCGCGTTGGCGCTCGGCGTCGCGGGGATTCGCAAAGAAAGTATCGGCCGATTATTGCTGTGCGGGATCGCATCGGGGCTGACCTATTTGGTCAGGCCGGAAGGGCTGGCTGTCACCCTCGGCGTGGCAATCGTGTTGGTCGGCTTGGCGGTTGTGAAGTGGCGGCCGCGCGTGAATATGCTCGCGTGTACTGCCGCGGTCCTCGTCGGCACCGGGATCTCGGCGGCGCCATACATGTTGCTCATCGGCGGGTTGACCAACAAGCCGTCCGGGAAACAAGCGATCGAAGGGGCACCCTCGGGGCCGATGCGACCCGGTTTCGGCCAAAATGCTGTGAACGGCCCGATTTTCGCCGAACACAACACCGATCCGGATCGGGGTTCCGGTTTGCAAAAGGCATCGGCGGTCGGGTTGACCATGACGCGCGAGTACCTGCAAGCCTCGCATTATGGCATCGGAATTTTGGGAATCCTCGGCTGCGTGTTGATTCGCAAACGATTCCGAACCCAGCCCGAATGGATCATTCTCCTGGCGACGGTCGGTGTCCACTTGGTGGCATTGTCACGCGTGGCCTATTCGCAAGGGTATGCGTCTGAGCGGCACTTGCTCACGGCGACATTCGTGGCCACGTACTTCACGATGGCCGGTCTCGAGCCGCTATTTGCTTGGCTCGCTCGTCGACCGCTCGGCGGATTTTATCGCCAGCCTGCCGCAATGTGGGTCTGGGTGGCGGTTCTGATTGCGGCTTGCATACCCAGTTTGTTGAAGCCGATGCACCAAAATCGGATCGGATTTAAACAGGCCGGGGAGTTTCTCGCGGATGTGATCCAACCGGAAGATCGGCTCACCGATCCGTATGAATGGTCTCAGTATTACGCCAAGCGAACGACGTATCAACCACCGATTGCGGAAGAACGGTTCGTGGAATATGCCGTGTTGAGAAACGGTGGCGACGTGGAAGATAAACGGCTGAACCAAGATCTGGTGGAACAAGCCAAGAGGGTGGCAGTCGATCCGCGTTCGAAACAAGTTTGGCCGACCGATGAAAACGGTGTTCCCATCGAAGACGCGAAAATCAAAGTCTATCGGTTCGACAACCGCCTTGCACTGGGGGCGATTTTCGGCGGCGCCAGCTACCGCTGATAAATCGGCAAGTAGTGCGAGGGGATGGACAAAATAAGAATCGCGATTGCGGTTTGATAATCTGGGCCGACGTGCCCTTCTTTCGAGTCTTTCCACGACCCATTGGTTTGTTGACTCGCTAAGAGTTTAGTCTTCATCTTCTCGTAGAAGTTTTCCCAATCTTTGCCACCGATTTGGTGGTAAGCGTGGGCCGCGTAGTACGCTCCGTACCAGTAGTGCTGGCGATCGTCGCCGGTGTTGTCCAAATACTTCAATGCCCCCGCGATTTCTTTCTTGTCGTACTCGCCGCAAAGTTGCAGCACGCACACGCCGGCGGCGGTGCGAGCGTAACCGGCCGGGCCACCACCGATTTGGTAGCGGTAGCCACCGGTGCGGGCATCGTAGCATTTGTTGATGTAGCTGATCGCGTTCTTCATTTTTTCGTCGGGGACGTACAAGCCGCTATCCTTGGCACCCCGCAGAGCCATCACTTGCATAATGGTGACGGAGATATCTGCCCCGGTCGGTTGGGGTTCGTAGCGCCAACCACCTTCGTGGTTTTGCGTTTTGCAGATCAAGTCAATGGCTCGCTTCAGAACCTTTTTCACCTCTTCGTCGCCGGTCATCCCCCAAACTTGCGATAGGGCGAGCGTGGCCATGCCGTGGGCGTACATGTTGCCACCGGTATTGCCGACGAGATAGCCGTCGGATTCCCGTGCCCCGGCCACGAGATTGCGAACGGCCTTGGCCACCTCGGGGCCATATTTTCCTTGCCCCGGAACATGTCCCTGCGAGAGGTACGCGAGTAGTGCGAACGATGTGATCGCCGAATTGTTCCCCCAGCTTCCATCTTTCTTTTGGGTGTCTTTCAACCAATCCAAAGCCTGCTCCATTGCTTTCTTGGTCTTCTCGTCGATTTTGACTTTCTCTTCCGCTGCGGGTGTCCGTGCGGTGGTACCGACCCCGATGAGTAAAGCCAACATCAGTAAAGAAGCGAGAATACGCATCGGAAGTCGCCTAGAGAATGAAATCGAAGCGTGCAGAAGTTACTTGTTTCCGGCTTTCGGTGGAGTCGGTTTCGTGGCATTTTTGATGTTCAAGTTATACTGCTTGATCAACTCGCGGAACTCGGCGGGGAAGGCCGATTCGGTGGCCTGCTGCACCTTGTCGCGCTCTTGCTTTTGAAGTTCAATGAACGATCCGTTGCCCTTGGCGGCTTTCCCGCTCGACTCCGTCTTTTTGTTCTCGCCAACCGCTTGCCGATCTCCCGTGCCGTTTTGGCCATCGTTCTTCTCTTGGCCTGGCCCCATTCCTTTGCCAATGCCCGGGGCTTTCCCAGGCGTCATTCCCATGCCGGGGGTCATTCCCATTCCCATGCCTTCACCCATTCCCATTCCCATTCCTGGGTTGGCTTGAGCTTGTTGATTTTGCCCTGGCTGAGCGGGCTGTTGGCCTTTGCCTTGCGCCGCTTGGTTCAACGCACCCAGTGCCTCTTGGAGCTTATCGGTGGCTTGTTGTTGAGCTTGTTGCGCCTGGGCCGGTTGACCGTCCTTCAATTGCTGTTGGGCCTGTTGAAGTTGCTGTTGGGCTTGTTGAAGCTGCTGTTGAACCGCCATGGGTGCCTGGGCTTGGGCTTGATCGACAGCCGCTTGGGCCGCCATCGTCGCCTGCTGCGATTGCTGGAGCGCTTGCGTCGCCTCTTTGAGCTTCTGCTGCTCCTTGGAAAGTTGGCCTGAATCCTTGGCGTCTCCCGGCATCGGCTCGCCCATCCCCATGCCGTCACCTTTCATCGGGTCGCCTTTCATCGGGTCGCCCTTCATCGGGCTTGCCTTGGCGGCTTCGTTCAGTTTGTCAATCGCTTTTTGCTGCTGTTCAACCGCTTTAGGAATGTCACCCATTTCAATCGACTTCGCCGCGTCTGCTGCATCTTTGGCGGCTTCGGGCTGCATCAGCTTTTCCGCTTGCGCGGCAACTTGTTTTTGAAGTTCACTCAGGTTCTTTTTGGCGTCGCCCGGTTTCATCGGTTCGCCGTCCATCGGCTTCTGACCCAGTTGGTCGGCCGCTCTCTTGGCCTCGTCGGCGGCCTTCGTCGCTTCTTCAATGGCTTTCGCCACTTGCTGTGCCGTCTGGGCCGGATCGACCTTGTCTGGCTGCAAGGCCGCTTGGTCGGCGATCTCTTTGGCCTTCAAATCGTCCAGCTTCTTGTTCACTTCGTCTTTGGCTTTCGCCAAATTCTCGGCGGCCATCTTGGCTTCGTCGGCGGCGGGCATCGGCATGTTTTTGTCGAGGTCGGCCTTGGCCATGTCCTGGTTCTTGGCCGCATCGTCGATCTTCTTGGCGGCCTCGGGCGCGGCATCCTTCACCTGCTCGCCCACTTCTTTGGTCGGTGGCTTGAGGTCATCTTGTTTCTTGGCAATGTCATCGGTCTTCGGGGCTTTGTCTTCGTTCTTCGCCACCTTAGTCGCGTCGTCGGCGACTTTCTTTTCATCCTTCACGAGCGCGTCGAGCTTCTTCGCCGCATCTTCGAGCTTGGCGATGTCATTACGACGTTTTTCGATGGCGGCGATTTGCTCATCGAGTGCTTTCTTCGCGTCCTTCAAGGCGTCGAGGGCCGCATCCTGCTTCGGCTTGGCTTCAGCAGGATCTTTCTTAGCCAGATCCTCGGCGGCCTTCTTCGCTTGGTCGTTGGCCTTCTCGAGTGCGTCCTTCACCGCCTTGTTGTCCGGCAGCGGTAAGTTCTTGATCTCCTCGGTCTTCTTGGCGACTTCCTTCTGGGCATCGGCGGCCGGTTTGAGCGCGTCCGGCTTCTTCTCGTTCTTTTCGGTGAGCGCTTTCGCGGCGGTTTGATCCTGAATGGCTTTCTCAATTTCTTCAGACGCCTTTTTCGCCGCGGCGAGTGCGTCCGACTTTTCCTTCTCGGCAGCGGCAATCATTTTGTCGAGCTGATCCTTCGCCTCAGTCAAGCGATCTTCGGCATTCTTCTGGGCTTCGACCGCTGCTTTTGCTTCAGGGTTCTTGCGAAGATCCTCTTGGGCGCGGCGCATCTCGGACTCGGCAGGGGTGATTTTCGCAGCGACCTCCTTGGCCGTCTGTTCCAACGCCTTCCGCACTTCGCGGGTCTCGAATTCGAGCTTCGCTTGTTTGTCGGCAATTTGGTTGGCCAACTCTTTGGCCGCATCCGGCAACTTGGTTCTGGGAGTCTCTTTGACGTCGGGCTTCTTTTCCGTTTCCTGCTTGATGGCGTTCTGCGTCAGGATCGCTTGCGCGATTTTCTCGCGGGCGTCTTTGAGCGCCGCAATTTTGTCGCGCGGAGTTCGCAGTGCCACGGCGAGGGCTTGCAACTCTTTCGAAATCGCCAGTTCACGCTCGGCAGCGCCTTTGAAGTCGCCGTTGTTGAGCGACATCCGCGCGAGTTCCATCTCAGCGATGAGGCGACCGCCGCGGCTCGCCACTTCGGCTGCTTCGTAACGTTCCTTTTGTTCCGGGGTCAGCTTCGATTTCAAAATGACCGTCTGCTTCAAGAAGTTCGTCATGTTCGCGCGGAGTTCGCTTTGGGCGTCGGCTTGCTCCTCGCGATCGTCCAGCGGCTTTTTGACGTTTCTCGGTTTGGGGCCGGCGGATTCGGTGCGAACGAACTTCAAGTGCAAGTCGAACTCATCACGGGCCATCCGGTCGAGTTTCTCGGCGGCATGGTCGAGCGACTTCAAGGCGTCGACTTCGCTAAGAAGTTCCCGCAGTGTGCTCACGATGCGCTTATGTTGCTCGTAGGCCGCCCGCTGTTCGGCCGTCGCGGTGTCGGCGTCCGGTGCCTTGGCGACATTGTCGAGGTGAACTAAGACCGCCTGCATCTGATCTTGAGACAGTCCCGTGAGCTGGCCCGAAATTCTTTTGAGCAACTCCTTTTCCTTCACCGCATCGACATTCTGATATTCCAACACCCGCAGCGACGTGGTGATCCGGCGGGCTGTCTGTTCCAGATCGGCAATGGCCTTTTGCTGCTGCTTCTTTTGCGCGGCCGGATCGAGGTCGACGGCTCGGACTGCCGGCATCATCGACGAGGTGATAGCAGCTGTGAAAAGAGTCGCGGCCAGTTGGCGGAGGGTCATGGGAATCACCTCAAAGGTACGTCGATCCAGATCGGCGGGTATGAATTAGTATTGATTAATTTGAAGCCATTCGCAATCGAAAAGTTCCGGGGACGCGAGGCGAAGTTATCATTTCGGGTCGCCCGGTTTGAAAACACCCCGTTGGAGTTCTTCCAATCTCCTTAGCCGTTCGCGGCTCTCGGATCGCCGGCGGCTCCATTCTTCGAGATCCGTTTGCGACACCACATCCTTGATCCGCGATTCCGAAGTTCCCGGTTTCCGTCCCGGTGCGTTGCGGTCGTTCGGCGGCTGCTGCAACCGGCGTCGATCCTCGTCTTTGACCAACGCGAATTTGCGGTCGTAACAAGCGACATAATACTCAACCTGATCGCCGAGTTCGAGTTCCGTGCGGGTCGACCCGTCCGTACTCGGTTTGCTCAGACTGGCCGTGAGGAACCCGTACCGACCCCCGGCCACGAGGCCCGATGGTACCGAGTCGGAATCGGTCGTCGGCAACAAATAAAATTCCACCGATTGCAAATGGTCGTACTGTTCGAAGACGCCGAGTTCCGGAATGAACTTGCCCACGTCGGGCCGCGATTCGTCCGCATCGACCCGTTTCAACGGGAGGAATTGCCAAGTCGTCCAATCTTTCATGTTGCGGTCGTAAACGCGGTAGACGATCCAGGCACTCGAAATACCAAGCGGCGATTGGGCCGCATACGCGATCTGCATGCGGCCATTTTTGGTCAACGGCATCCCTCGGACTTCATAATCGTCGAGCGGGCCGGACTCTTTGGGCGACTTCGACACTTCGTCGAGCAGACGAACATCGGGTGCCCGATCCGGGCTGATGGAGATGCCCCGCCGCGGTGGGCTGAGGTTCGGGAAGTCGTTGTCGTCGAGCATTTCGATGCTGTACCCTGTCGGAAATTTCGCGAGGTCGAACGTCGCCTCGGCCGTTTGCCGATCTTCGGAAAGTGCCATGGCCGGACGAGTGAGGACGGTTTCCACTCCTTTCGGATCGCGAGCGAAGAGCACCAGCGTGGCGGCTTTGAGCGGCTTCGACGCCGCCACCGAAATGCGAACGGTGCAATCCGGGTGGGCGACCACTTCCCCCTGTGTGGCAATTTGTTCGTAAACGCGCTGGCCTTCGGGGTCGACATACTGCGGCAGCCGCACCCAGGCGTTCAACTCTTTGACCGACGGTCGAGGCTCGAAGCGGACTTCGCCGACATCCCGGAGCCGGCCGTCGCCGAAGCGTGCTTTGTAGGTGAACGGCTCCGACGAAGGTGGCAAACTGGCCGTGAAAATGGCCGCGCCGTCCGGGGTGCGTTCGAGGAATTTGCCAGGGTACTTTTCGCGTGGTTGGCCCGTCGGGTAAACGAAGACCGTGCCAGTACTTTCTTCTGAGATTGGCCCCAGTACGCGGAAGCGCAATTCCACGGCATCGCCGCTGGGCCAAAGTGATTTGCTATCGTTGACGACTTGGATTTCGCGCGGGATGTCAACGTTCAACAATGCCTGACGTTGCAACAACACCGACGTGATCCCCGAAGCGAAGGCGAAGATAGCTCCGCAGAATATCAGTACCCCGAAGAACAGGCCCATAGCCCAATACAAGCGATTCGGGTTCGCCAGCCGACTGAGTCGGTGCGACTTCAGCATCTCCCCGGCTTCCCGTTCGACGGCGGCGATCAACTGCGCCGACATTCCCTCGGTCTGAGCGTCGGATCGAGTCAGTTGCAGCGTGGTGACCAAGCGGTGATCGAACTCGGGGATCGCCGATTCGGCCCGCCCGGCCAGTGCGACCAAAGACGGCCGGCGCACGCGCAACACCAATAGATACGCAGCCCCGGCGAAGAGAATGAGCTGACCCACTGTGAGGATGACACGGAACCAGTAGGGGGTACTCGTGGCCTCTTCCGAGACGTTGTCGATGTACCGATCCAGGTAAAAATCGACGAAGCAGGCCAACGTCAACGAGGCGGCGACGAGCACGAGGAGCCACGCTGCACCGCGGGCCGTCGCGTAGACCCACTCGCGGAATTGCCAAGCACGGAGTTGTCGAGTGAGCACAGACATATTTAACTCAGGCTGTTGAATTTGCGGATGAACCATTCCACAGAGAACGTGGCGATCAGCAGGATCAAGGCTGGCCAACCCCAAATAACAATTTCGTTGCGCTGCAACAGCGGTGGACCATCTTTCGATTGCACGTTTCGCACCAGCGTGTGCAACTGCTCTTCGCGGTAAAAGCGACCGGGGTTGCTCTCGTCGCCGGTCTTCGCGGCCAGCTCTTGCATCTCCCCTTCCGCCAGCCCGCCCGGTGCGAGTTCGTGCCCCGGCGGCAAGTTCACACGGTATTCCAGCGCGGCCGTCTCGGTGGCATTCTCGACTTTCAACGCGAAGCGACCGAGCCGGTTGAATGGGATCGTCGCCACGTATTCCCCCGGCTGTCCTGGCAGCGATTTCAATTCCACGGGGAACGAACGATCCTTGTCGTCCGCATCGACGTCGATCCGTTCGACCCGGGCACCGATGCGGTCGGTGACCAGCGGTTTTAAATCTTGGCTGTACAACCGGGCGTAAACTTGGGCCGTCTTGCCGAAGGTCGGCTCCGCCGTGTCCAACGACAGTTGCGTGAGCTTGGTGCCGAGCGTGCGGGGCACACCGGCTAGGTAAACTGCTTGTGTCCAGAAGCGGCCGAAGAGTTGTTCGGCCGTGTTGTAGCGCCAGCGCCACGTTTCGTCGATGCCGGAATAGAGCACGAAGCCCTTGCCGTAGTAGTGGGTCGCCAGCAAGGGCATCGGTTTGTCGTCGGTCGTTTTGGCCGTCGGGTGGACGAGATAGACCTCCGACGCGGGCTTGAGTTTCTTCACCGGGTAGTGCCAGTAGAGTTCGGGCAGCGTCGTCCAGAGTCGCTTGTTCTCTTCGGCGTTATCTTCCAAACTCATCAGCAGCGAACGTGAGCCGTGCGGCGAAACGACGGGGCGGAACCCTTCCGTACGTTTGCCGGAGTCGGTGACGAACGTGGCTTTATCAAATTCGACGGGCAGGATGTCGGCGAGCGCCGTGCCGAGCCACGACGACGGCCCGTTGCCTTTGCCGGCGATGTGGATCATGCCGCCACCTTCGCTGACGAAGTCGCGGATCGACTCTTGCTGTTCCCGTGTGAAGTACGCCGCCGGTACGTCGCCCAGAATCAGCAGGTCGTAATCGGCGAGCTTCTGGCGGGATTCGGGGAAGGCCGCTAAAAACGGGTGTTCTTCGCTTTCCGAACGCATCGCACGCGGGTCACCTTCGGTGAGGATGAATTTCGCCTGCACGCGGCGGTCGCGCATCAGCCCGCGTTGGATGAACTTGAAATCCCAGCGCGGTTGGGAATCGACCATCAGCACTTTCACTTTGCGATCCACGATGCGCACCGACTTGGCCAGTTCGTCGGTGAAGACTTCTTCCGAGCCACCGGCACGCGGCACGCGCACTTTCACGCTCGTCACCAAGTCTTGCTTGCCGGCGATGGCGTCGCCTTTCGTCGGCACGAACGAAAGCATCTCGCGGATGTCGTCGCCTTCTTTGAGGTCAATCGATTTCGAGATCACCTCTTTGCCGTTGAGTTTCACGCTGAACTCGACCTTGGCACCGGCTTCGAATCCTTTGGCGCGGAACCGCACGGGGATCACCGAACTGTCGTCGACGAATAAGTTCTCTTGGGTCTGCACGTCGCGGATTTGGAGTTGGCCAAATGCGGAACTTCCGACTCCGTAAATGTGCAGCGGCACTTTCAGTTCGGCGCAACGCCGGGCCAGTTCGGCCAAGCTCCTCCCGCTGGCATTCTCCCGACCGTCGGTCATCAATATCACGGCGGCGGGGAGTTCGCTGTCATCGCGGTTCAGCAAGTCGAACAGACCATCGACGAGCGCAGTTTGGTCGTCTTTGCCGTCGAGTTTGTCGAGCCAGTTCGCGGTACGCGGATCGAGTGCCGACCGCTTCGAACCGAAGCTGGCGACTTCGAGCGGGCCTTTGATACGCAGCTGTTCGAGCAAGTTCAGCCGGGGGTTTTCGAGTGCTGTCTTAGCCAATTCCAACCGACTCGGTTTCTCGGGCAAGCTCGACGGCAAGGTCACCATGTCCGTCGGAATCGGCCCGTCGGGCGCGACCAAATCGTAGGCCACGGCGACGCGGAATCGGTCGGCCACGTTGGTTCGCGCGTCCTTGTTCAACATGCTTTGGCTATTGTCGATCAGCACCGCAATGGGCCGGGCGCGGGCGGCTGTGGTTTGTTCGACCCAGGTGGGTCTCAGCAGCAAAAAGAGAATGAACGCGAGGGTGAAACAGCGCAGGCTGGCCAGCACCAACCGCACGAACAATGGCACGCGTTTGGATTCGCGGATGTAGAGTGCCAGCACCAGTGCACAGGCCACGAGACCCAGTACCAGCGCGACCGGCCAGGGGAACCAGCCGCGGAGCTTGAGTGGGAATTCCAACGTCGCAAATAGCATCGAATCGGTCATTCGTCCCTTTCGCGTGTCGCTCGTTTCTCGGTCACTTCGCCCGGCCGCAATTCCACGCCCAGGCCGCTTCCAGCACCGCCACGGCAAACAACAGCATCAGCAAATAGACGGTCAGTTCTCGGCGGTCGCGTTCGCTTCCCACCAACGAATCGGCTTCGTTACCGGCGGTCACCAGCATCGGCTTGAAACCGATGGCATCCGCGACCGCGTCGTCGGTCATGCTGTCGAGGTCGTACGATTCCCGTTGATCCGGATTCACCGCGAAGCGTGGCCCCGTCATCGACGATTCGTCTTCGTAGCCCATCTGGTAAACCCCGGCCACGAAGGCGTCGGTGGCGGTCACACTCGGCTTGCCACCGGCGCTGGCGACGACGGCTTTGCCGAGTTTCGTCCGAGTTTTATTTGGCCGCATCAAGTCGACCACTCGGGCTGCTTCCGGCGGCGTCCAAGCGAACGTTTCCCCGGCGACGCGGTTCGTTCCCGGTGGCACTCGCCCCGTGAAGTGCGAGAGCACCATCTGCACGATCGATAGGTACGAACCGGATTTGGAAGACCAGTTCGTCCAGGTGGCATCTAGGGAAGTCAGCAGGAAAAGCACTTCGCCTTCGCCGACGTTTTTGGCGACCAAGATCGGTTTGCCGTTGGTAAGCCGCATGATGACCCGGCCGCTGTTCGCGCTCGCTTCGTTCGTGCCGAGGTACGACCAGATGTCCACATCGGCCGTCACGTTGGCGTACGATTCTTCGCGCAGCCGCATCAGGAACGATGGCGTCTCGGTGGTGTCGGGAGCCGGTTTGAAGGGGGTTTCGGGCTTCGTCGTCTCGGCGGCGCCCAGTTCGAACGGCAGCAAACCCAACGGTTTGAAGACTTCGTTGTAGCCCTTCGGCATCGTGAACTCGCCGGCTCCGATCAGTAATCCGTGTCCTTCACGCACGAATTTTGCCAAGCGTTCCACGAAAGGTTGACTCAACCCGGGGATGCCGGGGCGATCCCGATCCGACGCGGGCACGTTGGCGAGGATGCAGAAATCGGAATCGTTCAACAGGGCCGGGGTCGCTTCGTCCGGTGTCACATCCGTGACTTTGACAAAGTAGTCCGGCAGCGAGATTTGAGTCACGGGCAGCAGCGCGGTTTTGATGTAATGCCCCGACGACTCGACCGGATCGCGCGGGTCGCGGTTGCCGTCGACCAATAGCACGCGGACGCGATCCCGAACCAGAATCAATTTGTCGAAGCGGTTGTCGCCGGGTAAGTCGTCGGGCGTGCTGGTGACAACGGGTTGTCCGGGCGGGGCGTCGGTGGACGCCTCGCCGATCTTCGCCGTCAGCAGGCTGGTGCCGGGCTTCGATAGCAAACCGGTGAGCGTGACAGGGAACGTTTGCCCCGGTTCAATCCGGGGTGCGATACCACTGTCGATGTTCTGCAATTGGCCGTCCACTTCCAATGTCACCGCGACGTTCAGCACCGGGTTTTTGCCCGTGTTCTTGAGCAACACTGTGAAAGGTAACCGGGTATTTGTGTGCGGGATGCCACCGGGGAAGACAATGTCGGACACGAGCACGTTGTTCACCGGGCGATCGGGATTCCCGCAGCGAACAATGATCAGCGTGGCCCGCTTCTGAATCTCCTTCGCCTTCTCTTTGAGCGCGGCCGCCTGGCGTTCCCAGCCATTCTTTTGAAGATCACTGAAGATGTACAACTCTTTATTCGTCCCCTCGGCACGGTCGAGTGCGGCGTCCCCTTCGATCAAGCCCGGTAAGATATCACCGGTCAAACTGCTGAGTTCGATGCTGCGAACCACGTTACGTGCTTGGTCGAGATTCGTCGGTGTGAACGGCATTTGAGCCGTGCGATCCGTGCAAGTAAAAATTTGCACCGACGAGTTGCGTGGCAGGCTCTCGATGATCGAAAGTGCCGCTTCCTTTGCACGGTCGAGCCGATTTTTGTCTTGGTCTTTCGCCCCCATGCTGTAGGAGGTGTCGAACACAAAGACAGCCGCAACGCTATCGCCACGCCCCGAGCGGGCACCGGTGCTAAAGCTGAATCGGGCGAGCGCCAATGCCAGTAAAATCAGAGCGAAGCAGCGAAGGGCGAGGAGGATCCATTCTTGGAACTTCAACCGTCGGCTGGTCTGCTCGATGCTCTGACGCAGGAACTCCATGGCCGCCCAGGGCAGCGGCCGGTGGCGGGCTTTGTAGAAGAAGTGCAGCGCCAACGGGATGCCGACCGCCAGCCCGCCGAGCAACAAGAATGGAGCGAGGATGCCCATGGTTGGAGGAGCCTTATTCCTTGTTCGGTTCGACGGCGGATCCGGTCGGTTTGGTCACGGTCGGTGGTACGCTCCAGCCTGTTGGCGGGGTCGTCGATTCGGACTTCTTGTCGCAGCCGAGTGCCAACACGACTAATCCGCATATCAGCAGTCCGCGCATCATCGTTTCCCCATCTGAAGGCGTCGAACTAAGTATTCGCCGAGTGCCGACCCGAGCGAACGATCAGTAGGCATCCGGACATATTCCACCCGACAACCGTCGCAGGCCCGCTGAAGTTTCTCAAGATAGGCGTTCACCGCCTTGAGGTATGCCGGCTTGAGTAAGTGCGGGCGGGCCATCAGCTGCTCGGCCCCTTCCAAATTCATGAACCGCACATTTCCTTCGAGCGTGAAGTCGATCTCATCGCGATGCATCACATGGAACAGGGTCACTTCATGGCCCCGGAAGCGGAGTTGTCTTAGGCCCGTCATCAAGTCATCGACGTCGTCGAAGCAGTCCGAAATCAGGAAGACCAATCCCTTGCGGCCGACCTGATCGGCGAAGCGTTCGAGCAGCGGCGCGATCTTGGTTTTGTCGGCGGCGCCGGTGTCTTCGAGTGTTTTGCAGACGGCGTTGATGTGCCCCATTGAACCACTGGCCGGGAGTTCGGCACGCCAGCGGTCGTCGAACATCCGCAGCGTCACGGAGTCGCGTTGCTTCACGATGGTGTAAGCCAACGAGGCTGCCAAGAGCTTGGCATACTCAAGCTTGTTTTCCGTCCCTTCACCGTACCGCATGCTGTTGCTGGAATCGACGAGCAGGTGCCCGACGAAATTGGTTTCCTGTTCGTACTGCTTGATGGTGTACCGTTCCGAGCGACCGTAACCCTTCCAATCGATGTGTCTAATGTCGTCGCCGGGCACGTACTCGCGGTGCTGGACGAACTCGACGGAAAAGCCACGGAAGGGGGACTTGTGATCCCCGACGCGTAAGCCTTCGACGACCTGACGCGCGGCGAGTCCGAGCGCTTCCGCACGGGAGAGGATGTCAGTTTGAAGCAATCGGTTCATGCTCAAGCCACTTGGTAGATTGCCGGGCGAAACGCCGGGAGGGGAATCGGGCGACCTTCCGCCGCGGCCGTCGCCAGCCACGCCGCCTTCGCGATCAACAGTTCGTTCAAGGCTTCTTCGGGAGTTTCGCCGAATGCCGAGCAGCAGGCCAAATCCGGCACGTCGGCGACGTATCCGGCGTCTTCGACACTGGCGAAGATGTTGATGTGATAATCCTTCATGCGTCCCCTCCCAATCTGAGATTATGCCTTTCCACCAACCGGAGAAGCTGGCGAACTTGATACGCTTTGGCCTGCCCGCCGACTTCTTGAAGATTGAGCAACTCGACGATTTCCGGGTGAATGAACAAGTGATGACTTCCAGTAACGCGGGCCAACCGGAATCCGAAGGCCTCCGCCAAACGGCGAACGTCATCGAAACGGGCGTTGGCGGGCGAAGCCAGCAATTTCTTGAGCATTTTCCTGGCATTCACGCGCACCCCAATCCCGGATTACGCCGTCACCGCCGATGCTGCACTCCGCACCAATCGTCGGATCACTTCGTCGACCGTGATTCCTTCGCTCTGGGCCGAGAAGTTCAGAATCAACCGGTGCCGTAAGATCGGCGTGGCCACGGCGACAACGTCGTCTCCAGAAACATGGTTCGAGCCGCGAAGCACGGCGTGGGCTTTCGCTGCAAGGATCAAGTTCATGCTGGCCCGCGGGCCGGCGCCCCACGTCAACCACTTCGTGGCGAAGTCGGCACCTTCGGGAGTGCCCGGACGACTCAATCGGGTGATTCGCTTGGCGAAGTGGAACACTTTGTCCGACACCGGAACCCGGCGAACGACATGTTGCAACCCGATGATGTCCTCAGCGTTCAGCACCGGATTGATCTTGGCCTTCGTGTCCGACGTGCCGAGACGCATGATCTGCTCTTCTTCCTCGTCGGTCGGGTAATCGACCTTGATGAGAAACAAAAAGCGGTCGAGCTGGGCTTCGGGCAGGGGGTAAGTTCCTTCTTGCTCGATCGGGTTCTGGGTGGCGAGCACGAAGAACGGATCACGCATCGGGTAGTCAACGCCGCCGATGGAGCACTTGCGTTCCTGCATCGCTTCGAGCAGGGCTGCTTGCGTCTTTGGCGGCGTCCGGTTGATTTCGTCGGCAAGCACAATGTTGGCGAAGATCGGCCCAGGCAGGAACTTGAACATCCGCTGACGCGTGGCGGGATCGTCCTGGATGACTTCGGAACCGGTGATGTCCGAAGGCATCAAGTCCGGGGTGAACTGAATTCGCTTGAAGCCGAGTTCGAGCGCTTGGGCCAGCGTCGAAACCATCAGCGTTTTGGCGAGCCCCGGGACACCCATCAGGAGAGCGTGGCTGCGGCAGAAGATCGCCATCAGCAATTCGTCCACGACCTTGTCTTGGCCGATGATGACTTTGCCGATTTCTTTTCGGAGTTTGGTGTGAGCATCCCGGACTTTTTGAATCAACTCAACGTCGTTATCGGCGGCGATCATGAGATGGTCTCGAATCCGAAATTTGGGCGGGTGGGAAGGCAAGCAATCAACAGCAATCCGATAGCATTCTACACTTAAACGCTATCGGACGGCCAGAGTTCCGTTACTTGTGAAAAATTCATGATCCATCAACAAAAATCTTACTCGTCTTTCTTTTCTTCTTTCGGCACCGGTGGTACCGCAAACATCCTGTTGATCGTGCGCCGATCCGTGGCGAAGCGGGCCACCACTGGCATATCCGGTTTGAGATCAGCCAGCGCGATGTCCTTCCCAACGAGTCGGAACTTCGCATCGGCAGTCACACTGAAACTGAGATCCACATGCCGCTCGTCTCGGATCCCCGCGATTTTCACACTGAGGATCACCGTTTTGTTCGGCACATCCACCGATTTCACGACGGCGGGCAGGTCGTCCTTCGACCCTTCGGCGAGTACCCCGAGCACCGTCTTCTTATCGAGTGCGAATTCCACCTGCACTTTGGAACCGGCGGCCAAGTCTCCCAAGCCGACCGCCAGTCCTTCCAGTTCGATCTTCGCGTCGGCGGCCACGGGCAACGGCACTTCGAACTCGAAGCCGTTGTTCCCTTCCGTTTTGATAATCAAGATATTTTTCGCAGCGTCCGATCCCTTCACAATCGTGTCGAGTCTGGGCCAGAACGCCTCCAGTTGAAACGCTTTTTTTTCCACCCCTTTGAATGAAGCCCCCGCTCGCATTCCAACGGTCAACTCGCCGATTTTGACCGGCCGGCGGGCGACGACGATTTCCACCTTCGGCTCCAGTTCCACCGTCAAATCGAAGTTGTCATCCAAGGTGATCACCAGTTTGTTTCCGTTGCCATCCACCGACTTGATCACCCCTTCGCGGCGATCAATTTTCACTTCATCTTCCGTCCGTGTTTCTTTAAAGATCGGCGATTCATCGACTGTATTCGCTCGCGGAGCGTTCGGGGCCACGGTTGTAGGCTGTTGAGCTTGCGTCGACTGGAAGGCGACCCCGGCGGTGAAGAATCCGCCCACGAGGGTCATCGAGAACAGAGCAATCCATTGAAATTTCGTTCGAACCATGGTGGCAAGTACCTCTTGAGTGAGTGTGAATGCGGGAGCAGAAACGACAGTCGACCAAGTTCCATTCGAAACGGCGCCGATGCCTTGAGCCAAGGTCGTTTTCAATACTGTTGAGAGTGCGGTGGACTTCGTTGCGGTGAGGGCAATCGCCAGGGCTGAAAGACTGAGGGCCACGCCGCGCTGTGTCAGTCGTTCCCGCAATTTTTCACGCCCCCGGTGGAGCCGACCGCGCAGTTGACCTTCGCTGATGCCCAATTCCTTGGCCGCGTCGTCCACCGTGTGCCCTTGCAAATGACACAGCACGATGGCATCGCGGTAAGCGGTCGGGAGGTTGCGCAGTTCCTCATCGAGAATACCAGACAGTACCGACGCGGCGGGTTGCTGGGGCTGAACCGGCTCCACGCCATCGGGGAGCGGGCGAAGCGGCTGACGCACCAGCTTGACCAATGCTTTGCGACAGACGTTTTGCGAAACCATGTAGAGCCAGCCGCCGAGGGAATCCTGCCAACGCACCGCTCCGGCTTTCTTGGCCAAGATGAAGAACGTAGCCTGGAAGGCATCGTCGGCAGCGTGGGTGTCGCGCAACACCCGACGACAAGCCCCGAGCACCATGGCACCGTGGCGATCCACGATCGCGGCAAATGCGGCTTCGTCTCGGCTCCGGTGGAAGCGAGCGATCAATTCCCGATCCGTCGCCGGATCGGCGTAGGGTTTTCCCAATCGGGCGAACTGGTTCACGAGCGACGACACGAGCGACTCCGTTGGCGTTC
>JANXWE010000229.1 GCA_025351325.1 Fimbriiglobus sp.
GGCGTCCGTGCCGGGCGAACAGGATGTCAGGAACCCCGCTCATGCCAGCCGGACGCCGCGTGTTGTAGACCAGTCCCACTCAGCTCGGGATCGGAAAAGGGATTAGCAAAGGGAAAAGGGCGCACCAGAGGGATCAGACCCTTTCTAAGTTTTCACATCAGGAGAAAATAAGGCCACATGAGAATAAATCGGAACGCCAAGGCAATCATTGAGTTTGCGCTTGCTTCAGGCGCAATAGCAAGTGAAAATTTGTGCTACATCACACATATTGAGTGCATCACAAATGCCTGCCAATCGTGAAATCCGAATCCGTGCCTATCTCGGAGATACAGCGGCACGAGATGCAGCGGGCGAGGAAGCAGAAGTTGCGATCAATGACCTCCTCCAAGATGGAATTTTACCGCTTGATCCTTTACCCGAGCATGCGGCAAAAAAGCTGATCGATCCTCTCATGCATCGCGCACGTCGAAACGTGGAACGGATTGTCGGCCGCTTGGAACAAGCCGGCTACCTGTTCGAGGACAGGGAGTATTTCGTTCCCCCATCCACCGATGTCACATCCCAGATCGAGGCCTTCGAAAAAGAGACGGGGCTATATGTTCCGCTTGTATTCCGGGCTTGGGTCGAAACCGTCGGTCGCGTGTGCCTGATGGGCACACATCCGGGTTGGCCCGAGATCACCTACAACGGCCTCGGCGGTACGGGCAGCGCGATTTGCTCCGATCCACTCGTGACGTACTGGACTCCGAAGGCTGGTCGGACTCAATGGAAGGAATGGACTTCAGAGCCGGAGGAAGAGCGCTACTACCAATAGTTCCGGCTTGAGTTCGCCCCCGACCCCGGCCACAAAGCGAACTACAGCAGTTCGGGAAGCTTCAATTTGCTGATGACTCCGAAGCCTTCACTCGATGCTCTCGTTGTGGATGACGACAATCCGAAATACGGACGCACTTTCCTGGAACACATTCGGGATTCGTTCGAGTACGGTGGATTCCCAGGCTGGAGCAACTACCTGAATGCTCCGCTCGAATCACTCAAGGAATTGGCCAGCGGACTCTAAACAATTTGACTACTGCAGCAAACCCCGCGTCCGCAGATACCCCAGCACCAACTTCTCGAACGGCACCTGGTTGCTAGTGAACAGGTAGCTCATGCCCCGGCGGGTGGCGAAGCTGTTCACCGAGGCCCGGAAGGCACTCAGCGTGCGTTGGTAGCGCTCCAGCAACGGGGCGCTGATGGTCACTTCCGCTTCGTCGCCGTCTTCCAAGTCGGTGAACTTCAAATCGCCGGTGTACGGCGGGCTGATCTCTTCTTGGGCCAAAATGTGGATGGCGTAGACGTCCAGATTGCGGGCCGCCAGGTACCGCAACCCATCCTCGAAGCCACCTTTATCCATAAAGTCCGACAGCACAATGGCGATCCCCCGGCCACCGACGCGCAGGCTGAAGTTCCGCAATGATCGATTCCAGTCGCCGCTGCCAGCCGGTTCGATGGCGTCGATGACGTTCACCATCCGCCAGAGGCTCGGCCGTCCCCGGAACGTCGGCGAACGCGGTGACCGTTCCCCGCCGATGGCTTCGATGGTCACACGGTCGAGGTTGACGAGACCGATGAAACCGAGGGCCGCCGCGACTTGCTTGGCGTAGCGCAACTTAGTGGGCGTGCCGAAATTCATCGACTCGCTGTTGTCGATGAGCAGAAAGACTTGCAGATCTTCTTCTTCGAGAAAGAGGCGGATGAACAGCTTCTCGAGCCGGCCGAAGAGATTCCAATCGACGTAGCGTAGATCGTCGCCGATGGAATAGGGGCGGAAGTCGGCGAATTCGGAGCCGCGCCCTTTGCGTTTGGACAGTCGGTCGCCCTTCATCCGGCCCGAGCGGATCTTGCGCGACACAAGCTCCAATGTTTCCAGCCGGCGGAGGAACTCCGGGGCGAGCAGTGGGCCATCGACGGGCAGCGGGGTGGGTATTGCCATAAAATGTAATGTAGGGAACCGGTGGTCCTGTTACGAAAGTGCACGTTTATGATACTCGACGGAAAACGGGTTCTCGTCACCGGGAGCAGTCAGGGCATCGGCTGGGCCATTGCCGAGGCCATGCTGACAGCGGGGGCCAGCGTCGTGCTGACCGCGCAACAGACCGTGTCCTGCTGGCCCGGATTGCAGCAACGGTTCCCCGGCCGCTGCCATTATTTCAGCGCCGACTTCAGCCGGCCGAACGCCGCCGGGCCACTGGTGGAAGCCGCATGGACAGCTCTCGGTGGGATCGACGTGCTCGTGAACAACGTCGGCACCTTCCGCGAGCCGAACTTTTTGGAACTCACCGAGGCAGACTTCGAGTTCCTCTTCCGGTTGAACGTCTGGAGTGCTATCAGCACCACAAGGGAAGTCGTGAAACGGGCCAAGGCGGAGGAACGCGGTGGCCGGATTCTGTTCACCAGCTCCCTCAACGGCACACGCTCGGAACCCGCTCACACGCTGTACGACGCCAGCAAAGGTGCCATTGACGCGCTCACCCGGCAGCTCGCTATTGAACTCGCCCCGCTCGGATTCACCACGGCCACGGTCGCACCGGGATTGGTCGAAACGCCGCTGACGGATTTCGGGTTGCAGTCATCGCCTGTGGAACGGAACCAAATTTTGGAACAGATTCCGCTGCGTCGCATCGCCACAGTGGCCGATGTCGCTGGTTGGTTTGTCTTCTTGGCCAGCGATGCCGCACGGTATGCCACCGGAATTGTCATCCCCGTCGATGGAGGTCTCGACGCCCAACAGATGGGGTTTCGCCCGGTGACGGCTGCCGAACGGACGTAACTGGGTGTCGTGGCTACCGCAGACACTTCCCCATCTGCTAAGATTCATTAGCCGAATTCCACAACCCCCACACGAGGCGTTAGCACCGTGGGCCAGAAAATCGAAAAAGACTTGCAGCGGTTCCGCAAGATCGTCCGCGGCCAGATCAAATCGAACCTCTCGAAGTATATCGGGCGGGGCGAAATGATCGGCAAAAAGGGGAACGACCTCGTATCGATCCCGTTGCCGGCGATCAACCCGCCGCAGTTCCGGTACGGCTCGAAAGGGTCGGGGGGAGTCGGGGTCGGGCCGGGGCAGCCGGGGCAGCCACTCACGCCCCAACAGGGGGACGGCGACCCGCAAGCCGGCGACGAACCGGGCGGCCACATTCTGGAAGTCGAACTGACGATGCAGGAACTCGCCGACATCTTGGGCGAGGAGCTGGCCCTGCCCCGGATCATGCCCAAGGGGAAAAAGAATATCGTCTCGGTGAAGGACAAGTACACCAGCATCCGCAACGTCGGCCCCGAGAGCCTCCGGCACTTCAAACGGACGTACAAACAGGCCCTCAAACGGCAGATTTCCGGTGGGGTGTACAACCCCATCCTCCCGAAGATCATCCCGCAGCGTGAAGACAAACGCTACCGCTCGTGGAAGGAATTTCCGAAGCCCGAAGCCGTGGCTTGCATCGTCTACATGATGGACGTGTCCGGATCGATGACCGACGAACAGAAGGACATCGTCCGCGTGGAATCGTTCTGGCTCGACTCGTGGATTCGCTCGCACTATCAGGGGATCGAGCGCGTCTACATCATTCACGATGCGGCGGCGAAGGAGGTGGACGAACACACCTTCTACCACACCCGCGAAAGTGGCGGCACGAAGATCAGCACGGCCTACGACTTGGCCAACCGGATCATTACCAGCCGCTACCCGCCAGACGAATGGAACGTGTACGCCTTCCACTTCAGTGACGGCGACAACTGGGGCGACGACAATCCGAAGTGCCTGAAGTTACTCAAGAACGAACTGCTGCCGAAGTTGAACCTGTTCGGCTACGGTCAGGTGGAATCGCCGTACGGTTCCGGCGAGTTCTTCGACCACATCGACGCCCTGACGGCGACGCACGAGAATCTGATCACCAGCCGGGTGCCGGATCGCGAAGCGATCCTCGGGAGCATCAAAGAGTTCCTGAGCACGGGGCGGTAGAATGACACCATCAATGGAGGAGACGCGATGAAGCACGAATTTTCCGATGCCCTGCGGGACGACCCGGAGCGCTTCGAACTGGCCCGCCGCGCCGCTGCGATCTTGGACGAGGCCACCCGCGATACGATTTTCCGCCCGCACGCGAGATGGGATTTCGCCGCGGACGAGAACAACTCGCTCGAATTGCGCATCCGCGGTCTCGGCGACATCGAAATCGCTCGCACGATTTCGGTGGACGAAAGTGAGAATCTGCGCCGCTTGAGATGGAGTGTCCGGCGCACTTGGATGGCATGGTTGAAGGAGTCTTCGGATCGCAACATCAAGCAATGGATGAAGGAAGGCGCATTCCCAGCGGAGTACACCACGGTGTGAACGCGAACCAGTTGACTATTGTTTACACCGGATTGACCGAACGAGTTGAAGCGATTACATCCGAAGTGAGCGACCGAGAAGATTGGGCCGGCGAACTCGAAACGCGAACGCACGTGGCCGAAGTCGCCTTGGCCGTGATCTCTGCCCGGCTCGAAATTGAAACAACTCGATCCGAGCGAACCAAATCACTCGTCGACGAGTTCGAGAAGCTTCTGCGAGAGGTGAATCTCAAACTCGCTACACAAGAAGTTCGAACTGCAGAAGCTCTCCGCCGTGTTGAATTGGTCGAGACTCGCTACTGGTGGTTCGTGACAGCGATTGTCGGAATGCTGTTCGCTCTGGTTGTGGGTCTCATCGTCGCTCTCGTGAAACGCTAAGGATTGCACCATGCAGAACAATCAATTTTTTCACACCAACTTGCTGCCGAATCTCCGCGTCCTCAAAGAGGAGATCGAAGGGCACGCCAAGGCCTACGGGCTGGACTTCTACGAGACCATCTTCGAGGTGGTCGACGCCGACGACCTCAACGAAATCGCAGCTTACGGTGGCTTCCCCACCCGCTACCCGCACTGGTCCTTCGGGATGCAGTACGAGGAACTGCGGCGCGGCTACGACTACGGCCTCAGCAAAATTTACGAGATGGTGATCAACAACGACCCGTGCTACGCCTACCTCATGCGTAGCAATCTGCCGGTCGATCAAAAGTTGGTGATGGCCCACGTTTACGGTCACTGCGACTTCTTCAAGAACAACGCTTTCTTCAACCACACCACCCGCAAGATGATGGACGAGATCGCCAACCACGGCGCCCGCATCCGCCGTTTCGTCGAGCGCTTCGGGGAAGACGAAGTCGAGACCTTCCTCGACCGCTGCATGTCGATCGACGACCTCATCGACATCCACTCGGTGGCCATTAAGCGGCGCGACGAACACCCCAAATTCGAGATCGTCACCGCCGACGACGAGACCGCCGAGGACGACAAGCCGGTGCGCTTCAAGTCGAAGCCGTACATGGACGACTACATCAACCCGCACTCAGATGAAGCTCCGCCCAAGCCGAAAGATCCGGGATCGGTGCGCTTCCCGGACGAACCGCAGAAGGACGTGCTGCTGTTCCTCATCGAGCACGCGCCGCTGAAAAACTGGCAGCGCGACATGCTCAGCATCGTCCGCGACGAGGCCTACTACTTCTACCCGCAGGGACAGACCAAGATCATGAATGAAGGCTGGGCTTGCCTGGTCGCCGGTTCCCTCGTCGTCACGGATCGCGGTTTTCTGGACATCGCCGAAGTGGCGACCCAGAAATTGTCGCTCACTGTGGCGGACGGAGAATCGACGCAAGCCGTCCGCGATTGGGCCGTGCTCCCCGAACGGGACATCGTTCGGATTCGCACCCGGCGGGGGTTGAAACTCGCTGGTTCGACGACACACCGCATCCTCGACGAGGCTGGCGCCTGGCGTCGTTTGGATGAGTTGCAAATCGGAGATCGGATCGAGCTGGCCCGTGGCGCCGACCTGTGGGCCAGGGAATACCAACGCATCGCATTCGTTTCCGAGCGCCGACGAACCCTTGGCGAATTTGCTAAAGAAGCCGGTGTTGCGACCCATATTCTTGATGATGTTCGGCGGGGCCGGAGCCAACTGCACCACGCCCAATTACTGCCGGTGCTGGAACGGTACGAACACGAACGGGGCAGTCTGCCGGTCGCGCTGAAAACCCGTCGGACGATCAAACTGCCTGAGATCCTTGACGAATCCTTCGCCGCACTCCTCGGCTACCTGATCGGCGATGGGCATATTAGCGCAATCAAACGGACGATCGGCTTGACCACCGGCGACGAAAGCCAAGCCGACGACTTCGTGGCACTCGCCGAAGAACTGTTCGGGATCACACCTGTTAAAAAGTGGGCCGAAACGAAATGGCGAGTCCGGTTTTCCTCGCGTCTGTGTCAAGACTACCTCGTCTCGCTCGGTTTGACGACCGGCGTGTCCGCCCGCGAGAAGACGGTGCCTGATACGATCCTCCGTTCGCCGAAACCGGTCGTCGCCGCATTCCTACGAGCGCTCTACGACTGCGATGGCTACGCCGGGACACAAGGGGTGATTCTCAGCACGAGCAGCACGAAGATGGGTGAGGTTGTCCAACAACTCTTGTTGAACTTCGGCATCCTGAGCCGACTCCGGCCGCACAAGGATGGTTGCTGGCATGTCCACACACTCGGTATGTCGGTTCGTCTCTTCGGCGAACAGATCGGTTTCGGTTTGGATCGAAAACAAACTCGTTTGCAGAGCTACGTCGACAGCCATCGTTGGTTCAAAGTCGAAGACGACGCAGATGAGGTCGTCGCCATCGAATACGGTCGAGCACCGGTCTACGATCTCACCGTGACGAATACCCACCGCTACGTGGCGGGTGGATTCCTCAATCACAATAGTTTCTGGCATTCCACCATCATGACCCAGAAGGTGCTTCAGCCGTCGGAGTTGATCGACTACGCCGACCACCATTCCGGCACCATGGCCACGAGCGGGCAGCGGATCAACCCGTACAAACTCGGCATCGAACTCCTGCGCGACATCGAGCACCGCTGGAACACCGGTCGCTTCGGGGCCGAGTGGGACGCCTGCGACGATGCGGAAGCCCGCCGCGATTGGGACAGGCCGACGGGTCTGGGTCGCAAAAAGATTTTCGAGGTGCGCAAAGTCCACAACGACATCACGTTCATCGACACGTACTTGACGCCGGAGTTCTGCAAAGAACACAAGATGTTCTCATTCGCCCACCAAGACGCGACCAAGAACTACGTCGTGGAATCGCGCGAGTTCGAGCAGGTGAAGAGCCGACTGCTCTTCAGCCTGACCAACTTCGGCAAACCGTACATCGAAGTGCTCAACGGCAACCACCGCAACCGGGGCGAGTTGCTGCTCCGGCACCGGTATAATGGCGTGGAGTTGAAGATCGGTGATGCCCAAGAGACGATGGTGAACCTGCGCTACATCTGGGGGCGACCGGTTCACATCGAGACGGTGATCGACGATAAACCGGTGCTGCTGAGCTTCGACGGAACCGAACAGACCCGCCAACCCATCGGAGGGAAATCATGAACCCCACGGACGCCCTCGTTCAAGCTCTCGAATCGTGGCAGCCCGTCGGCGTCGGCCCGCACAGGCAGACCACCGCGCAGCCCGGCTGGCAGACCACCGTCACGGCCGACGCGAACGACAGCCTAGCCACCCGGGTGACCGAAGTGACCATTGCCCGGACGGCGCCGGCCCCCGAGGGGAGCACCTTGAAAGGGTGGGCAGAATCGATTGCCGCGAAGTCGTCGAATCTGCCCGAACCGCTGGCGGTGCACGAACTCGATTCCGATGGTCAAACCGCCGTGCTGCGGAGTGCCAAGCCGAGTCGCAAAGGGGATCGCGTCGGCTATTACGAAGCGACGCTGAAAGGCACCGACGAAGCGAAGCTCCGCCGCTACACCTCCAACACCGCCGACCACACCCCGCGCGAAGCGGCCCCCTTCGTGCTCACCCACGAAGCGATTGCCAAGATCGCCGAAACGTTCGTGGGGGAGTAGAATCCACGACTGTGGTGCGAACGCTTTGGAGTGCCCGCTATGCCCCGTACCGTTCTGATCGCTTTCATCGCATTGTTGGTGGCCACGGCCCCCGCGTCGGCGGTCATCAAGGTGTTGACACCCCTGAGCAAAGTCGTGACCCCGGTTCAGTTTATCTTCGTCGCGGAGGTGGACAAAGTCGATCCGGACAAGCCCTCGGTGGTACTCAAATTCACCGAGAACCTGAAGGGCAAGACGACGCTCGAACGCCTGCCGGTCAACCTCACCGGCGACGCTTTTTCCAAGAAAGACGGGCACGCCCAGGTGATGCTCGACCGCCTCGCCGAGGGGCGCAAACTCATCGTGTTCGTCTCGGAGGACAAGGGCAAATACTACGCGACCGCGTTCCTCGAGGGGACGTGGTTCCAGATGAACGGCACGACCGACCCGGAGACGAAGGCCGTCCGCTGGGCGTTCCTCCACGCCGAACCGTACTTCCGGCGGACGTTCAAAGGAACCACGGCGGAGCTGAAAACGGTGATCGAAGACGCCGTGAGTGGGAAGAAGAAGCCGCCGGAGCCGGACGAGAACGAACCGTACGGGTACGGGCCGACGGTCGAAGAAGAGAAGAAGAAAGACAAGCAAGTGAATGGCCGGCTTCAGCCGGCCGGTTTCGTTTCCGGCCCGGTCTTCGGGGTGATTCCTTCCTTCGTGCTGATCGCCCCGTTGGCGATCCTCGCCGCGATCTTCCCGAACGTGTTCGCCGGCCTCGCCAGCGGTTTGCAGCGCTGGCGGGTGTTCCTTGTCGTCACCAGTATCACCAGCACCCTCGCCGCGATTTACTTCTTCACGCACAAGTACTTTCCGGACGATTGGTACTTCAACAAAAGCACGTTCACCGCGGTACTACTGGTGATCATTGCCCTTGGAATCGTGGTGGCCTGCAAGCGGTACCGCGTCGTGGCCCAGGAAGATCCTAAACTCACGGAAGCACCCAACGGCCGGGCTTTTCTGACACTCGGAGCGTTCGCGCTGGGCGTCTCCTTGGCCCTGCTCGGCATTGGTTGCTTCTTCGGCTTCGGGGAACTCTTCGACATCCCCGGCCGCGAAATGACCGCGGCGGGTATCGGATTGATTCTGGCCACCTGTTACGCCGGTTACCGAATCGTGACGGCCGACGGCGACGTCGGCCCGGAGCCGGTGCGCATGAGCCTTTCCGGCGAAGCGGTCGGCTTGTCCGGGATGTTCCTGTTCGGAATCGTGCTGTTCGTGCTCGGTCTGCCGAGCGTCGGCAAAGTGGTGGTCACGGGCGAACTCGGCGACGCCGCAGCGGCCCCGTCGCAGAACACCCCCATCCTGCAGGAGGCCGGGATTTGGTTCGAGACGCCGGACGTCGAACAGGTGTTCTCGGGCGTCTGCATCACGCCGGAACGCGCTTACTTCGGCGGGCACCAGATGTTCGCCGGCGTCCGTGTCTACGGGGTGTTAGTCTGCGTCGACCGTGCCAGCGGCCGCCAGAGTTGGAAGTTCGGCGGCGTGGACGGGGTCATGCCCATCTTCTCGACGCCGGTGGTCGCCGACGGCAAACTCTTTTGCGGCGAAGGGACGCACCAAAATTCCGATTGCAAACTCTACTGCTTGAACGCGGCGACGGGGGAACAACTCTGGGCCTTCACCACGAAGAGTCACACCGAAGGGACACCCTGCATCGCCGGGGGCAACGTCTACTTCTCCGCCGGCGACGACGGACTGTTCTGCCTGGACGCCAATACTGGTGCGGAAGTCTGGCACTACAGGGGCCACGAGCAGAATCTGCACATCGACACACCCGTGGTCGTGGCCGACGGCAAGCTCTACGGCGGCAGTGGCTACAACACATTTGCCGCGTTCTGCCTCGATGCGAAATCAGGGGTGGAACTCTGGAAAGTCGAGACGCCCCTGCGGTCGTTCGGTTCGCCCCTGATCGCGGGCGCACAAGTCGTGTTCGGCCTCGGCACCGGTGCATTGTTGGAAGACCTCTCCACGGAGGTAGAGCAGGGTAAACCGCGTGAAACCAAAGCCGCCGGAATGGTGCTGAGTTTGGATCGCCTCACGGGTAAGGAAACGTGGCGGTTCGAGTTGTCCCGTTCCGTCCACACGCAAATTTGCGCCGACGCCGGGGCCATTTACTTCGCCTCGCGCAACGCCAAACTGTACGCTCTCAACCGCGCCACCGGCGGCATGATTTGGAACATCGACCTCGGCACCCCGATGGTGACCGGGCCGACCATCGCCACATTTTCACGCGGTCGCTATACCTCGGCGTTGTACGCGGTGACCAAGGATGGCCGCGTCTACTGCCACGACCCGAAGGACGGCAAAATCTTCTGGACGCGGAGCATTCAAGAAGCGACCGGGCGGATCGCCGACGTGCTGTCGCAACCGGTTTGGCTCCCGGCCAGCCCCGACAGCGGCGTGCGCCACTTGTACATTCCGACGTCGTTGATGAAGGCGAACAACGCCGAGGAGACCGGCGGCCTGGTCCGCTTTGTGGACGAATTACCCGACTGAACGAACCCGCCCGGTGCGGTCGGCCCGCGAAAATTATCGGTGCATTGGGCGGTTTCCGATTGCCGCGGTGCTGGCCTGGATTTACATTCTGCGCATCGATCTGAGTTTCCTTTCGGAGAGTTGTTGCATGGCCGCCCCTCCCGCCGTCGTTTCGTCCGGCATCTCCGCCGGTTCGACCGCACCCCCGCCCAGCGGCCTGATGTTCAAACTCAGCGTCATGATGTTCCTGCAGTTCTTCATCTGGGGGGCGTGGTTCGAGCTGGGCTTCTCGTACATCCCCGGGTTGAAGTTCGCCGAGTGGTGGATGAACGGATTGGTCTTCGGGGCGTTCAACCTCGGCGCACTCTTCGCGCTCTTCTTCAGCACACAGTTCGCAGATCGCAAATTCGCCGCCGAAAAGTTCCTCGCGGTCAGTCACCTCATCGGCGGGTTGGCCATTATTGGATTGTTCTTCCTCCAAACCCCGTTGGGTACCGCCGTCGGTGAATTCAACTCGGTGACGATCACGGAACGGGGCGAGGGCGACACCAGAGGCGTCGGGAAGATGGCCGATGGTACCAAAGTGATCGTCGACAATATGACCGGTGAGAAGGGGGCGAAGTACTGGGACGATTTCGCCAAACTGGACGACGCCAAGAAACCGACCGTCACATTTGTGATCACAGAGAAAAAAGGTACTGACATCGTCGGCGACGCCAGCACCCCGCTCGCGCCGTTCTGGACATTCTTCGCACTGATGCTGCTGCACTCGATCTTCTACGTGCCGACGATTTCGATCACGAATTCCATTGCGTTCACGGCGTTCACGAACCCGTCGAAGCAGTTCGGCCCGGTGCGATTGTGGGGCACCATCGGCTGGATCGCTGCCAGTTGGCCGTTTATTTTCATCCTCATCGACTGGGCTGCGGTGAACGCCATGCAGACGACCGGCACCGTCGATTGGCTCGGGAAAGCGCTCGGGACGCCGCTGGGTGGCGCTGCGGGGTTGTCGGGTAAACGGTACGTCTTCCTCGTGGCTGGGGGCGCATCGCTGCTGCTCGCGGCCTACAGTTTGTTGCTGCCGCACACCCCACCGAAGCCGGCCGCTGCCGGGGATTCACTGGCGTGGTTGAAGGCGATGCGGCTGCTTAAGAAGCCGTTCATCGCGGTCTTGTTCTTGGTCACGTTCATCGACGCGGCCGTGCACCAGAGTTACTTCTTCTGGACGTTCGACTTCCTCTCCGACTCGGTTGGCGTCCCCGTCAACTGGGCCGGTTCGGTCATGAAACTCGGACAAGTCGCCGAAATTTTAACGATGCTTTCGCTCGGGTATGTCCTCAAGAATCTCGGCTGGCGGACGACCATGATCTTCGGGGTACTCGGTCATGCGGCCCGCTTCGCTGTCTTCGCGTTCTTCCCAGACAAGACACCAGTCATCGCCGTGATCCTGCTGCACGGGGTCTGCTACGCCTTCTTCTTCGCCACGGTCTACATCTTCGTGGACAAGTATTTCCCCAAGGATGTACGCAGCAGTGCTCAAGGGTTATTCAACGTGTTAATCCTCGGCGTCGGGCCGTTCGTCGCCAACTTCGCTTGCGGGAAGTTGCGCGCAGCCAACACCGTGGACGGCACGTTGAATTATCCTGCGGTGTTCCAGTACAGCCTCTTCGCCGCGGTGATCGGAGCCGTGCTCCTCGCCCTCTTCTTCCATCCGAAGGAACTCGACGACGACCGGACGAATTGAAGAGGAAAATGAGGGGTGCTCACGCCGGAGTCGGCTGGGGCACCTCAGCCTCCACGCTCGACAGACGTCTCGCGGCTACTGACAGTTAGAAAAAGAGTGGCATCATGAGCCGCCGGCCTTGTGCCGGTGGTGTCTCGCCATTCCTTCACCACCGGCACAAGGCCGG
>JANXWE010000291.1 GCA_025351325.1 Fimbriiglobus sp.
GGCGCTCCTTCGGAGCTAAAAGTCATTTACCCAAATCCAGGCCCTTCCGGGCCTGGCTAAAATCGGACGCTCCCTTGGAGCAAAGAATACCATTCTTTCCAAAATGTCATTCTGGCACGTTTCAAAAATTACGATCCTGAAAACATGTCAGGCAACACTTCTCCACGGGCGTCCCTCTGTCCGATTTTCTTGTGTCTGTTCGTCTGTTGCGTCTGGTGCGTCCACAGAGGGGTGGGGGTAAACTCTCCAGACACAAGAACAGGTGCCAGAATGCGGGCGAATCTGGCCAGAAACAATCTTATTCTGTCCGAAATTCAAGCGGGTGACTCCGTCAAACGCACTTCCCGGGCGCGGGCGCCGGTGCTGTCGTAGAGCAAGATGCGATTCTCGTCGGCGGCCCACACCGCCGACGTTCGCAGCATCCGTGGCCCTTCGACGTGGAAGACCAGCCCGCAGGCCTTGCCGTTGCGCATCAGCGGGGAGGACTTCAGCGGGGCCTGCTCGGCTTCGAGCGAATCGAAGAGGCACAGCTCGGTGTGGACGAACGCGAGGAGTTCCGGCAGCGTCGGCAACGCCAGCACGGTCGGTTTGGACTTGGTCGAACGTGTGGCCATACCGCAGAGATCGACCGGAACCCCCGAAGCACTCGCCGGCGATTCCACCGACCGCGCCGGCCCGAGTCAGGCGATCCCGATTTGCCGGTACGCTTCGTACAACACGATCCCGGCGGCGGTTCCGAGATTGAGGCTGCGGACTTTGCCGGTCGGCATGGGGATGCCGAGAAGTCGGTCGGCAGACGCCATCCGCAGCGGTTCCGGCAACCCTTTGGTTTCATTGCCGAACAGCAAGATGTCCCCGTCCAGGAACGCGGCGTCGGTGTACCGGAGCGGAGCCGGGTTATCGATCAGCCAGATTCGGCCCGGCACGGTGGCGGTGAAGTCTTCCCAGGCGGCGTGCAGCACCAAATCGACGTGGGGCCAGTAATCGAGGCCGGCACGGCGGAGATATTTGTCGTCGAGGCTGAAGCCGAGCTTGCCGATGAGGTGCAGGCGTGCCCCCGTGGCCGCACACAGGCGGGCGATGTTGCCGGTGTTCGGGGGGATCTCCGGCTCCCAAAGGGCCACGTGCAACATTGCGGTTCCTGACGAGTCTGACTTCCTTAGCGGTTATACGGAACCTTGCCCCGCAACTTTAGGTGGTCAGCGCCGAGTTTCCCTTTAGAATCGGGCCGGCGTGCGCGACAATCGAAGGATGACCCGTTCTCGCCACCCCGAGGCCACCATGCCGACGGATTCCGCTGTCCCGCTTCCCGCTCGATGGCGGCTCGATGCCGTGGCCGTGTCGCTCGTGCTGTTCGGCGTGGCATTGACCCTGGCACTGGCCAGCCCGAGTTGGCTCGGGGCGTGGGGGAATTTGGTCGCGGGCCGGTTGATCGACACGTTGGGGGTCGGCGTCGGGGTGATGGTGGCGGGGTGGTTCACGGTGGTGGGTCTGTACATCGGCCGACGCGGTTGGCTCCGACTCAGCGTCCGCTCGGTGGGCTGGGTCGTGCTCACGGCATCGGCGGCAGCGCTCGCCGACACGGCGTTGGCAGTGCCCGTATCCGTCTTCGGCCCCGGTGGCTCGGTCGGCGCCTGGATGCGCTTCCAACTCGAAGCACTGGCCCCAAATCCGGTACCCACCGTCATCCTCGGCAGCGTCATCCTACTGGGGTTGCTCCTCGCACTCGATGGTTTCGTCCGGGCCGTGTTCCACAGTATCTGGGAGACGGTGCGAACTTTTGGACGGCTCCTCGTTCGCGGAAATGCCCTAGTGAACCGCAGCACCAACGCGGTGATTCTGAAGCTGACCCCGGCCGAGAAGCCGGTCATCGTCCCGCTGACGTCGGTTGCGGTTTCGGCCGACATTCCGATTACCCGGCCAGTACTGGCGACCGTGGATGTGGAGCCGGTGGAAGCCGAAAGCCCGGTGCCGATTCACCGGCACACGGAGCGCCCCACCACGACGAACATGCCGACGCCGATGCCGTTCCGGATTGTGCCGCGCGACGACGTGGAAGAAGAAGTGGTCGAGCCGCGCTCGAACCTGCCCGAGGGGTACGAGCTACCGTCGTTGGCGTTGCTCGCGGATGCCGACCCGTTCCCGGTCGCCGACCACGAGCAGAAATTGCGCGAGCGTGCGGCCCTGCTGGAGAAGACGTTCCTCGACTTCGGCATCGTCGTCCGCGTGGTCGGCATCCACACCGGCCCGGTGATCACGCAGTATGAGATTGCCCTGGAAACGGGCCTGCGGTTGAACAAAGTCACGGTGCTGGCCGACGACATCGCGTTGAATCTGGGCGTCCAGAGTGTGCGTATTGTGGCGAGTATTCCGGGCCGCAACACCGTCGGCGTCGAGGTGCCGAACGAGCACCGCCAGACCGTGCGGATGAAGGAGCTGATCCAGGCCACGGCGGCGAAGACGGCCAAGTTCAAGCTGCCGATTTACTTGGGTAAAGACGTCGAAGGTCGACCGCTGGTGTACGACATGGCGACGATGCCGCACCTGCTTATTGCGGGTCGCACGGGCACCGGGAAGTCGGTTTGTTTGAATGCGATCATCCAAAGTTTCCTGTTCAGCCGGGCGCCGGACGAGTGCCGGTTGATTTTGATCGACCCGAAGAAGGTCGAGTTCAGCGACTACGCCCGCATCCCGCACCTGATGCACCCGGTGGTGACGGACGATAAGAAATCCGAAGCGATCCTCGGCTGGGCCGTCGACAAAATGGAGGAGCGCTACGAGCTGCTCCGGCGGGCCCGCGTGCGGAACATCGCCAGCTACAACGAGCTGACCTTCGAGGATATCCTCAAGCGGGTCGACCCGCAGAGCGAAGACGAACGCCGGCTGATCCCGCGCAAAATGCCGTACATCGTGGTGATCGTCGACGAAGTCGGCGACCTGCTGATGTCGATGAAAAAGGAAGTGGAAGGGCACATCATCCGGTTGGCGCAGAAGTCGCGAGCGTCGGGCATCCACCTGATTTTGGCGACTCAGCGGCCGACGGTGGACGTGATCACGGGGCTCATCAAGTCGAACCTGCCGGCGCGGATTTGCTTCCAAGTGGCCAGCCGCAACGACAGCATGGTGGTGCTCGACGAGAAGGGGGCCGACAAGCTCCTCGGCATGGGCGACATGCTCTTTTTGCAGCCGGGCACCAGCACCATCGTCCGCGGGCAGGGGGCCTATGTCGACGACAGAGAGATCGAGCGCGTGATGGAGGAACTCGGCCAGTACGAGCCGAACTTCGAGAGCGAACTGCTGAACTTGAAAGCGAAGGACACTGCCGGCCAAGGTGACATGGGCGAGAAGCTGCGCGACCGCGACGCGCTCTACGAACAGGCCATCGAAGTGGTGCTGCGCGAACAGCGCGGCAGCACGTCGCTGCTGCAACGGGCACTCGGCATCGGCTACGGCCGCGCCTCCCGCCTCATCGACTTCATGGCCGAGGACGGCATCGTCGGCAGCTTCAACGGCAGCAGTGCCCGCGAGGTGTTGCTGACGAGCGACGACTGGCAGTTGCGGAAGCAGGCTTAAGAGTTGTAAATTCACACTCCCTGCAACTTAGCCCGTTTCATACCGATTGTCCGTTGATTCGACGGCCCACGACGATCACTTCCTTGCATCCCTGCGGTTTGCTCTCGATTTCTCCAGAGTAGGGGTAGTTTGGCCCGACGTATTTGAACCAGCCAGATTTCACACGAATGAAAAACTTGGGGTTCGACAATTTGACGCTCGGCCCTTGGTTGTGCCAGTTATAGCAGTGATCTGAGACGCATACGCTGCTGACGCCACAGCCAGAATCCTGAGCGACTGGTCCGTTGATTCTCTTAACCGGGATCGGCTCGTCACCGTACTCCGCTTGCAGTGCCGGACAGACTCTTTGGAATGATGCCATGATTTTGGACATTCGAATTCTCTTGTTCCATGCGCCGAGCAGCACTTGATACA
The DNA here is from genome assembly GCA_025351325.1 of Fimbriiglobus sp. Taxonomy (GTDB): domain Bacteria; phylum Planctomycetota; class Planctomycetia; order Gemmatales; family Gemmataceae; genus JALHQU01. Next base: position 3,988 of record JANXWE010000291.1, read on the forward strand.
CAATTGGGCTCAGCAAGCTCGCCACTATGGACAGACATTTTGTGTGAGTTCTCCAGGTAGGCAACTCTACCGATTGCGGATGTTGTATTCGCATGTTCACATACCGATTCGTTACCGATTCCCAACTGTATCGCATTCGGTAACGAATCGGTAGTGCACGAACCATGAACTTGAACCTGGAAATCAGCCTCATTCGAAATGTGCGATTCAAAGTACGGATGACTATTTTAGAAAATATCACTCTGGCACTCGCCTGACAGTAAATTTCGCAATTTGCAATTTCTCTGACATCACTTCCAGCTCTCGTGTAATGCGACATACTTGAGCCGGCATTATCTATCGCATTGTCGCACCAGACCTGCCGATCGCACAGACGCGTCGAGCCGTCCACGACGCAACCGCTTTCGACAAGCGCCAGATGAACCGCAACTTCGACTACGACCATGCCGCTTACATCGAAGTGAAACGAAGCTTTGCTCGGCTCATTGCTTCGGGCGAGTTGCATCAGGCGATGCAGCTTTCGTTGGAACTGATGAATCTTGGAAGCTACCAAGCGGAGACGAGCGATGAAGGGTTAAGGTGATTTGCCGCGAGACGTCCGTCGAACGCGGGCACGGAGTGCACTTCAGGTTCCGCGTTCGACTGCGTCTCGCGATTACCCCTCCTCCCAGACGCTGCTGTAGGCGTCGATCCCTTCGAAGTGGGCGATCATGCGTTGGTAGAACGGGTGGTTCGACAAGGTCGCGCTGTCGCCGATGACCAGCAGTGCTCGCCGTGCGCGGGTGAAGGCGACGTTGGTGCGGCGGGTGTCCGCGAGGAAGCCGATTTCGCCCTCGGGGTTCGAGCGAACGAATGTGAAGAGGATCGCTTCCTTCTCTTGGCCTTGAAAACCGTCCACGCTGTCGATTTCGAGATCCGGCACGTCGGTCAGCATCTCTTGCAGCAACCGCACCTGGGCCCGGTAGGGCGAAATGATGCCGATGCTCGACGCGGGGACGCCGGCGGCGAGCCAGCGGCGGGCGTACGTCTCGGCCAGTTCCGCTTCTTTCAAATTCCGCCGGCTGCCGCTTTCGGGTTCGCGCTCTTCGTCGTAACTCGCCCCAGCGGTATCGATGTAGCGCACCGGCTGCTCGGTGAGCGGGCTGGCCGTCACGCCGTCTAAATCGCAGAGCCGATGCGTCGCCACCGACTCGTGCGCGACCAGGGCACCGCCGTAGAACTCGGCGTTCGAGAAGCCCATGATCGCTTCGTGCATCCGGTGCTGCACCGTTAGCAACCGGGCGACTTTCGGCCCGATGTGATCGGTCAGCCGCTCCATCAAACTGATCGACAGCCCCTTCGACGCGGCTTCGGGGGAGAGCACCGTCGCGGGCAGTTGGCGGTGGTCGCCGGCGAGCACGAGCTTGTCGACGCGCATCAGCGGCAACCAGGTCGCCGGCTCGGTACTCTGGCCCGCTTCGTCGACCATCGCCCAGTCGAAACGCCGGCCGATCAGTCGGTCGCTGGTCAGCCCGGTGAGCGTGCCACAGACGATCTTCGCTTCGTTCAAAATGCGTTCGGCGGCGATCGCTTCAAACTTGCGTGCTTCACCGAGCAAGATGCGGGCCTCCCGGCGCTGGGCCGCTTTCTCGCCGGGTTGGGGGCGTTCCTTCGTCCATTTGTCGGCCTGTTGAAACAGCGAATACGCCTCCTTGGCGAACTTGCGGGCCTGCCGACCATCGACGTGCTTCTGCACCAGGATGTCGAGGGCGCGGTCCCGGAGTGCGGGGTCGACGCGGGCCGGGTGGCCGACACGCACCGGCTTCTCGCCGACGGCGAGCAACTTTTCGAGCAGGTTATCGACGGCGTGGTTGCTCGGGGCACAGGCCAGCACCCGCTCGCCGCGCAGCACCGCTTGGCGGATCACTTCCACGAGCGTGGTCGTCTTCCCGGTGCCCGGCGGGCCGTGAATGATCGCCACGTCTTTGGCGCTCAGCGCGAACAGCACCGCTTCGCGTTGCGGCTCATTCAAATGCGGCGCGAGATCGACTTTGCGTTCCTTGTCGAACAGCGGCGGGCGTTCGCCCAGCAGCACCGTGCGCATTTCGGCCAAGCGATCCCCGGCCGAGTTGGCGGCCCGACGCAGCGCCTCCTGCTGGCGTTGCCGGGAGATTTCATCCGATGACAGGTCGAGTCGCCAGGTGGCATCGTCCGACAGATCGTCGTCGGGCGGCTCGATGGCGACGCCGATGCTGGTGGCGTCGCGGTCGAAAACGACGCCACGGTACGACGGGTGGCGACGGTTCACGCCAGTCTGGTTCAGTACCACCGGCGAGCCGGATTGCAGGCGGTTCGACTGTAGACGGTCGGAGCGCAGCGCCCGCGTGAAGGTGAGCATCAGCCGGCCGCCGAGGCCGAACTCGGCTTCCCGCAGCACCAATTTCGTGAGGGTGATCCCGTCGCGCAGACCAGTATCGGAGAGCGCCGCTTTGCGCAGCGCCTCTTGCTCGGCAGCCGCTTCGAGATCGAGCAGTGCCACCAATTGGGCGAAGTGATGCACGGGGATTGGGGGTCGCGGCATAGGAACCTCACACCAGCGCGAGCGCGATGGCCTCCTTCGCGGTGGCGACCAACTTCACGTCGATGATCGCCTTCAACTCGTCGGACAGTTCGTTCAACACGTCAGCGTTCGCAGAGGGGATCAGCACCGTCTTCCGTCCGGCCTTGGCCGCCGCCGCGATCTTGAGCGGCAACCCGCCGACGGCACCGACTTCGCCGTGCAGGGCCACCTCGCCGGTGAAGGCGAAGCCCGGCTTGATCGGCCGGTTGGTGAGGGCCGAGACCATCCCGACGAGGAATGCGAGTCCGGCCGAAGGGCCGTCTTTTGCTTCGGAAATCTTGACCAAGTGCACGGCCACCGATTGCGACTTCAAGCGCTGTTCGGGGATGTTGAAATCGCGGAAGTTGGCGCGGATCAAATTGTACACGGCCCTCACGGAGTCCTTGAGCGTCGCCCCGTGAAGCCCCGTCACCTCGACCCCGCTCGACCCGTTGAGCGCCGACACTTGGATCAAGATCGTGTCGCCACCGTACTCCCGTTCGCCCTTGCTCAGTACGGCCAAACCGGTCACCGCACCGACGACGGCTTCCGTATTCAAGCGATCCGCAGTCGGTGCTACTACATGGGCTTGCAGGTCGCGGGCGGTGTGAACCATCAAAGATGCCGGGGCGATCAGGCGCGGCTTGAATTCGCCGGGTGCCAACACGCACAGTTGCTGGTGGACGCGCTGCCGGAGTTCGCTGGCGAAGGTCACAATCTCCAGAAGTTCCGGCTCCGTCCAGAGGCCGTTCGGGTGCAGGATTTTCAATAGTCCGGACGACAACCGCTCCACGGCGGTCTGATCGCGGCGGGTCAACCCGGCGTGCATCGGCACCGCGCGCACGGCGTCGACGAACGAATCCTCGCGGAGCTTCACGAGTACTTCGCCGAAGTAGTCGATGACGAAGCCGACACCCGTGGCCAGCGACGCCGGGGTGATTTTGGGTACCTCCCAACCGGGGATGTAGCCGTGCATGCGGTCGTGGAACGCACTGTCGATGATTTCGTCCGGCAGCGGCTCGAAGAGGTGGTTGTACTTCGGGTGCGGCTGGTTTCCTTCAACGTCGATGTTGCCCGCGAAGGCCAAACTCGCGTCGGCGGCGAAGCCGATGGAACCGCGGCTGAACTGGCCGCTCTCCATGTAGTCCTTCAGCGTCGAAATCGTCTCTTCGCCGTCCCCGAACGTGGTGTGGGCGATCTCGTCGAAGACGACTACTTTACGCGTACCGAGGATACCGACTTGCTTGGTGGACAAGTTCACGAACAAGTTCGCCGGCGTCGTTTTGCCACCGGAGATGGTGAACACCCGCGGCGACAAATTGCGGAGCAGGAACGTCTTCCCGGTCTGGCGTGGCCCGAGTTCGATAATGTTGACGTTGCGCTCGACCAGTGGCACCATCCGGGCGAACAGCAGCATCTTGGTGCGAAATTCGGGGAAGGCACTGGCGGCGTACCCCGCCGATTGCAGCATCAGCCCGGCCCATTCCTCGGTGCTGAACTGCGCCCGCATGGCGCGGTAGGTGGCCAAGTCGGGTGGCCCGACTTGGAACGGCGTGAAGGCGATCAACTCGTTCGGCGTGTCGGCGTCCATCTCCGGCGAGTACTTCACTTTGGCGGTGCCCCACAAGCCACCGAGCAATAGGCCGGGGTTCTCTTCGGTCAGCTTGGCCCCGACGCGGACGTTGATGTCCCCGAGTGCTGGCACCCGCGCGATGCGCTGCCCGCCCCGCAGGTCGATCTTCACTTCCACGGCGTCGATCAGCGTCACTTCGCCGTGCGAGAGCAGTTTGTCCTTCAGCAGTTCGCGGCGATCCATGTCGGGCAGCAAGTCGGCGATCTTCGCTTGAATGTTGGCGATGTCGGCCTTCCACGTCTCCGGTTTGACGTACTTCGCAATCAGGTACTCGGAGACGTAGCGGGGCAATCGGTTGAAGGCGGCCGACGACGCCAGCGACTTCACGACGACTTTTTCGCCGAGGAGTTCGTGGGCTTTTTTGTCCAACTCGGCGAGCGGGTGTTCATCGAACAGGGCCATGATTCAGGCTCCAAAGACGTCGTCGAGGTCGGGGTTGTGTCGAATGTCGGTCGGCTTCGGTGGCGCGGCCGGGGGTACCAGTGGTTCGCCGAACGGTGCTATTAATTCTTGTGCGGCCCGGAGAATGTCGGCTCGTTTCGCTTCGGCCATCCGCACGAACTCGACACCCAGTGTCGCCGCTTTCGCCGGGTCGGCCTTCTCGGTGAGCAGGGTGAACCGCCGGCGAATCAGTTCGGGAGAGACGGTGGCGGTGGGATCGATTTCGAGGATCTGACGTGGCGACCAGTTTCCAACTTGTCTACCGGTTTCGAGCGGCGGCGATTTGTCGACAAGTTGGAAACTGGTCGCCACGTCAGAAACTCCCAACGTCTTCGCCATCCGCCGCAAGGCGTCGACTTCCCGGGCCCCGCGTCCGCCGGCGGCGTCGGCGATCCTCTCGGCCACCTGATACAGCATCCGGCGTTCGTCGGCATTCGTCACTTTTAAAATCGCGGCGAGGGCGTCGTTCTCGTCCGGGATGTTTTTTTCCGTTTGCTCCATCACGGGGTCGATGAAGCGCACGAGCGTCGCGTCGTGCCCGAAGGAACTGGCGAGCAGTTCCCGCACCTCCGCCCGCTCCGCTTTGGCGATCTTGCCGTCCGCTTTGGCCACCATCAATGCGAACGCGCAGTAGGCCCGCAACTTCGGCAACTGCGGGTGCTCCGCACTCAGCGTCGCTGGCTGCGGTGGCAATGCCGACCGGAACAGATCGACGGCGACGGGCTTGGACACCGGCGCGGGTTTCGCGGCGAGTACCGGCTCGGCTACGCGAACTTCCGGGGCCACCGGCTTGGCCACTGGCACCGGGATGATCACCGGAGCGTCGATCACCAGTTCCGGTAGCGGGCGATTCATCACCTCGTCGGTCAGCCCGGGGACTTGCCCCTTGTGCAGCAGGTGGTTCCAGAAGGTCACATCGCGGGCCAATTGGAGCTGCGGTTGGAGGGTCGCCATGGTGCGTTCACACGCGGCATTCGTCCGGGTACGGGTGTCGCGTTCGGTTTGGTCAGCGGCGGTCATCGCGGCCCAACGTTGGCGGTAGTCTTGTCCTTCCGGGCTGGCTCCGGCTTCAAACTTCGCTTTGGCGTCTTTGAGGGCTTTTTCAACCGCCACACGGACTTCCGAGGCCTTGGCCGGGCCAAAACCGGGGATTTGCGTGAAGTCGTAACTCATCAAGCTCGTCAGCGTCAGCAAGCCTGCCGATTGGAGCCGATCGGCAGTGCCGGGGCCGATGCCCGCAAAGCCCATAATCGACGACGAAGGCATTGCTTTGAGTTGCTGATCGAACAGCGTTTCGCCGAGTTTCACTGCGTTGGCTTGTGTTTCAGTCGGAAAATCGGTCGGTCGTATAAGGGCCTGCAATTCCGCCAGGTGCCGTCGAACGCGGTTTCGCCACACGCAGGCCGGGGAGCGACGGAACTGCCAGTAGAAATACCCGAGCGCCAAGGCGGCCGCGAGGAGGAGCAACAACACGAATCCGACCAAAAAGTTGTACATAGAGCGTCGGGCAAGGAAGAATGGCGGAATCGACACGGTTTGTTTAGGGTTCTCACGAATTCCGGCGACGGAACTCGTTGGGGTGACACCGCCTTTTTGAAAGCACCACCACTTGCGGGCGTATGATAGTTAGGCGATAATACCACTGCTGACCGTCTGGTTCAGGATGAACTCCGGAGACGCCCACCACTATGCGACGAATCATACCTTCCGCCAGTAGCCGCTCGATGGCCGGTGTCATGGCCGCCGTGATGCTCGGAACCGCACTCGGCGGTCAAGAAGCCTGCGCCGGCTCGAATGCACCGGCTTCGACTTTCCAAGTCGACGATCATGCCGTGCGCGATATCGCCCGGTATTGCCACGTCTGTTGGCGGAATGCCCGGCTGCCCGAAGACCTCTGGGCCGACTGCACCCAATTGGTGTTCACCCGGCTGCTCGAAACGGTTGGCCGCGACCGCTGGACGGGGCTGCTGAAGACCGAAGACACCGACAAACGGGAATTCCTGCGAGCCATCGACGCGGTGAAGAAGCGGACACAGCGCGCTCGCCGGTTCGTCGATCTGTCGAGCGAAGTCGCCGACAATGGTACGCTGGGTAACGGTGTCCTCGATCAGCGGGAAGAAGTCAACAAGGCGGCCGGGGAAGTGCTCAGCGAGCGCCAGCAGAAGATCATCCACCTGTCCGCCGACGGTTGGGCCGTGCCGGAAATCGCAGTCGAACTGGGGACGACCACCCAACGCATCAGCGACGAGAAGTACAAAGCGATCCGCAAACTCCGCGAGAAGTTGGGTGTGGATACCGGGGCCTGATTGGGGCGGGTGAGGTTGTGTCGGTAGTAGGTGTTGAAGTCGAACGCCGGGTTGCTCGCGCTACCCGGCTCGCCGAATCCAAATCTGGATGCTCTCTTTCCTTGCTCTCTCACTTTCGTGTATACTCGAATTGCCGGCTTAGTCGCGTGGCGACCTCCTACCTCCCCGGCCGCGATCCCTTTGGGCTTCTCCACATGACACCGATGACGACCGTTTGGAATTCGATACGTGCCGGGGCCATTCTGCTCCTGATCACCGGAACTGCGACCGCCGCCGATTCCACCCCGGTGCTCGAATTCAACAAGGGCGATACCATCGCCGTGATCGGCAACACCCTCGCCGACCGATTGCAACACGATGCTTGGCTCGATGCTTATATCCACAGTCGCTTCCCGGATGCGGCCCTTTCCATCCGACATATGGGATTCTCCGGAGATGAAATCGGTGGCTTCACGGCCACGCCGAATCCGAACAAGCGGATGCGCTCGGCCGCGTTCGGCAGCAACGACGAATGGCTGCGACGCGTGAAGACCGACAAGATCTTCGCCTTCTTCGGCTACAACGAATCGTTCGCCGGGCCGAACGGCGTCGAGGCGTTCCAGAAAGAACTCGACGGCATGGTCAAGTACCTCGCCGCCCAAAAATACAACGGCAACACCCCGGCGACGGTGGTGCTGTTCACGCCGATTGCGTTCGAGAATCACAAGTCGCCGAATCTGCCGACGGGCGACGACATCAACGCTCGGTTGCCGGCTTACGTGGCGGCGATCAAAGCCGTCGGGTTGGCGAACCAAGTGCAAGTCGTCGATCTCTTCAAACCGAGCGCTGTGGCTTACACCGCCGCGAAAAAGCCCCTCACCATCAACGGCATCCACCTCACCGGCGCCGGCTACAAGGCTCTCGCCCCGGCGATGGACAAGTCGCTGTTCGGTACGGTGTTCACCCCCGATGCGGCCAAGCTCGAAGCGGTGCGGATCGCGGCCATGGATCGCAACGCGACCTGGTTCCTCCGCTACCGTGCGGTCGACGGCTATTCCGTTTACGGCGGCCGCGCCGATTTGAAATTCGTCGGCGGCCAGACGAACCGCATCGTCGCCCAGCGCGAACTCGAAGTACTCGACGTGATGACGGCGAACCGCGATGCCAAAGTGAACGCGGTGGCTCAAGGCACCGAGTACACCGTGGACGACAAGAACACCCCCGATTTCATCCCGGTGATCACGAACAAGCCGGGCACACTGGACGGGGGCAAGCACGCCTTCTTGCCGGGGAGCGATGCCATCGAGAAGATGACCGTCGCCAAGAACCTCAAGGTGACACTGTTTGCCGACGAGAAGCGGTGGCCCGAGCTGGCCAACCCCGTGCAGATGGCCTGGGACACCAAAGGCCGGCTCTGGGTCGCCGTCTGGCCGACCTACCCGCACGTCAAACCCAAAGAGCCTCAGAACGACAAAATCTTGATTTTCGAGGACACCGACGGCGATGGCGTCGCCGATAAAATGACCGTGTTCGCCGACAATCTCCACAACCCGACCGGTTTCGAGTTCTACAACGGTGGCGTTCTCGTGGCCCAAGTGCCCGACTTGCTCTTCCTGAAGGACACCGACGGCGGTGGCCGGGCCAACGTCCGCGAACGTGTCCTCCATGGCCTCGATTCGGCCGACACACACCATTCGGCCAACAGCTTCGCGCTCGATCCAGGAGGCGCCGTCTACTTCCAAGAAGGTACCTTCCACCACTCGCAATATGAGACCGCCTACGGGCCGGTCGAACGTGTCGCCAACGGGGCGATCTTCCGCTACGAGCCGCGGACGCAGAAGGCGAGCACCTACGTCACCTTCGGCTTCGCCAATCCGCACGGACACGCCTTCGACAAGTGGGGCCAAGACATCGTCATAGACGGGACCGGTTCGAACCCGTACCACGGGCCGCTGATTTCGGGCCACCTCGATTACCCGGCCAAGCACGGACGGGCGCCGCAGGTGTACCAGCAGCGCACCCGCCCCTGCGGCGGCATGGAGTACCTCACCAGTGGCCACTTCCCCGAAGAATTCCACGGCAACCTCATCGTCACCAACGTCATCGGCTTCCAGGGGTTGCTGCGGTACAAAATCGAAGACAACGGCTCCACCCTGAAAGGGACGGAACTCGAACCGTTGCTGAGCAGCACCGACCCCAACTTCCGCCCCGTCGATGTGAAGACCGGCCCGGACGGCGCGCTCTATTTCATCGATTGGCAGAACCCGATCATCGGCCACATGCAACACAACCTCCGTGACCCGAGCCGGGACAAAGAGCACGGCCGCATCTACCGCGTCAGCTACGTCGGCCGTGAAACGACACCGCTGGCCAAGATCGACGGTGCCCCGATTGCGAACTTGCTCGAGTTGTTGAAGTCGCCGGAAGACCGCGTGCGCGGTCGCGCGAAGGTCGAACTGGGCGGTCGCAAGACGGCCGACGTGATTGCTGAAACGCAGACGTGGGCCAGCAACCTCGACCGCTCGGATAAGAACTTCGCCCACAACCTGACCGAAGCCCTTTGGGTTCACCAGTCGCACAACATCGTGAACGTCGATTTGTTGAACGACGTGCTGGGGCTAAAAGATGCCAACGCCCGGGCCGCCGGCGTCCGCGTGCTGACCTACTGGCAAGACCGCGTGCCCGGCAGCTTGGAACTGCTCAAGAAAATGGCCGCGGACGACAGTGCCCGCGTGCGGCTGATCGCCATTTGGGGCGCGAGCTACTTCAAGACGCCCGAAGCGATTGAGGTCGTGCTCGTCGCCGGGGAGAAGCCCCGCGATGCCGCCATCGACCACCTGATTGTCGAAACCCGCAAAACCCTCGACCCGTACGTGGCCAAGGCCATCGCCGCTGGCCAAGAGATCCGGTTCACCACCGCCGCCGGTGCCCGCTACTTCTTGAAGAGCATCCCGAACGACGACCTGATGAAAGTGAAGCGGAGCACGGCGGTGTACGCGGAGTTCCTTAACCGCAAGGGCATCCGGGAAGAGTTCCGCCGCGAAGCGGTGACGGAACTCGCCAAGAGCGAGACCAAACCGGAAGCGGCCATCTTGCTCGACGCCATCAAACGGCAAGACGTGGCGGCCCAAGATGAAAGCGTCGCCTACGACTTGGTGCGCATCCTCACCGATCGCAAAGCCGATCTTCCCGCCCTGCGGAGCGACCTCGAAAAACTGGCGACCGATTCCAAGACGGCATTGATCCGCCAGCTCGGTTACGTGTCGCTGATTGCCGCCGACGATTCCCCTGACAAAGCTTGGGCGACGGCCGCCAAGAGCACGAACGGACTGCGCGACTTGGTGAGCGCCGTGCCGATCATCCGCGATCCGCTCCAACGGGCCGCACTCTATCCGAAGTTGCTGCCATTGCTCGACGGTTTGCCGAAGGAACTCGAAGCGACGCAGCCGAAGTCGAACGGGGTTCTGGGCCGATATGTTCGCATCGAACTGCCCGGCAAACTGCGGACACTCACGCTCGCCGAAGTCGAAATCTACAGCGATGGCAAGAATATCGCTCGGGGAGGCAAAGCCACGCAAAGCAGCACCTCCAACGGAGGCGACGCGATCCGGGCCATCGATGGTAACAAGAGTGGAGCCTACCCCGACGGCGGCCAGACCCACACCCAAGAAGGCACCGACGGCCCGTGGTGGGAAGTCGACCTCGGGAAAGATTACCCCATCGAGTCGATCCTGGTTTACAACCGCACCGATACGAATCTGGCTGCACGGTTGAGCAACTACACCCTGCTCGTGCGGGACGCCGGTAAAAACGTCGTGTTCCAATTGTCGAAGCAACCGACGCCGGCCGAGTTTGCCAAGCACGTCGTTTCCGGGGAAGCGCCGGAACGCATTGTCCGCCGCTCGGCGATGCTTGCCCTCACGGGCATCCGCGGCAAGGAACCGGAGACGTTCCAAGCCCTCGCCAAGTTCGTCGCGGTGGATACCGAACGCCCCGCCGCGATCCAAGCATTGCAGCGGATTCCGGCCGCGTTCTGGCCCAAGGAACAAGCCCAACCTCTGTTGGCCCTCTTGACGGCGTACGTCGCCAAGGTGCCGCAGGCGGATCGCACCAAGCCCGAGGTGCTCGACGCTATGCAACTCGGCGACTCCCTCGCCGGGCTGCTGCCGAAGGACGAAGCCAAGAAGGCCCGCAAGTCGCTCGGTGAACTCGGCGTCCGCGTCATCCGCCTCGGCACGATCACCGATCAAATGCTCTTCGACAAAGACCGCATCGTGGTGCAGGCGGGCAAGCCGGTGGAGTTCGTCTTCGAGAACACCGACATCATGCCGCACAACTTCGCCATCGCCCAACCGGGGTCGCTCGAGAAAGTCGGCGACATGGCCGAAGCCTTCGGTAGCCAACCCGGCGCCACCGAGAAACACTTCATCCCGCCGACGGATCTCGTGCTCCTTGGCAGTAAACTCCTGCAACCGCAGACGAGCCAGAACATCCGCTTCCAGGTCCCGGCCAAGCCCGGAGTCTACCCGTACGTGTGCACCTACCCCGGTCACTGGCGGCGGATGCACGGTGCCCTGTACGTCGTCGCCGACCTCGACGAATACATGGCCGACCCCGAAGCGTACGTGGCCAACGAGAAGATCGCGCCGGTCGACGAACTGCTGAAGTTCAACCGCCCCCGCACGGAATGGAAACTCGCCGACTTGGCCCCGACCGTGGACGAACTCGACAAAGGCGGTCGCTCGTTCGCCCGCGGCAAACAAATCTTCAACGTGGCCGCGTGCGTCTCGTGCCACAAGTTCGACGGCGCCGGCCAAGAGTTCGGCCCCGACCTCACCAAGCTCGATGCCAAGGAATTTAAGACGCCGACCGACCTGCTCAAGCACCTCCTCGAACCGAGCTTGCGGATCGAAGAGAAGTACTTGAACTACAAGTTCGACCTGCTCTCCGGCAGCAGCTTCACCGCGATGGTGCTCGAGAAGACGGCCGGCGGCGACTACAAAGTGATCGAGAACCCGCTCGCCAAAGCCGAAGCCCGGCTGGTGAAGAAGGACGACCTCGACGGTGCCCCGAAACCCTCGGCGGTGTCGATCATGCCGAAGGGACTGCTCGACAAACTGACCAAAGACGAGATCCTCGACTTGATGGCCTACGTCTGGTCGAAGGCCGACCCGAAGTACAAATACTTCGTCGGCGGCGAGCACAAGCACGGGCATTGATTGACAGTTGAACCGCGATCCAAAAAAACAATTTGAACCGCGGAGACGCAGAGACGCGGAG
>JANXWE010000294.1 GCA_025351325.1 Fimbriiglobus sp.
CTCGGTGTTTTGCCGGGCGGTGACGAACCGCTCGTAGAAGACCGCCGCCGCTGCCGCCTTCTCCTTGTCCTCGGTCCTCGGCAACTCTTCGCCGGTCTTCTTGTCGTACTTGCGACCGCCATTGTGGTTGGCGTAGCATCTCGCACGGGTCCAGCCCATCTGCAAGAACTTGCGAGCCATGTCCGCACCGGGGAAGTCCTCGGCCTTCAAGTACGCCAGGAACAGCTTGTAAATCTTGGCCGACTACTTCTTGGCCTAGGCGACCGTCTTGAAGCGCCAGTGAGGAAGGATTTCGCCCTTGTACGGCTCGACCAATAGCACCCCCTGCTCGCCCTTGCCGACCCGGTAAAGCTCCGGGTGCTGCCGGAAGTCAGTGGTTTTGAAGTCGAGGGTGTAGTCGAACGGGGCCGGGCCGGGCGTCATGGCTTCCTCTCGGACAGCAGTCGGTTCAATTCGGTGGCGTCCACCGGCTCCGTCGGTCGGCGAATACTCGACCTTCGGCGGCAATTCGGAGTAGACCTCCCGGTGAGCGATGCCGCCGTCTTCGAGTTTCCGAAGCTGCCGGGTCAGCATCCATTCGCTGACGCCGGAAATCTTCCGCCGCAGGACGGCGTTGATCTTATCATCTCATTGACGGGTCGCCACGGCTGGTGTGCCTGCGGGGAGGGCGGTTGCCACCCGACGATGATGCCCCACGAACAGAACGGACACCCGATGTCGAACAGCGTCCTCTTTCAGCCCTTCGCCTTCCACGACCTCACGCTGCCGAACCGGATCGTCCTGGCCCCGATGACCCGCTCCAGGGCGGGGACCGCTCGCATCCCGAACACGCTTATGGCCGAATACTACGCCCAGCGCAGTGCGGCGGGCCTGCTCGTCACCGAGGCGACGACCATCTCCGAGGAGGCGAACGGCTGGAACGAGTCGCCGGGCGTCTATACCGACGAAATGACTGAGGGGTGGAAGCACACCACCGAGGCCGTGCATGACAAGGGCGGCGTGATCTTCCTCCAGCTTTGGCATCTCGGTCGGTCGTCGCACAGCAGCTTCCACGGCGGCAGGCCCGCCGTCGCACCTTCGGCCATCAAGATCAACGAGCCGACCATCCACACCCCGACCGGAAAGCAGCCGCACGAAGTCCCACGGGCCTTGGAAACGTCCGAGATGGCACGGGTCGTGGACGACTACCAGAAGGCCGCTGCACGGGCGAAGGCGGCGGGGTTTGACGGCGTGGAGGTCCACGGGGCCAACGGCTACCTCATCGACACCTTCCTCCAGTCAAAGACTAACCACCGCACGGACGGGTACGGCGGCAATGTCGAGAACCGCTACCGCTTCTTGAAGGAAGTGGTCGAGGCAGTTGCGACGGTCTGGTCCGCCCACCGGGTCGGCGTGCGGCTCTCGCCGAACGGGGCGTTCAACGACATGGGGTCGCCGGACTACCGGGAGCAGTTCACCTACGTCGCCGGGCAACTCGACGGCTTCGGGCTGGCGTACCTGCACGTCATGGACGGGCTGGCGTTCGGCTTCCACAAGCTCGGCGAGCCGATGACCCTGGCCGAGTTCCGCCGGGTGTTCCACGGCCCGCTCGTGGGCAACTGCGGGTACACGAAGGAGACGGCGGAGAAGGCGATAGCCGAGGGCCATGCCGACCTGATCGCCATCGGGCGACCGTTCATCAGCAACCCCGACCTCGTGGAGCGATTCAGGAACGGCTGGCCGCTGGCGAAATTGGCGGCGATGTCCGACTGGTACTCGCCCACCGGCGAAAAGGGGTACACGGACTTCCCGGCGTACTCACAGCAACTCGACGGATGATATTCGGGGAACGACCATGCCCGTCCACGACCGGAGCAGCTTCGAGAACTTGTACGCCGGGCAACCCCGGTGGGAGATCGGCAGGCCGCAGAAGGCGATCCTCGACGTGGCCGACCAGATCACCGGCTGGGTTTTGGACGCCGGGTGCGGCAGCGGTGAGAACGCCCTCTTCCTCGCCAGCCGGGGCCAGAAGGTCACGGGCATCGACTTCGTGGCCGAGCCGATCACCATTGCGAAACAGAAAGCAGCCGAGCGGGGCCTGACGGTCACGTTCCTGGTGATGGACGCCCTGGCGCTCAAGGAACTACCGGAGGTCTTCGACAACGTGATCGACAGCGGGTTGTTCCACGTCTTTTCGGATGCTGACCGCAGACGCTACGTCGAGGGGCTGGCGACAATTCTCAAGCCGGGCGGTCGGCTATTCCTGCTCTGCTTCTCGGACGCCGAACCGGGCGAACAGGGGCCGAGGCGGGTGTCATGCAAAGAGATTGAGGATGCCTTCGCCCAGGGCTGGAAGGTCGAGTCCATCGAGCCGACCCGGTACGAGGTCCGGCCCGATCCGAAGGACATCTCGTTCAGCAACGGTGGGCCGAAGGCGTGGTTCGTGGTGGTGAGGAGGGAGGGGTGACAAACCCTGCTCAGCACTCGTATACGACAAGTGGGCGTTGTATCCGATTTTGTATCCGACTTCGCCCGTTGGTGGCAAGAGACTCGTGGTCAAGATAGACTGCCTAACTTGTTGACTGGTAATTGTTTGCGTCGAAATAAGTGAAGGAGGTCTTCAAGAGGGTGCAGTGTCCCGGCGCCTCCATTTTTCCAAGGGCTTGCGATACATCGCAAGCCCTTGCTGTTTTAAGTAGT
>JANXWE010000319.1 GCA_025351325.1 Fimbriiglobus sp.
TGGGTCGAAGCGTTCCGTTAGCAACGTGGAAGCTCTGGTTCACCGACGAATCTCCCGCTGCACAAGAATTGGCCGTCAAAATTTTTCTCGATACCTACAGCCGAGACAAGAAATTGGACACCGGCGTGATTGAAATGATCCGGGATCTGGGAAGTCATCCGGTCGTGTGGATTCGCAAAGCGGCCATCGGAATATTCCAGAGTCCGGAGAATGCCCGGCAAGTACCCATGAAAACATGGAAGCTCTGGCTGGTGGATCAGTCCGAGGACATCCGCGCCATGGCAGTGAACGGTCTGCTAGCCCATGGCGAATCCAACGCCGAGACGGGGAAGATTTTGGACGAGTTGAAGTTGGATCGGTCCAAGAAAGTGCAAGCCGCGCTCGAAGAATATCGATATTTCGGGGAAGTCGAGAATCGACTGTCCGTGGTGATCCGCGACGAGACGGCTTTTTTGGTTCACATTCGTTTGCGGACACTGCTCGACTATCTCCCGTTCAAAAAGCATGCTCTGACACCCCTCAAAGAAGCACTCAAAAACATCGAGGTTTTTCAGAAATTCAAATTCGACCCCGTCGCCGATGTGAGCAGCATCATGCTCTCGCATTCCACAAAAGAAGTCGACATGTCGTGTCTCGCTCTCTTCGGCGAATTTAAAAAGGAGAAACTGAACGAGATCGTCGAGGGCAATGCCGGTGGGATCACTGGGGTCACCGTCGCCGTCAGCGATGCCTTGATCCTGGCGACCAATTCAAAAGAAACGCTGGAAAAGATCCGCAAGCCGCGCACGCGGGAGGACGTTGCGAAGTTGCCTTTGGTGAAATTGATTCCCAAAGACCCCGATCAATACTTGGCTTGGGCGGCAGTGACGTCACCGATCAACATCGATTTGGCCAGTCTGAAAGTGCTCGGCATCGATGTCGATGCCGGTGACTGGAAAAAATTGTCGGGGGTTGTCCTAATGATCGGTCTCGACAAAGGGAATTGGAAGTTCACCATCAAGCTTCCGACCTCGGATGCGGACGCGGCCGAAACGTGGGAGGCCCACCTCAATAAACTGATCGTCGCTTTGAAAACGTTTTTGCCAATCGTCGCCGGGAATCAACCTCAGTTCAAAGACTCTGTCGATGCGTTGTGCCTTGCTTTAGCCACCACGAAGTATGACGTGCAAGGCAAAGTTGTCTCGGCGAGCTTCCAACTGGATGAAAAAGTGCTGGAACTATTCCTCAAAGCATTATTCCCCGAAGGGAAATGACCACTCAACTGCGGATTCGAAACTCAAATTTCAAATCCGCAATCCCAATCCAGTTCACTTCGCCAGACGCTTCGGCTTCGCCATGTGGGTGGCACTGCCGTAGGCCATCTCGGCGCTCTCCATCACCGTTTCGGAGAGCGTCGGGTGCGGGTGGATCGTTTCGAGCAGGTCGCGGGCCACGGCTCCCATTTCGAGAGCGAGTACCCCTTCGGCGATCAACTCGCCCGCCCCGACACCGACGATGCCGACCCCGAGGATGCGTTTGGTCTCGGGATCGACGAGCATCTTCGTAAGGCCGTTGGTGATGTTCAACGCCACCGCCCGGCCACTCGCTCCCCAGGGGAACCGCAGCACTTCGTGCGGCACGTTCTGCTTCAAAGCGTCGACTTCGGTGAGGCCGACCCAGGCGATTTCCGGATCGGTGTAGATCACCGCCGGCACGCCACGCGGTGCCCACTCGGCCGGTTCACCGAGGATCGCTTCGACGCAGACGCGGGCCTCGGCCGTTGCTTTGTGCGCCAGCCCCGGATCGCCAGCAACATCGCCGATGGCATAGATGTGGGGCACAGTCGTCCGTCGCTGGGCGTCGACGGCGAGGAAGCCGCGTTCGTCGGTCTTCAGCCCAGCTTTTTCGAGGGCCAATGTTGCTGAGTTCGGTCGTCGGCCGACCGACACCAGCACGCGGTCGAAGGTTAGTTCGTCGGGCACGTCCTTGCCTTCGAGGGTGGCTACGATCCCTTCCGGGGTCGCCTTCACCGATGCGACTTTCGTGTTGAGGTAGATGTTGGCGAATTCCTTGCGGAGTTTGGTTTCGAGTGGCTTCACCAAGTCGCGGTCGGCCATCGCCAGCAGACTGTCCATGAATTCGACGACGGTGACGGCGCTGCCGAGGGCGGCGTAGATGCTGCCAATTTCAAGCCCGATGTAACCACCGCCGATGACCAGAAAACGCTTGGGGATGTCCGGTAACAACAAAGCCCCGGTGGAATCCATGATGCGTGGATCGTTGATTTGGAAGGTCTTCGGCATCGCCGGCAGGCCACCGCTGGCGATGATGCACTTCTCGAAACGGATGGTCTCCGGTTTGTCGCCGGTGATGGTCACCGTGTTCGCATCGACGAATTCCGCGTGCCCGCGCACGGTCTCGACGCCACGCCCTTTGCAGAGCATGGCGATGCCGCCGGTCAGTTTGCCGACGACTTTCGTCTGAACATAGGCCCGCATTTTTTCGAGGTCGAGTGTCGGCTCGGCGAAAGTCAGGCCGAGTTCGACCGCTTCCTTGGCTTCGTGGATCACTTTGGCAGCATGGAGCAGCGCCTTGCTCGGAATGCAGCCGCGGTTCAAGCAGACGCCCCCGAGTTTCGCACCTTCATCCACGAGGATGACTTTTAAACCGTGATCGGCCGCGTGCAGAGCCGCCGGGTAACCGCCCGGCCCACCACCGATGATCAGCAATTGCGTTTCGCGCACTTCGGACATGCCAAGATTCTCCGTGATAGACGATGGTTGAATTATAGGTGGTGGGAATTGGCTCCTCAAACTATCGCTGGGGAACTCACCCCCCGGCGAGCCGGCCAGCGTGAGCTGCCGGATTCCGGTTTGGCCAACAGAATCCGGCAGCTCATGCTGGCCGGCTCGCCGGGGTAAAGATTCGCCTAGTCGTAGGGTCAAACGGATCCGGGCGGAATCATAGGTGCGGACTTCCGGACGGCCCCGGGCCGGCCTATACTGAAGGAACGTCCATCGCCCGCACGAGTTCGCCTATGACCGCCGCATTCCAGCTCGTCTCGGATTACCAACCGGCCGGTGATCAACCCAAGGCCATCGCCGAACTGATGACCGGCTTCGACGCCGGCAAAACTATTCAAGTGCTGCTCGGCGCCACCGGTACCGGCAAGACGTTCACCGCCAGCAACATCATCCAAAAGATCGGCAAGCCGACTCTAGTGCTGGCACACAACAAAACGCTGGCGGCCCAACTCTACAAGGAGTTCAAGAACTTCTTCCCCCACAACGCCGTCAACTTTTTCGTGAGTTACTACGACTACTACCAGCCCGAGGCGTACATTCCGCAGCGGGATATCTACATCGAAAAAGACGCCAGCATCAACGAGAATATCGACCGCTTGCGCCTCGCGGCCACGGCGGCGCTCGTCAGCCGCGAGGATGTCATCATCGTGGCGTCGGTGAGCTGTATTTACGGCCTCGGCTCGCCGAGCGAGTACAAACGCATGGTCGTCTACTTGCCCAAAGGTGAGGTCATCGACCGCGACGAATTGCTCCTCAAGCTCATCGACATCCAGTACCAACGCAACGACACCGAGTTCCAGCGCGGCAAGTTCCGGGTCCGGGGCGACACCATCGAAGTTTGGCCGGCCTCGGAAGAGGTCGCGTTCCGCATCGAACTCTTCGGCGACGAGGTCGAATCGCTCAGCGTGATTCACACCGTCACCGGCGAAGTCATCAAGCCGCTCGACGAGTTGTACGTCTACCCGGCGAAGCACTTCGTGACGTCCGACGAGCGGGTGAAGATCGCCGCCGACGGCATCGAACAAGAGTTGGCCATGCGGCTGGCGCAGTTCAAAACCGAGGGCAAATTGCTGGAGGCGGAGCGCCTCAAAGCCCGCTGCCGCTACGACATCGACATGCTCCGCGAGGTCGGCTACTGCTCCGGGATCGAGAATTACGCGCGCTGGTTCAGCGGCCGGCCACCGGGCGAGCCGCCGTTCACCCTGCTCGACTTCTTCCCGGACGATTTCCTGCTGGTGGTCGACGAATCGCACGTGTCGCTGCCGCAGGTGCGCGGCATGTACTTCGGCGACGAGGCCCGGAAAAAGACGCTTGTGGAGCACGGCTTCCGGCTGCCGAGCGCGATGGACAACCGCCCGCTGAAGTTCGAAGAATTCGAGAAGCGGCTGACACGAACGCTCTGCCTGAGTGCCACGCCGGGGCCGTATGAACTGGATCGAGCGGGGGGCGAAGTCGTTGAACAGGTCATCCGACCGACGGGTTTGGTCGACCCCATTATCCACGTCAAACCGGCCAAGGGGCAAGTGCGCGATCTCGAAAAAGAGATCCGGTTGCGCGTCGAAAAACAGGAGCGCACGCTGGTGACGGTGCTGACCAAGAAGAGCGCCGAGGACCTCACCAACTTCTTCATGGAGAACGGCCTGCGGACGAAGTGGCTGCACAGCGAACTCAACGCCATCGAACGTGTGCAAGTGCTGCGCGAACTCCGCGAGGGGTCGTTCGACGTGCTCGTCGGGGTGAACCTGTTGCGAGAAGGCCTCGACCTCCCGGAGGTGTCGCTGGTGGCGATCCTCGACGCCGACAAGGAGGGCTTCCTGCGGTCGGACAAATCGCTGATTCAGACGATGGGGCGGGCCGCGCGGAACGTGAACGCCGAGGTGATCCTGTACGGGGATCGCATCACCGATTCCATGGAGCGCGCCATGGGCGAAACCAACCGGCGGCGGGTCGTGCAACTGGCCTACAACGAGTTGCACAGCATCACGCCGGTGAGTGTGCGCTCGGCTATTACCAACTCCATCGAAGACGAAGTGGCGGCGCAAAAGTTCGTTCAGGAAGCGGCCGGGGTCGCCGAGCAGGACTACGTCACAGCGGAGTACCTCGAAGAGTTGCAGAAGGAGATGCTGGAGGCCGCCGGGGGCATGGAGTTCGAGCGTGCCGCCGAACTGCGGGATAAGATCGCGCGGCTGAAGGGGGAGAAAGTGGCCGCACCGCAATCGAAAAAATCGCGTGGCGGCAAGGGACGCCGGGGAAAACCGGCGCCGGGGACACCCGAAGGACAACCCCGTCGCCAGCGTACCCCGCGACCCCGCGTCGACGGTGCGTAATCGAGTCGATGGCTCTGTCCACCCGCTTCGCAACCGTGGGCAGAGTCATGCACACTCCAACAAGTCTCCAATCTCCATTCCAAAAGAACGTCACATCGAATCCGGTATTTTTGAAGTAGCAATTTTTTTGGCGCGGAGGTTGCTTAAGCCGTCATTGCGGCTGTTTAATTTCGGTCTCGAATATTCTTCCAGCATGCGAAATCCGAAATGTTTCCGCTCGCGTAACGTCTCTATCGTCTAGATTTTTAACCGGTGTGATCCTTTGTAGATATAGTATAAATCCGTTTATTTCAACCGTTGCGTTTTGATTTGAATTCACTCTTTCGAGCCATTTAAGCTCGGATTTAAGCCATCGCTTTCTCGACGACCGTCGTCGGCCAAGTGAACCCGTTGTTTCATCCATTTTTCTTCGAGGTTGCGTTCCATGAGTAGGAAATCCAATCGTCTGAATTTGGCGAGTGGCGCCGTTCGCCTTCGTCTGGAAGCACTCGAAACGCGGGACGTACCCGCGACGCTAGTCGGGCTGACCACGGTTGGGAGCCTGGTGACGTTCGACAGCGCAACTCCCAACGTACTGGTTGGTGCCCCGGTCACGATCTCCGGGCTGGCCGGGGGCGAAACACTGGTCGGGATCGATTACCGACCATCCAATGGCATCTTGTACGGCGTCGGCAGTTCGAACCGGGTTTACACGCTGAACACTTCCAACGGTGTGGCGACTGCGGTCGGCTCCTCCGGGGCTTTCACACTTAGTGGGTCGAGTTTCGGCGTCGATTTCAACCCGGTCGCCGACCGGATTCGCGTCATCGGCAACACCGGTCAGAGCCTGCGGCTCAACCCGGCCGATGGGACGTTGACCGGCACAGATACTCCGCTCGCTTACGACCCCAACGACGATACGAACAGGGGGTTTTTCGG
>JANXWE010000334.1 GCA_025351325.1 Fimbriiglobus sp.
AATTCGAAAAAGGTTTCCCGGCGGCACTGCTGTTTAGCTCAGGTGGATGATTACCTGGTGATTCGTGACCTGGGCAGTACCAACGGCGTGAAGATCAACGGGAAACGGGTGACCGAAGGGAAGGTTCACCCGGGCGACGAATTGGGGATCGGCAACTTCCGGTACCAAGTCTGCGGGGAACACGACCGGAAACCGAACTCGAAACCGGTCGACGAGTGAAACGACAAAAACCCCCGTCGGTGAACGGGGGTCATCTGCGAACATTAAAAAGCCCGATCAGACCGCGATTTCCATTGGCTTCACGTTGACCTTCCGGCCCTCGGAGCTGAAGTACACGGTGCCGTCGCACATGGCGAACAAAAAGTCGTTCCGGGCGCGTTTGACGTTGGCGCCGGGGTGCCACTTTGTCCCGCACTGGACGATGATGATGCTGCCCGTGGTCACCGTTTCGCCGGCGTATTTCTTCACGCCGCGGTGCTTGGCGTTGCTGTCCCGCCCGTTCTTGACCGACCCTTGGCCCTTCTTATGTGCCATGACGAACCGCTCCCGATTGATTTTTGAGAATCCGTGAGAATGAGGAATGTTAGTGATCTGGCTCAACTCGGCAATGTGAACCGGAGAATTCTGCTTTAATGAACATGCGTTTTGGAAACTTTGCCAAAATCCGTAGATCGAGGTTGCCTCTCTCTCTCTCTCTCTCTCTCTCTCTAATATTTATATAACTATTCTCTGAGACTTCCTTGTAGAGTAGTTGGCATTCACCATTCTGAGGTGTTTCTAATGGTATGGTCTTATCGACTCAGCCTCTGCATCGGGATCGTGTTGTTTGCGATGTCTGGCTGGACGAACACCAAAGCAGAAGTAGAGCCGTTGCCTGTTCCGGTGTTTGATGACTGTCTCAACAGTTGGTCATGTGCGCCAAACCAAAATCTCGCCAAGACCTGTACCTTCACGGCGGGGCGAGTGCCAACGTGCAAAGTCGTGACATATTCAAAAGTCTGCGATTCCACAGCTGTAGGCGGCTACGTCTGTCAAGGCCGCGACGCCAACAATGTCCTCTGTACGACCAATTATTTCGGGTGTCAGTGATTCTTGGGGGAAACGGAACACGGTCTTTCGCCCCGTCCACAAATTGGAACACGGCATGAGTCGCAGATTCTTCCGCATCGCGATATGGATATCGGGTGTATTGCTCGGCGTTTTAGCCTCATCGGCGAAGCTTAACGCCGACTCCGTTCTCACGGAAGCGGTGGAGCGTCACTCGGCGTCAGTTGAAACGATCCGAACGTTGCATTGCCGCATCGCGATTCAATCCACCCCCTCTTCGGGCGGGGTGACCACAGCGGAATACTGGCGGCTGGGTGGCGACTTCCGCTGCCGGAGCAAGACCGACGGTGTCACAATTGAGTACCAGCGACACAACGGGGTGACCACCCAATACGTCTCATCAACCGGCCGACTTGGGGAAGCGCAGATTACGGATAGGAATATGGCCTACGTTTCGGAGGCATGGTCGTATGGGATGATGTCATTTTATGGTAGCGATCAGCACCGGGTCGAACTCAAGGATTTACTCGCCGATAAACTAACGACAGCGAGCGCATCGCGCGCCGAACGCGGCGGACGCAAGATGATACGCATCAAAATCTCCCATACCCGCGCCGACTTGGAGATCTGGTTGGATCCGGCCGTTAATCATTTGGCCCGTCACGTCGTGCTCAAAAGTAAATTGAAAGATGGCCCTCCGGAATCCGATACGACCGTGGAGTCGTTCGTCGAAAACGCACCGGGGGTGTTCTTCCCGTCCAAAGTGGTCTGTTCCGTCGCGGCTGTGAAGAACGGCCAAAAGAGCGGGTGGGAGGCGACTTTCTCGGAGATCGAAGTGAACAAAACGCTGCCTCCGGAATCCCTGCGCCTCCGCCTTCCTGCGGGTGTTTTGGTGAGTGACGACCTGCGTAGCGGCATGTTTCGCACTGATGTATCTGGCCAACCTGTTCTCCCGGTGACGAATGCTCAAGGTAAACGTTTGACAGTTGCCGGTTCCCCGCCCGCGCAGATACCTCCGTCCGACCCCGAAGTACCGACGCGAATTACAGAAGCAGAACCCCAATCACCCACACGCTGGGTTCTACCATCGTCCCTGGCATTCCTCGCGTTGGCGTTTTTGCTTTGGCTCATCCGTACCGTGCGTCGCCGCCGGGCCACCGAGACATGATCGTGACCATACGCCACTGGGAGAATCCATGCGCCGCAATCGTTTTATCATCGCAATGGTAGCCATTGCACTAGTCGGCATATTTCTGCACCTTTTCGGCAATCAGATTCACACTTTCTACAGCAGCACCGAAGACATGATTGCAGCGGATACACCCGTTCTGGAGTGTCCCGCCATGGTGAAAGTCGGGCCTGTCGAATACGGCACGGTCATCGAGGCACACTTTAGCGTCGCCAATCGGGGCGGGTCGGAATTGGTCCTGAACGAGTTCCGTTCGAGTTGCACGTGTGAAAGCATCGAGGTCAAGCGGGGCGATTCGTTCGTCCGTGCCGGTGAGGTGCGATTGAAACCGAACGAGTCCGCGAATATGCGGCTGGTCATGAGCGTCAACGAGCGCGCCCACGAATCCATGAGCACCCCGATTTACTTCCGCACCAACGTGCCTGATCGCCCGGAAGCGCATTTGGTGGTCGATGTGCCTGTCATCCTCGCCGGGCTATCAGCGGTTCCTCGTTCCGTGACGTTCGGAGAAGTGCCGCTGGGATCCGATTCCCGGCACCTCGTCCAACTCTTCGATAGCCGAAGCGTGCGACGGCGAGTATCCGAGGTGCGCAGTGCCGATCCGGCACGTGTCAGAGTCAAATTGCTCCCTCACGAGGATGGCGTGATCAGGCCGGACGAAGCGGGGCGGGGGGTATTGGTCGGGACGGTGGAAGTGACCATCGACACCAAGTCGCCCGGACAAGTTTCATGCGATGTGATGGCTTACTTCGCGGAAGGGGTGACCGCGCCGGAAATGATCCCTGTCGCCGGCCGAGTCGTCGCACCCGTCGAAGTGTACCCCCCAATTCTCCACTTGCCGCGTTCGACAGCTAATGGCTTTGTATATTCCGGCTCCTGCTTATGCCGGAATACCTTGCAGTCTGGGGACATGGCGTTGAAAGTAATTCAGGCTCCCAAAGGGGTATCCGTCAAAGTGGCGGAAGCCGCGCCAGGAGGGCTTTGGAAGATTCAGGTTGAGCTCACCGAAGAATACGGCACACCCGAAGTGCCGCGAGACCTCACCGTCAAGTTGTTGGCGATCCTGGGTGAGCGCCAATACGAAGTAGATATCACCTTAAGGATCCAACCTGGGGGAACGAAATGATCCTCATGTCCCGTCGCGCAGGCGTGTCGCTGATCGAAATCCTGGTCGTCTTAGGCATCCTCGGGTTACTCGTCGGGTTGCTTTTGCCCGCGGTCCAGAGCGTGCGCGGCGCGGCGGCCCGTGCCAGTTGTCAAAACAACATGAAGCAAATTGCACTTGCGCTCCAAAATTACCATGGCACGTACGGGCATTTCCCACCGGGACGCCCCGGCGGGGGAATCGACCCGGCCAAGCATTCCATCGTGAGTTGGATGGGTTTGATCCTGGCCGAGATGGATCGAGGGGATCTTTCTGACCGAACGCATTCGGCATTGAAGCTGGCTTACGCCAACCCCTTTGCGAATCCACCTCACATCGGGCTAGCGACTCCTGTCAAGCCGTATACCTGCGCTTCCGATGATCGGCTACTCTCGCCGTTGACGGATCAAGATGGGATTCTTGCATCATACACATCCTACATTGGAGTGCGAGGCGGGGCGCACGAAGACGGTGTGATGGGCATATTCCCTCCCACGAGAATCGGAGACATCACCGACGGCACGAGTGGCACGGTGATGCTCGCCGAGAGACCCCCTCCCGCCACGCTGCAAGCCGGAAAATGGTACACTTGGGTCAGGCCTCACGGTGTTTGGGGGAACTTGTACGGCCCCGACGAGAACTTAGTTGCACTCTCCAGCCTAGTTCCAGGAGATCGTTGCATCGGGGAATTCCGATTCGGGCCGGGTCGTCTTGACAATCCCTGCGACCGGTACCACTTCTGGTCCCTCCACTCCGGTGGGGCCAATTTCGCCTTCGCCGACGGTTCGGTAAGGTTCCTTTCCTATGCCGCTGCACCATTGATGCCGGCACTGTCGACCCGCGCCGGCGGCGAGAGCGTGGCCATTCCCGAGTGAAAGAAACGCCGCCGGTGGCGGCTCCGAAAAAATTTCCCAAAATTCGTGTCTGTTTCGCTGGATTGCAGCGACAATCTCCGATATGCTTGCATTCAGGATGGGAGTTGCCATCCGAGACGACCAACGTGACTGTCCCAGTCCGACCCGGATCGCATATCCGGTATCGTGTTAGCCGTCTGGCTTCCTGGCGTCCTTGCCAAGGTAGCCACTGTTCTCTGGTCGCGGCCGATGATCGGTCGCAGAAGGTGCTTCGTGAGCAAGAAGTTGTATGTGGGGAACTTGGCCTTCGGGACGACGTCCGAAGACCTGATTGCGCTGTTCGGTGCCTACGGCCCCGTGACCAGCGCCCAAATTGTAATGGATCGCGACACCGGCCGGTCGCGGGGCTTCGCGTTCGTCGAAATGGCGAGCGGAGCGGACGCTGCGATCGAAGCAGTGAACAACGCCGAGTACCAGGGTCGTCGCCTCACGGTGAACGAAGCCAAACCCCGTGAAGAACGCCCTCGTGGCGGCGGCGGTGGTGGCGGCGGTTACGGTGGTGGCGGTGGCGGTGGTGGCGGCTACGGTGGTGGCGGTGGCAGCAGCGGTGGTGGTGGCTACGGCGGCGGCGGTGGTGGTGGCAATCGCCGCTACTAAGCATCCCTGCTCAATCAAATCAACGCAGAAGCCCGTCACACTCGTGATGGGCTTCTCTCATTTCCTGGTCGATCAATACCGCCATTCCAGTCCCATGGTCAAACCCTGAATCAAGTAGTCGTTCCGGATCGAATAATAGCTTTGATCGATCTCATCCCGCGACTTGACAGCATCGCTCAAGTAAATCACGGTGTAACCGAGCGAAATGCGAGTACGCTCACCGAGCTGATAGCCCAGTTTAAAACCGCCTTCGGGCAGGACTGCGAAATGCGATTGCATGATCCGGTCAGGAAAGTACGGGTAAGTTTGCACCGTGGTGCCGTTAACGGATTCGTAGTAGCTGACAGTCTCCTCACGGTAGCGAACCGATTTGGACGAGCGCCCCAGTGCCACTTTCGTCTCCAATTCCAGCGACAACGGCCCACGGTTCAATTCTGTGCGTAATCCGAGCTCGCCACCATGGAATCGAGTGTTCCTATCAATTTGTGCGGAGTAGCGACTCTCGAACCGAGTATCGATCCCTTGATCGATCGATGAATTCTCAAAGTGAACATTCTCGTTCAACAGGAAGTTGCGATACCCGGCCAGAACATTCACGCGGAAGTTGTCCCCGGCGTACAAATTGGCCAGCCCGGTGATCCCCCAACTTTGGAACCGGCTGCGCGTCGACGTTTCAAAGCGGTCTTGGCTATTTTGACCGTACCCCAAAGCCGAGACATCGCAACCGTAATACCATTGGTTCGGTACGGTTCCGCTCCGCGATGTCCGTGAACCGGCAAACTGGTACGACACTTCCATGCCCGTTTGCTGGGTTTGGCCAAACGACCAGCCAACGACAAATCGCGCCCCTGTGTTGATCGGATGCTCCGTTTTGGAATCCAGTCCCGCAGGGAGACGCGGACCCTGTGGCCACAACAGCAACAGTTCGGCCGTGTACCACGACTTCGGGATTGGGCCGGACGGCGTGCTGAGAATCGATGTCGTCCGCACCGGCACCGGTTCGGGCAATGGCTCTTGCAACGGTTGCGAAACGGGGATGCCATTGGAGAAGTTCGGCCTTTCCACCGGCGTCAAATTGAGCGGCGGCAGGTCGTCCATGCTGGAAACGGCTGTTTGAGCCGTCGCCGAACCAGCAACGCCAACCAAAAACACGATCACAATCCCCAATCCGCGCATCTGGTGCCCTCCAAGGCATGCAGAGCTATGCCGACTCGGGAGGGCTCTGTCTAGGTGAAGCGGGCGACCTCAGGTCGGGTTGAAAAACCTCGTCCACCAAGAACGGTTCGATTTGCGATCCGTCGTTCGGGTTTTAGCCACCGCTTCGGCTAACGCGTGTGCCGACTTCGGTCGAATTGCCAGATCGTTCGATAGGCAAGACTTCGCAACATTCACAAGCTCTTTGGGCGCAGAGCACTCATCCAACCGTTCAAAAGCTTGGGTGACATCGCCCGCTTTCACCCGCTTCATCACCGAGGTGAGTTGACCGGCATAGAGCGGTTGGCCCGTCAGAATGAAGCAGAGTATGCTACCCAATCCAAAGACATCGCTCAGTTCCGTTGCGGAATCGGCACTGCCACTGGCGAACTCCGGTGCCATGTAAGCCGGTGTTCCCATGGCCAAACCTTCATCGGTCAAATTCAAATTGGGAACGCTCATTTGAGTCGTTCCATCCAAGCCAGTCGATTCGTTTCGCGGCGTGATCATGAGCACTTTCGCCAGTCCCCAATCGACCACTTGCACCCGACCCTTGTCCGAGACAAGAACATTGTTCGGTGTGAGGTCGCGGTGCAGAACCCGTTTGGCGTGGGCGTACTCGATGATGAAACAGGCTTGCTCGAATAGGAGCAAAAGTTCATCCAAATCAGTCGCTGGTGGTGACTCGGCGATTTTCTCGGTCAGCGTTCGGCTGCGGATGTACTTCATGGCCAGGAACGGCCGCCCATCCGGCAAGCGACCAACATCGTGCAGTGGCGGAATACCCGGATGGTGAAATTGTGCGTGAATCCGAGCTTCCTGAAGGAAGCGAGCCACAGCGGTCGGATCGCTCAATTTGTCTCGCCGCAGCACTTTGATGGCGACGCGGCGGCTAAGCATTTTGTCCGTCGCCACGTAGAGCGTGCCCATACCACCGCTGGCGATCCGTTCTCCCAACTCGTACCGGCCATCACACAGCGGGAGTCGGGTCCAATCCCAGGTCGCTTCGTTGATATGGGGGTGGAGTTCGGTACCAAGAAGAGTTTCGAGTGCCATTTCACTTAAGCTGGCACGATCAATCGGCGTGACCGGAATCAGTTCTGTCTTGGGAGTCTGTTGATCCGACAAAGCAAAGCCCCCAAACTAGTAGTCGCATCCGTTGCTGAAACCGTGTGCTTAGATACACACACGAGAGCAGCTTAAATATAGTCGCTCTGAGGAATGAAAGTGTAAGAATCTTATGGACAGGACGATGTTTTCGAACCAGTTTGACTCCATTCCGGAAAGTATCAGCCCGTGGCCGAACTGCTCCTAGAATAACCTAACATTACCATTTGCATCGAACGAACATGAACCCACCCACCGCCGGTTTCCCGATTGTCCGACCGCGTCGGATGCGATCATCGCCCCTGTTGCGAACCATGATCTGCGAAACGGAACTTCGCGCCAGCGACTTCGTGCTGCCGCTGTTTGTGAGACCGGGGAACGGCATCCGCACCGAAATCGTGTCGATGCCAGGGAACTTCCAGTTGTCGCCGGATACCTTGGTGGATGAAATCGGCGCCGCGCGGGATCTCGGCGTGAAAGCGTTCATGCTCTTCGGAATTCCCGCCACCAAAGATCCGGAAGGGCGAGTCGCCCTCAACGATGATGGGATCGTGCAGACGGCCATTCGCACCGCCCGCAAAGCTTTCGGACAAGATGTTTATTTAATCCCCGACGAATGCTTCTGCGAATACACCACGCATGGCCACTGCGGCATCTTGTGCGACGTCCACGGCCAGCTCGATCTCGACAACGATGCCACGTTGCCGCTACTCGTCGAGCAATGCGTCAGTCATGCCAAGGCCGGGGCCGACATGGTCGCGCCCAGTGGGATGCTCGACGGCATGGTGCAGGCGATCCGCACCGGCCTGGACGCGGCGGGTTTCTCGAATGTGCCCATCATGAGTTATTCGGCCAAGTACGCCAGCGGTTTTTACGGCCCCTTCCGCGATGCGGCCGAGTCACCCCCGCAATTCGGAGATCGCACGACGTACCAGATGGATCCGGCCAACGGCGACGAAGCGATGCGTGAAGTGGCACTCGACGTCGCCGAGGGGGCCGACATCGTGATGGTGAAACCAGCGTTGTCGTACCTGGATATCATTCGCCGCACCAAGGAGACGTTCCCGTTGCCCGTGGCGGCCTACAACGTCAGCGGCGAGTATGCGATGGTGAAAGCGGCCGCCGCGAATGGCTGGATCGACGAACGCCGCGTGACGCTGGAAATCCTCACGAGCATCAAGCGGGCCGGTGCCAGCATCATCCTGACGTACCACGCCTGCGATGCGGCGCGGTGGTTGCGGGAGGGGTGATCGGCCAAAGCGGCGAGCCGAGCTCCGTCAGGAGCCGGGTGAATTGCGGAGTGGGCTGATTCACAGATAGTATTCGCGATTGCGTTCAACGACACCCGGCTCCTGACGGAGCTCGGCTCGCCGCCCCATCACACCGCCGTCGGAAAAATATAACAAGGTCATGCCAAGCAAAATCAACCCCGACGCTCCACAATGAGTGAACCCCACTGGCGGCGGCACTTCCTCCGGTACGCGACGCTCCTCATCGCGATCATACTCATCGGGGCGGTGGCGTACACGTTCACAGGTCTGCTGAATTCCCCGGCGTTGAAGTCCCGCGAGTTTCAGCTCCGCTGGCACTACCTGATCCCCGCGGGTTGTTTGTATTTGATCTGTCACACACTCTGGGGCACGTTCTGGGTGCAGTTGCTCTGGGGGCAGGGCGTCCGCATCTCGTGGTTCGCCGGGGTGCGAATTTACTTCGTCAGTCAGTTCGGCAAATACGTTCCCGGTAAAGCATGGGTCATCTTGCTGCGGGTGGCGCTGCTGCGAGGGCAGGGGATTTCCCCGGCCGTCATCGCCGTCACGGGCACGTACGAAGCGCTGACGAACATGGCGGCCGGGGCGGTGGTGGGCGTCTGCTTCTTGCCCTGGGCTGGGTTGGGAATCGAATTCGATTCGACTAAAGGGTTCGCCTTGTTCGGGCTTTGCTCCGTCCCGTTGCTGCTCGTGGTGGTGAACCGTTTGGGCAGGCGGGTGATCCGAAAGTACCGCGGGCCGAACGCCCGACCGCTGCCCGCTCCGTCGGTCGGGTTACTGATTCAGGGGTTCGCCCAAGCCCTCGTCGGTTGGACATTGTTGGCACTGAGTTTGTGGCTGACGGTCTGCGGGATCGCCACCGAACCGACCGCGCTCGGTGTCGATTTGTTCCTGCAAGATCTCTCGGCGGTCGCCATTTCTTACGTCACCGGATTCGCAGCGATCATCCTTCCCGGTGGTTTCGGAGCACGTGAAGAAGTGCTCAAAACGATGCTCGCCGGGCAGTTGATACGCACCGAAGGGAGTGCCTCGGAGCCAGTTGCAGCCTTGGTTGCTGTGGCCTTGCGAATCGTTTGGACAATTTTCGAGGTGGCTTTCGCGCTGGCACTTTGGAAACTAGGCCCACCCACTTTGCCAACCGCGCAGGAGCCGGTTTGATGGAACTGCCCGAACGACCGCCACCCGTGCCGGGATTGCTCAGTATCGTCGTGCCCCTTTGCAACGAGTTTGAAAGCTTAGCGACGCTGAAGGACGAGATCCTCGCGTCGGTCGGCAAATTGCCCGAGTGGAGGCTGGAACTCATTTTCATCGACGATGGCAGCCGCGATGGTTCTTGGAGTCGGATTCGGAACCTCGCGGCCAGCGACCCACACATTCATGGAATCCGCTTCCGGCGGAACTTCGGCAAATCGGCAGCCCTCGAAGCTGGTTTCCGTGCGGCCAGCGGTGAGATCGTCGTCACCATGGACGGCGACTTGCAAGACGACCCGAACGAACTCCCGAAGTTTCTCGATGCGATCCGGGCCGGTTCCGATTTGGTGAGTGGCTACAAGCAAAATCGGAAAGATCCCTGGCACAAAGTCTACCCGAGTCGGCTGTTCAACGGTGTGGTCAGCGTCGTCACGGGGGTGAAACTGCACGACCACAATTGCGGCTTCAAAGCTTACCGGGCCGGCGTGATCCGCGGCCTCCGCTTGTACGGCGAACTGCACCGGTTCGTTCCTGTATTAGCCGCGGCGAAAGGGTATCGCATCGGCGAGATCGTGGTGAATCATCGCGCACGGAAGTTCGGGCAATCCAAATTCGGCTGGCGCCGGTTCCTCAACGGGCTACTCGATTTGCTCCAGGTTAAGTTCGTTACCAGCTTCGGATACCGGCCGATGCACTTCTTCGGCAGCGTGGCATTTGTTGTGTGGCTCCTTGCGGCCGGTGGGTTGTTCCTCTTCGTCCTCGGTATGATTCTGTACTGGTCGAACACCATGAACGGCTTGTACCCGACGATGCTGTTGCTGGTGACATTGACCGCGGTGGTCATCGGTTCGCAGTCGCTGTTGATCGGCTATTTGGCCGAGTTGGTGACCGCCCAACGACACGACGACCCGTACGACATCTCGGAACGAACGCCTGCCGGGAGTGCCGATGCCGACGAATGACCTCAGTCCCACGGCGGCACTGCGACGGCACGTGTATCTGTTGCTCGGCACGGTCGCGGTCTTCATCGCCGGAGCGAAGATCGTCGGCGTGGAAAACGTCATCGAACCGAGTCGGTATGCACCGGCCACGGAAGCCAACTACGGTTTCGACCGCGCGGGAAAGCCGGAACGCAAATGGCCCGCCACGCGACCAGAACCGACACCGATGTTTGGCAGCAACGACCGCTCCCGCTGGGCGACGGTGCGTTCACTCGTCGACGAGGGCACCTATGTTGTCGGCTACCGGGAAGCGGGTCAACCCGATCGCGGCATCATCTTCGAAGATGGGTACCAATCGATCGACAAGGTCATGATTCCCGAGACCGGCGAATTCTACTCGAGCAAGCCACCACTGCTCACCACGCTGCTGGCCGGTGAGTATTGGTTGCTCAAAAAATGTTTCGGGTGGAGCATCGTCCGGGACCGCTGGCTGGTCGTCTGCACGATTTTGCTGACGGTGAACGTGCTGCCATTCGCCGTCTATCTGCGCTTGTTGGCCAAGCTCATCGACCATTATGGAACCACCGATTTCGGACGGATGCTTACCTTCACCATGGCCTGCGTCGGGACGTTCATAACGACGTTTTCGACGACGTTGAACAACCATTGCCCGGCCGCGTTCGGTGTCGTGTTCGCGCTCTATCCGCTGTTGCGAGTCCGTCCACTCGGCACTGCCGAGACACGTAGGGACATGCTGATTGCGGGCTTCTTCGCGGGGTTCGTCCCGACCATGGATCTGCCCGCTGCGGCGTTCAGTATGGCTCTGCTTCTGCCGTTGCTCTACACCCGACCGAAAGCAATGCTGCTCAATTTTCTACCGGCGATGCTGATTCCCGTCGTCGCTTTCTTCGCGTGCAACTACGCGGCACTCGGGCGATTGTCCCCGGCTTACAGCGACTTCGGCGGGCCGTTGTACGAGTTCGCAGGAAGCCACTGGGACAAGCTGAAATTGGTTCAGCAAGGCATCCCGCAAAAGGGGATCGACTTTGCCAACGAACCGAAGAGCATCTACGCATTCCACTTGCTTTTCGGCCACCACGGCTGGTTCAGTTTGACACCCATCTTTTTGGCGTCACTTGCTGGGATTGCCATTCTTGTGCGACGGTCGTTCCCCGACGTCCGGCGAGTGCTAACGCGGAATGTACCCGCCACCGAACCTGTGTTCAATTTGCCCATCATCGGTTCAATGACTGCGGCCGTCTCGGTGGTGGTGATGACCTACTTCGTCTTCAAAACCAACAACTACGGCGGCTTCACGAGTGGCCCACGCTGGTTTTTCTGGCTCATTCCACTGTGGTTGCTCACCGGGTTACCCGGCATTGATCGCCTCGGACGAACTCGAACTGGTCGGTTGACGTTGGCCATATTGCTCGGATTCTCGGTGTTCGCGGTCGTATATCCCGCCTGGAATCCATGGCGGCCACCGTGGATACTGCAAGCGCTGGAACGGTTGGAATGGGTGAACTACGACGTGATTTGAACGGGTAATCGCACGGCCTTCGCCAACCTCTGCAAATAGTCGGCACGCGGAATCTCAATCGCCCCGAACTGCGCGGTGTGCTCGTTGATGATTTGAGTATCGAAGAGTTCAAAGCCCCGATCCCGTAAGTGCATCAGTAAGCTGATCAACGCGACTTTCGAGGCATCTCGGACGCGGTGAAACATCGATTCGCCCGCAAAGAATCCACCGATCGCAACTCCGTAAATCCCGCCGACGAGAACCTCCCCGAGCCAAACTTCCAAACTGTGCGCATGACCCCGTTGGTGCAGAATGGTGTAAGCCTCGATCATTTCCACCGTGATCCACGTTCCTTCTTCGCGCTCGGCGGCACACCCCTCCATCACGGCTCGAAACTGTTGGTTCACGGTGATGCGGAACTTCTTCTGCTTGATCGTCGCTGCGAGCCGTCGGGGAACATGAAAATTGTGGAGGTCGAAGATGGCACGCGGGTCGGGCGACCACCAGATGATCGGATCGCCGGGGTTGTACCACGGGAAGATTCCGGCGGTGTAGGCTTCGATCAACGGCTCCGGACGCAGATCGCCGCCGACACCCACAATCCCTTCAGGGGTGGCGAATTCAGGCAGCACCCAGGGCCGCTTACGATTGACAAATTCAGAATCTTTCACGATCCGTACCAGTTTGGCTGAGCGACTACTTCTTCCCCAAACAGTACACGGAGCCTTTCTCGGTGCCCACCAAAATGCAATCGGGGCCGACGGCGACCGAACCGGACACGCTGCTATCGAGTGTGAGTTCTTGCAGTTTTTTACCGGTCTTCAAATCCAAAATATAGAACTCAGCAGTGCTCGATTGGCACCCCACATAGACGCGGTCGCCGACGATCACGGGTGATGCATCCACCGATGCTTCGCAAGTGAAGTTCCAAACTTCTTTGCCCGTTTTGCGGTCGAGGGCATAGATTTTCTTGTCGCGGCTCCCGGTGATCACCAACTCTTCCGTCACGGCGGCTGATGCGTAAAACGGCTGGGCACGGCGGGCCGGTTCGAACAGCCAAGCCTTCTTCTTCGCTTTCAAATCGATGCCGATCACTTGGTTGGTCATCAACCCGACATACGCAAAGTCTCCGCCGATGGCGGCGGTCGCCGCGGCTTGACCGCCGAGATCGACGTTCCAGAGTTCTTTGCCAGTCGAGATGTCAATGGCGTGCAAAATACTGTCGCAGCCGGCGACGAAGGTGGTGCCACCGACAATCGCCGGGGAACCGTTCACCGGGCCATCGATCCCGAACTCCCACGTCTTTTTGCCGGCCGCCGTCAGACAGTACAGCTTGGAATCGTGCGAACCGATGAGAATATTCTCTTTGTGAAAGTTGGCCCCGGAGGTGATCTCGCCATCGGTGGCGAACTTCCAGAGTGCCTTGCCGGTGGCGAGTTCCACCCCGTGGACAGTGCCTTCCACATCGCCGACGACGATCAACTTGCCGTTGACCGCCGGCGATGCCTTCATCGGCCCGAGCTTGACCTTCCACTTTTCTTTTCCGGTTGCCAGATCGACGGCATATAAGTTCTTGTCCAACGATGCGATGTAGACAATCCCACCGACGATCGCGGGTGCCCCTTCGATGGCGTCACCGGTTTTGAAGGCCCACCGCTCCTCGAGTTGGTCCGGGAGTTTAGCCGCACCAACCCCCGACATGCTGCCATCGCCCCGGAATACGGGCCAGTCGGTTGTCTCTTTGGCGTCTTTACCCGGAACGGGCACCTTCGGCTCGACAGACTGTGAATTCAATGCTCCTGCGGGTGGAGACTCTGGCGCGGAATAAACAATACTACTAACGGTCACTGCCGTGAGGACGGTGATGCAGTAGGATTTCAAGTTTGCACTCATAACTAAGATCGCCTCGCTTGATAGTTGGGGAATCGACTATCACACTTCTTGGGCCACTTGGGTTGAGTCGCTCTTGGCAAAACAGTCCTGAATCGAAATTAGCAGACTGCCTAATGGTAACGGTCGCAATATTTCGGTCGATTTGCAAAAATCGATCTCATTGTGATTTAAGCTATTTGCCAAGCACCTTTCGTACATCAGCAATCATTTGCTGATGAGGACGTCGATCATACCCATCGAATACGTGTATAATATTCTCTTTCAAATCATCGAATTTAGATACGTCATGCCAACGACTGTTTGTTGTCGTCCAGCTCTCTTTATTCTTTTGCTGGACCGATAGCCCATCGTCTCGTTCAGAAAATCCCTTATAACATTCTTCTGCTGAGCCAAAGAGAACAATGTAAAAAATGTTCTCAGGCTTCAGTTTCAAAAATCGCAATCGGATGAACTCAGGATCATATAAACTAGAGAGTGTTACGCACGCTCCATTTAAACCTGAAGAAGTAATTCTCTCGCGGATTTTAGCCGCTAATGGTCGTGTATTGCACTGTTGATACAAGATGTTCCACTCTACTTGCAACCCTTCATTCTTCGGCCCGTCCTCGAAGCTCTTTCCTTTTACAACTTCTGGATCGAAATTTACATGCATGAAATTTAGATCGTCTACCAATAACTTGCCAAGAGTAGATTTCCCTACGCCAGATGAGCCGAAGATGAAAAGAATCGGTTTAACAAATCCAATGTCCTCTTGAGGCTCTTTGAAATCCATGTTAATCCCCAAAGCAATGTATCAGTTGTGATCATTTTACTGAAATAAGGAATAAAAAGGTGATTTCACCACGCCGCTTGGTATATGGACAAAATTTCCGCTTCATCCACCACTCGCGGGTTGAATCGGGCCGTCCATTGCTCGTTCGCTTCGACGGCCATCAGTTGCAAGATACTCTCGCTGACCCCGCACTCTTGCAAGCGGGTCGGCAATCCCGCGGCCCGCACCAGCGCGGCGATTCGCTTCGCCAGAGTCTCCGGATCGGTACCCAACTGGCGGTACAATTCGCCGGCAACCGGGGCGTTGAACCGGATCACATGGGGCAACATGATGCCGATGGCGACCCCGTGCGTTAGGCCGTAGTGGGCCGTGAGCGGGTTCGAGCAACTGTGGCAGACGCCGAGCATGGCGGCTTCGATGGCCATGCCCGCGAAGTGCGAACCGATTTGCATTTCCGCCCGTGCCGCGAGGTGGTTCGGGTCGCGCAACACCGTCTCGAAGTTCGGTTCCAGATGTTTCCAGGCCGCGAGGGAGTACATCTGCGAGAACGGGTTGGCCTTGGTGCTCACCAGCGATTCCACCGCATGGGCAATCGCATCAATCCCGGTCACGGCGGTGACCATCTTCGGTTGCGAAAGTGTCAATTCCGGGTCGAGAATCGAGACGCGGAACGCCGCTTTTTTGTCACCGCAGGCCATCTTCATGTGCGACGACGAATCGGTAATTAGGGCGTAGCTCTGGGCTTCGCTGCCAGTGCCCGATGTGGTCGGCACCCCAATGGAAGGCAGCATTGGCTTGGTGGCTTTGCCATGACCCCGGTAGTCGGCCATGCGACCGCCGTTGGTCAAAATGAAATTGATCCCCTTGGCACAGTCCATGCTCGAGCCGCCGCCGACGGCCACGATGCAATCGACGGCGTTGTGGCGGGCGAATTCGACCCCGGCGTTCACTTCGCGTTCGGTCGGGTTCTCTTTCACACCGTCGAACGTGGCGGTATGAATTCCAGCTTCGACCAGCGATTGAGTTGCCCGCTGTGGGTGACCCGTTTGCGCCAGACCCGGATCGGTGACTAGCAACACACGTGAAGCACCCAGGCCGCGTGCGGTTTCGCCGAGGCGGTTCAACGCCCCGGCCGCGACCAGCACACGGCCGAGCGGTTGGTAATCAAGCACTGGCGAGTGCCAAGGCCCGCTGCTTGTAGAGGTGGGTGAAAAGGTTCCCTTCATGCGGCTGATCCCACGTCAAACGGTTCGTCGGCAAGGCCCCAATGTTCAATCGCTCGATGTGCGGACAAGCCATCACTTCGGCGATGAACGCCGGGTCTTCCGTGATGGCGCTGGCCGCCAGTGTGTAGCCGATGCGTTTGAGCACGTCGGCTTGCGGACATTCTATGACGCTCGCATAGGGGAAGAGAAACTCCTTGTTCGCCAGCGGGTGTTCCGGCGTTTCGCAACGGATCACCGCCGGCAACAGATAGGCGATGCGGCCTTCCGTTACGAGGCGGGGCATCGTGCGATATTTCGCGGTCACGTCGGTGGCGCCCGGCGTTTTCAGCCCGTCTTCGAGCATGTTATTGATCGCTTCGGCCACTTCGGGCTTGGCGAACGCGGAGATTTCGCAGTCCGGGTTGTCCCAAGCTCGCGGCTTCATCGGCCCGAGTCGCTTGGCGAGCGCGTCGGCGATTTTGTCCGCATTGCGGGGTGTCCAGATGGCCGAGGCGTTGACGCAAGCCCGACCGCCGTTGGCCGCAACCGACTCGACCATGATGTCGACGTAGCGCTCGTAGTTGTCCGCTTGGTCTTCACCGAAGATGATCTTGCTGTAGCCGGTGCCATGGATTTCGACGCGGTGATCGTTCTTGTACGGTGCCATGGTGCGGTCGTCGCCGAACGCCATGCTACGGCCGCACAGGCGGAGAATGTCGGATGCCCCAGCATGATCGGTTGGCAAGAATCCGAGGTATTGGCTCGGGATGCCGGCCTTGATGAAAGCTTGGAGCACGCGGAAGGGTGTCCACGGCTCTTCGCGACCTGGCTTCAGCAGGAGCGGCATTTTCAACGCCAGCGTCGGCACCCAGAGCGAATGCACACCGGGCGAGTTCGATGGAAGCACGGCCCCGAAGACGTTGGTGGTCGGGTAGAACGCCTGCATCCGGCCATTCTTGTTGCTGAACCCTTTGTCGAGCGCTTCCACGTCGAGACCGCGCGTCAGACCGGCGATGACTTCTTCGATGTTGTCGAGTACGTAGTGAACCTTCAAGGCGTTGCGCTTACAGAAGACCATCGGACTTCCGGTGGTGGCTGAAAGGTTGCGGACATAGTCGTCGAAGCTGAGTTCCGCATCGCCGCATGGTAATGTCGCGTTCACGAAGTAGTCAGCGGCTTTTTTGTACATTGCCAAAATGTCGCGGATGGGAATCGCTCGCAGCTCTTTGTGGGCGCGTTCCATCAGTCCGACATCGCGGGCAATTTGGCTGCCGGTCACTTGGCTGACTTCGGCAACCGGTTCGCCCGTCACATGGTGAATCAGCGTGGCTTTATCGAGGCTGGTGTACGGTTTGCCAAACCGTAAGGCGGGAATCTGGATCATGGGTGGGTGTCCTAGTTACACTTCTATTTGGAATGATTCGTGAATAGGGCCGAAGCCCATTCGGCATCGGGTTGATTCAAAGGTGGAGTCGCGGGCTTGGAATAGTCGATCTTCTCACTGTACCGACCATCTTCGTAAATCGTGTTGATGCAATTCCGCAAATCTAATGGAACATCGTCGAGCTCGGACGAAAGCGGAATCGCAAAGTTTGGGATCGATTGCCTGACGGAAAATGCCCAGATCGAAGTTTTAGGACGTTTATCCGCGGCTGAAACCAAAATGTAATAGTCGGTCGCAGGCGGGTGCGGGGTTCCAAAAGGTAGTCGATTCCCTGCTCGGAGGAGGTCGATCTCCACGAGATTCGTCCCCCCTGCAAAATACTCACTCCGCTTGGCCAAGTAGGCCTCGCGATCTTTTCCGGTCGATTTATTGCTCGGGCTAAGGATCTCAATTGCGGTCAAGATCCTTTTGCCGTCGTTCGATTGAATCAACAGTCGGCGATGCTTCACGACCGGACCGGGCATAAGGATCGTTTCGAGAGTTGGGGCTTCTAACAGTGCCGTCGTCGACCCACTTTTCTGCTTGGTAAAAGTCGGGGAATCGGGGATGAAAATATCGGGGTTGATCTTGGAATAATACTCTTCATCACCTTCTTCTTCCTCGATCCGAACGTACTGGTCGATCTCGGCACTGAAACCTTTAGGTAGGACTCTGTTAAGTTGGGATGACACTTCCACGATCAGGCGCAGGTGAACCCCGCCCCATCGTACGGGGCTTTCCAAATACGGATCCATTCCCGGAAACGGCGTCGGCATCACCAGCCTCCCAAATCAATACACCCCGACCACGGTACCGCCGGACAGGGCCGCGAATGGTCGCACCCCGCTGACACCGTCCCACGGGTATTTGTCGAATGGTTTTTCGCGCTCGCCTTCGTCGCGCTCCGGGAACCGGGGCACGAAGAATTCACGCGTCAACGTCGACAGCAGCACCCGTCCCGTACCGCCGTAGGACACGTGTTCTTCGAAGTTTTCCGGGTTCACGACTTCAATCACCGCTCGTGGTTGCGGGGCGTAATACGAAATTTTGAAACCATCTTCTGGGCCAATCGGCTTACTGCACGCGAGTCCCATGAGGGTGTTGCCGTAGGTCGGCGTCATGTAAACGTCGCCGTTGTCGAGCATCTCTTCGTACGCTTCGCGGGTGAACTGCGGGGTGAATTCGGTACCGCCGCTGAAGATCCCCGTGATGCCCGCACTCTTGATCGAACGCAGGCCACCGGATGGGATCGCCTTGCCGAGTTCACGGTACTTGTCTTCGAGCTTGCCGTTGCGGATCGCCTCGTCGAGGGCCGCCAGCAGCTTCGGTGTGGTAAACATACACTTGATGTCGTGCCCACCGGCTAGCACCGTGATCGACTGATCGATGCAGTGATCCTTGTACGCTTGAGCTTCCGCGATCTTGCGTGCCTTCAGGCACTTCACTACATACCGCGGATCGAGGTCGATGGCGAAGCAAATACCACCGCGGTATTGGGCCAAATGTTCGATGGCCAACCGCAGTCGGCGTGGCCCCGATGGCCCAAGCATGAGCCAGTTGCTCCCGCGTGGGAACGACTTGTCGGGAAGCGTGTCGGACATCATTTCGTAGTCGATCTTGAAGTCATCGAGAACAATCCGGGTCTTCGGCAGGCCGGTGGTGCCGCCCGTTTCGAACACGTAGACGGGTTTGTCGCCGAACCCTTTTGGAACCCATTGTCGCACGGGGCCACCACGCAGCCAATCGTCTTCGAACACGGGGAACTTCTTGATGTCTTCCCAGCCGTTCACGTCTTTCAACGGATTGAAGTTGAATGTCTTGGCTTTGGCGAGCCAGAACGGCGTGCCCGTTTCCGGGTTGAAGTGCCACTGCACCACGTCGCGCACTTGGGCATCGAGTTGCGTACGCGCATTGCGAATCTTCTCGTCGAGTGTGGCTCCCGTGACGGGGGTCGGTTTGCCGGGGGTGTCGATCACGTGCGATCTCGAATGGGGTGGGAGGAATCTCGGGAAGGATTACCGCTATTGATATGCGCTTCCAACAGAAAAAGCCCACGGACGACCCCGTCCGTGGGCTTTTTTTCGGCCGGGAGTTACTTGGTCGGCTTGAACGCGTACAGGGTTGTTTCCGTCATCACGTACAGCACCCCGTTGGCCACCACGGGCGTACTCCGGATCTGAGCTTCAAACTCGACCTTGGCCAGTAGCACTTCGGTCTCCACCTCTTTGCGTTTCGCCTTGAGCTTCATCGTGAAATCCTTGGCGTCTGAGGCATCAGGATTATCGATTTCATCAATGGCTTTCGGCGTTTTGCTATGCTTGAATACGAACAAATCGCCCGACGCCGCAAGGTAGACTTTGCCGTCGACGTAGAATGGTGAGCCCCAAATTTCACCCTTGAGGTCGTACTGCCAGAGTTTCTTACCCGTCTTGGCGTCGAGGCAATGAATGTAGCCGGCGATTTCGCTGATGTATACGATTCCATCGACGACGCAGGCGGTGCTCATCGTCCGGCCGAATTGGAAATCGCGCGGCACAAATTTGCGTTTATCGACGCCACCGTAGTGCCAGACCACGGCGGAATCGGGGTTCGGTTTGCCCGTCTGCTTCGGTTTGCCATCCTTGTCTGGCTCCATTTTGTCCGCGAGTTCCGGCGACACGTCGAGGGACTTATTTTTCTTGGCGTTCTCCACGGCTTTCTTGATGTCTATGCAGTAAAAGTGGGCGATACCGGTGAAGTGTTCCGGATCTTGGCCTGTGCCCAAGTACAACATGCCGTCCTGAATCACCGGTGTTCCAATGAAGTCACTCTTAAATCCGGCACCACCGAGATCGTAAATCGTGTCTTTCGGATTCGCGTCGAGCTTCCAGACCAACTCGCCTTTATCCGCGGTGAACGAATAGAGCCAACCATCGCCACCGGGGAAGATCACCTGCTTGACACCACCCGCGTCCGAAAACGCCGGGTTCGACCACTGACCATGCATGATGTTATTACCCGGCAGATTGCTCTGCCAAGCCAGCTTGCCGGTCGTCTTATTCACCGCGATGAAGCTCGGGGCTTGCGGCTGGGGGATGTTCTTGTGGTTCTCGTCGACGCCGTTGGCCGTCACGACGTAGATCAAGTCGCCGATGACCATCGGGCAGGCCACGGAACTGTTGTGCGGGAACACTTTGAGTTCCCCGATCATGTTGTATTCCCAGATCACATCGGCGTCGGTCTTGTCCTTATACTGTTCCGTCGTGATCCCCTGATTTCCATCAGCCATGCCGTTGATGTCGAGGCAGACGAGCGTGCAGCGATTGCTGACGTAGTACACCCGATTTCCTTCGACGAGCGGGGCCGAGCAGACGCCGATATCGGGCCAGTCGCGGACTTGGCCGCCGGGCAGTTTGTCGTGGACGGCCTGCCAGAGGAAGTTGCCGGTCGCCTCGTCGAAGCACATCAAAATCCCTTTGTCGAGGACTTCGACATCGCCGTCGGCGTTTTTCCTGGTGTCGCGTGGGTTGCGCGGCTTGCTGTTGTTTGTGCCGACGAACACTTTGCCACCCGCAATCGTCGGCCCGCCATAGGACAGCGAACCGAGTTCTGCTTTCCAGAGCAAGGCCTTTTCGTCTTTCAGGTCGAGTTTCGCCGGGATGTTCTTGTCAATTAAGTTGACCATGTTCCGGCCCGGTGTGCCACCAAACATCACAAGGTCGGTCTTCCCCGACTTCACTTCCGGTTTGACTTCATGTTTGAATTCCGGCACCGGCTTCGGCTCCGGTTTCACTTCCGGCACGGGCACGGGCTTCGGTTCCGTTTTCACTTCTGGCTTCGGCTCGGGCTTCGGCTCGGGCTTCACTTCGGGTTTGATTTCCGGGATTGTTATTGGTTTGACTTCCGCCGGCGCAACCACGGCCGGTGTGGCACTCGGCGCGGCCACCAGCGTCGGGTTAGACATGTTCTTCATGACCACGGCGGCGCCAATGGCGGCCACGATCAGACTACCCAGGATGGCGAGGATCGGTCGAATGCTCATAATGTGAACCTGCTATTTTTAGGGATCGAATCTTTATTTTTTGTTCGGGGCAATGCTGACGGTGTCGTACTGGATACTCGAGGCGACCGGCGGGCCACCCATCGGCGCCGGCCCGGCGTTCGGGATGTAGCCGTAGAGCCCACCGGCCCCTTCCTTGTTGGGATTCACGTCCTTGAACTCAATCGTCCACGCTTCAGGTTCCGGTTTGCCCTGTGGCCAAACTTTCCCTTTGAGTAGCGCCGATTTGCCATCCTCGGCCACATCGACAATGAATTTGACGGTGTACCAGACCTTCGGTGCCCAATCGAAATCGACGGCGGTGTTCACACGGTCGCGGGCTTCCCACGAGACGATGCGCAGTTGCCGTTTGTTCTTGTCCGGATCGGTTTTGCCGTCGAGGACCAGCACGTAGCGATGGCTGACCAAGCCCAT
The DNA here is from genome assembly GCA_025351325.1 of Fimbriiglobus sp. GTDB lineage: Bacteria > Planctomycetota > Planctomycetia > Gemmatales > Gemmataceae > JALHQU01. The sequence continues at coordinate 21,858 of JANXWE010000334.1, forward strand.
GTCCGGGAAGGTGCCGGCCACATCTTCGCCTTTCATATCTGCCTGGATCGTGTAGTTTCTGGCGTTGGGCGGGGTGATATACGCACTGGCGCGGGCCACCGGGGGGGCGCCGTTGTCATTGACTTTACTGAGCACTTTCTTTTTGTCGGCCAGTTCCACCATGACGTATTTGCCCTGGGTATTGACCCAGCCACCGGGGGCAGCACCGACGGGAATCTTGCTGAAATCGGGGGCGAACGGCAGGGCCGCCGCCGCGCGGATGCGCCCCCGGGCCGTCAGTTTGCCGAACGTCGCTTCGACGGCACCGGCCGAACTCGGCGGCACTTTGCCAATTGTCACGGTACCGGAAATTCCTTCGCCTTTGACTTCGCCGGGAAGAGCAGGGGGTTGGGTTCCCGCTGGGGTCTTCGCCGGCAACGGCAAGCTCCAGGCGATCTCCGCGTCTTTGGGCGCCGGGAGTTCCCGGCCATTCGCATCGACGAACTTCACACTGAACTTGGCCACTTGCCCCGGCGAGCTGAGAAAGTCGGCAGGGGATACCATAATTGCTGCCGGGGCCGCTTTGGCGTCAAACTCGGACTCCTTCGCCAGCGGGGTGTACTTCACGTCGCTCGGTTTGGCTTGGGCATCGCCCACGCAGTAAATGTCGTCCCGCGTCTGGAAGTAGAGTTTGCCATTGACAGCGATTGGCGTGCCGTTGGTTTCCACCACACCACCGACGCCCGGTTTGGCCCGGAACGTGTGTTCCACAACGTCGCCCGCCTCCGGTGCGGTGCGGCCGATCTTCGTCAGCACCGCCAGTTTGGCGAACACATCGAAAATGTACAGTTTGCCCCCGGCGATCAACGGAGCACCACGTGACACGGTGCCGAACTTCCAACGCCACAGCAGTTCGCCGTCTTTTGCATCGAAGACGTGCATTTCACCACCGTCGTCGGGCATGAACAGCATCCCGTCGGCGAGTGCCGGACTGGACAACCCGAATCGTTTCGACAAGAAGTTGCCGTTGTTGGCTTTGTATTTTCGGCGGAACGTATCCCACACGACCTTGGGCTTCTTCCCGGTGATTTGCGTCGCATCGACGCAGACGACCCGTCCGATCGGGGAACCTTCGACGTTTTCATCGCCATGGCCGATGTAGACTTTGCCATCGGCAGACACCACCGGCGACGGGTTCACCACTTTCGCACCGAGTACGTGGCTCCACACGCGTTCGCCGGTGCGAACTTTCAGAGCGTGCACCGCACCGTCGGCCGCACCCGAAATGAACAACCGCTGGCCGTTGATGACGGCGATGACCGGATTCGAGTAATACGTACCTTTGAATGCCAGCTTCGCTTCGTCGGACGGCGACGACCACCAGACCACGTCGCCCGTTTTGCCATCGACGGCCAAGAAGCGGTTGGCCCCACGGGCTTGATCTCCCCACGAACCGTTGACGAGACCGAGGATCACCAGCCCGCTATCGAAGATCGGCGAGGCGATCCGGCCACCGTAGCCCGTCACCCGGCCGAATTCCTCCGTGAGTTGCCGCTTCCAGATGATCTTGCCCGTTTTCGCGTCCAGGCAGACCAGTTCGCCGGCCGTCGTCTGGGCGAAGATCGTCCCGGCGACGGGGTCGGCCGTGAGCGACGTCCACCCCAGCCGACTGGAGGTAATATCGGTGAGGTAGACACTGAACGTCGTCTCCCAGACGAGTTTACCCGTGTCGGCTTCGAGGCACTGGATGCGTTCGACTTCCGTCGGTTTGGCGGTGTCGGCCCCGTTGATCACGTACAACTTGCCGGCCAGCACGAGCGGAGCCGAGCGACCGCCGAATGGTTGCTTCCAGAGGAGGTTCCCTTTGCCTGCTTCCGCGAGATCGAAGGTGCTGGGTAGCCCCTCTTCTTTCGATTGGCCGGTCTGTTCCGGGCCACGCCAGTGAATCCAATCGGCGGCGGACACTGGGGCCATCACCAGCATTCCGAGCAGCAATCCGAGGCAACTCAAGCGCGGCATGAATGTCTCCAAAGTGGGCGGGGCGGTTAGCTACTGTCGTTATACCGATTTTTTCAAACGAACCACCCGCTGCGATTTCAACTCGAAACGGGGCAGGGTACCCGGCGGAACGGCGACCACATCGGCCCGAAACAGTAACTCGTCCCGGATCGCCCGGCTCACCAACTCAGCAAGATTCACACCGCTGGAAATTGTGGCCGGTTCGATTTCAATCTTCAAATCGGCGAGTGCCACCGATTGATCGACGACAATCCGGAACTCCACGACCTCGCGGAATCGTCGGATCACCGCTTCAATGGCAGACGGATAAAGATTGTTCCCCCGAATGTGAATCATGTCGTCGGCCCGGCTGCGGATGCCCCCGACCAAATAGCGGTGTCCCAAATCGTCTAAATCGGGGCTGAGTGTCACCAAATCGCCGGTGCGGTAGCGAATCAGCGGCGACCCCAAGCGACCGAGGTTGGTCAACACCAACTCCCCGGATTCACTCGGCAACCCACTGACCGGATCAAGCACTTCGACGATGAATTTCGATTCCAGCAATCGCATTTCGTTCGGTCGTTCGGTCGTTTCGAATGCCACTGGCCCGACTTCGGTCAGTCCGTAATGGTCGTAGACACGGGCACCCCAAACGCTGGCAATTCGTTCCCGGGTGGTCGGTATGCTGCCACCCGGTTCCCCGGCGACCACCACCGCTCGGACACCCGCTTGTTGAAGGTCGATCTTTTCGTTCGCGGCCACTTCCGCAAGGTGCAGGGCATACGTCGGCGTGCAACAGATCACCGTGGCCCGATGTTCCAGAATGGTTCGCAATCGTGTGGTGGTGGGCATGCCGCCGCCGGAAATTGCAAAGTGGCCTGCTCGCGTGACTGCTTCGAACGCCGCCCAGAAGCCCAGGAATGGCCCAAACGAGAACGGGAAGAAGACGCGGTCATCCGGTGTCAGACCCATGCAATCGTGGAATCCATCCCACCAACAATCGAGAAGCCAATTCCAGCTCGTGGCCGTATCGAGCCAACGGAGCGGGCGTCCGGTGGTCGTCCCCGAAGTCTGATGCACCCGACAGTAATCGCGCTGCGATTGAAGCAGATTTGAACCGTACGGCCCATGGCTCGCCTGATCGGCAGTCAGTTCCGCCTTGGTGGTCAACGGAAATTTGGCGAAGTCCGCCAACGTCGACAGATCCAGCGGATTGCAACCCGCCACGCGGTACTTGTTCGGGTAGAACCCGTTGGAGTTGGAAACAGCGCGCATCAGGATTTGGAGCTTCGCCAGTTGGTTGGCACGGAGAACCGGATAGGCAACGCTGGCGACCAAGTGAATTCACCTCGTTCGTGGCGAAACGCGCTCCGGAGACGTACCTCGGATTCGATGAATTCTTACAGGTTCTGCTGTGCGACGGAACCGCAAAGCGTGCGCGAATCGGAGAATTCGGTAAGTTCGTTCGGTCGACGCCATCCGGTGGGGACAGACCTGGATCGCATTCAGTTGGTTCTGTAATTCCTGATGAATTTGGGCCATGAGAAGATACCGGAGGAACGTCGCCCTTCGGGCGGTCTCGCTCGAGGGCTTCGCCGAGGGCGATGTGGATCGTTCCGAGTTCGTCATAGCTGAGCACCTCGTCGCTCGGGAAGTCGTCGGGATGACTGTTTTTCGGCCGAGATTTTATCCGGTGGCGCATGTTGGTCATGTTGATTTTGAAGAAGGCGATGGTGCAATCCCGGGCAATCTTGGGGTCGAGGTGACGCATGAGATTGCGGAGAATCCGCAGCGCTTCGTAGCCCGTTTCGCGCAATAGGATTCGTTCCGCTTCACGCAGAAGCTCTTTCCAGCGTGGGAGTTCGTCGTACTCCAGTTTGCGCAGTTCCTCGCCAGTCATGGTCTGTTTCTTGGCGGCGGCCTCCCAAGAAAGGCCACTGACGCGCGCTTCAGCGGCGAGAAATAGTCTGTCGTTGAGGAGTTCGGGTCCAGTGAGAACCATGGGATTGCCCCCAGTTTTTGAATATGCGTACAAGTGTACAAGAGGATATAAGCTCCAGCTTAGCGGGTGTCAAATGATTCGGGAAAGGTTTTTTGGAAATGGGGGAAATGCTTGATTTTGGCGAGCCGTACCCCGTGAGGGGTCGGGTGAAGTGGGGCGAAAACACCC
>JANXWE010000357.1 GCA_025351325.1 Fimbriiglobus sp.
CGCTTGCGGTCGGTGATGTCGAGATTGATGGCGAACGTTTTTATCGGCTTGCCGTCGGGATCGCACTCGATCGACCAGCGGCTTTCGATCCAGCGTTCGATCCGGTCGTCGCCGATGACGCGGTATTCGATGCTGCCGACCGTTTTGCCGGCGAGAAATTCTTGCAGCGCGGCTTCCACACGGGGTCGATCTTCCTGTGCGATGTGGTCGAGCAACAATTCGGAGCCGACATGAAAATTGGCCGTGAGTTCATGTGAAATTGAGTAGCCCATCACCGCCGCAAAGTTTTCGGCCAGTTTCGCAACACCGGTGGCCAAATCGACTTCGACGTAGGTCAGCCTGGCGGTGTCCGACGCAAACCGCATGCGGACTTCGGTCTCGCGGAGAGCTTCCGCATCGTTCGTTTGTTGGGTCACATCCCGTGACACTGCCAACAGCTGCGCGGGCTGACCGGCCGCATTTAAAATCGGCGACAGCGTCACGTCCCACCACTTCGGCTCGTCGCGCAGGGTTTTGAAGAACCCGACGAAGTTGCCGGTGGCGCCGGCTTTCTCCCGCGCGCTTTCGACGGCGGCCCGGGCCGCCTTGCGATCATCGCCTTGCCAGAAGTCGATCCACGAGTTGTTCAAGTACGGCCTGATGTCGTCGATGCCGAGCAAGTCGAACCCGCATTCCATCGACAGCAAATTCCCGTCGAGGTCGAGGACCTTGATGCAGTCCGGGCTGCTGGCGATGATGCTGCGGTTGAACGCTTCACCGGCGCGCAACGCCTCTTCTGCCCGCTTGCGCTCAGTGATTTCGTAGAAGCAGTTGATCGCTCCCGCGACTTCCCCACGTCCATTTTTTAACGGGCGGATATTCACGATGACGGTGATGCGCGAGCCATCAAGCCGCTCAATGTGGACTTCCGCGTCGAGCAACTCCGAGATTTTGCCACTGACGATTTCCGCCATCGGGCACTGGTCGTGCGGCATGAAGGTGCCGTCCGAACGGTACAACTTGAACGAGCCGCAAAACCGCTCGTCGGTGTCCCCCGGCACCGGTGTGCGGCCCCACAGTGTCGCGGCTTGAGGGTTGAATTCTTGAATCACCCCCGAAGAATCGATGGAATAGACGGCGACGGGGCTGATGTCGAACAGGGTTCGGTAGCGTTCTTCGCCCGCGCGCAAGTTTTCATGGGCCGCTTCCATCGCACGGTGGGTTTGCACCACGTCTTCGGTGGATTCCACGACCCGGTACGCCGCCGATGCGAACCGGCCCAGGCTTTCGAGTAGCCGGAGATCCTCGGCATCGAACAAGCGGCGGTCGTCGTGGGTGACCACCCAGATGGTGCCGACCGCCTTCCCAGCGATGAAAAAGGGGACGAGCAACGCTTCTTCGACCGCGGGCTGGACCGCTTGAAAATAGGGGTAACGCCGGCCCAAACGGTTGAACAAGAGCGGGCCGTTGCAATCCAGCACATCGCCACAGGGGCCGAAATCGCGCGGCGTGCCGCCGCCGATGTGGACGCTCCACGCGCCGGTGATCGCCGGCCAATAGAACTGCGATTCGTCTTTCGCGAGCAGGCTGATGCCGGCCGAACCGGCTTGGAACAGTTCCAAAATGGCGTCGCTGAGCGTCTGCAATATGGCGTGCGGACAATCGGCGAGTGCTTGAATTAACTTCGCGAGTGCATGATTCTCCGCCGCGTAATTGGGAGGTCGCACCGGACGGCGATTCAGTTCCTCGGTGCGCAGAACCGACTCCAACGGCGCGCCGCCAACGCCATCAGGAGGCGGCGTTGCGTGGGGTGGCATCGGATGCCCCTGCACCGTTCCGTTCGGGTGTCCGGTAGGGGCAACACCTTTGTCGGTCAATTTGTTCACGTGGACAATGAACCCGTGCGACCTGCGATACGTTTTCAAGCTGAAAGTATATCAGAACGAACCGGACAAGCTTTCACCAAATCTTCGGCTCTCTTTCCCTTCGCAAACGATTGCTTACAACACCGTCACGATTCCCTGGAAAGTCCACCCATGCCAGCACTCGTCCCGCACCGGTTCCTGATCCGCATGGCCCATCCGTGCCCCTATCACAAGTCGATGCCTTTGGATGGCGACACACTTTTTGACATTCCAGAATCGGGTCGGTTGAACAACTTTGCGGAACTCGATGGCCAATCGAGCTTCGCCGATGTGCGGCTGGCTTGGAATGAATTCGGGATCGGAATCCAACTCACGGTTGCCGGGAAGAAACTCCCGGTGCAAGGGGACGCGGACCGGCCACGCTCGGCGGACGGGTTGACCTTGTGGCTCGACACCCGCGACGCCCGGACGAGTCACCGGGCGAGCCGCTACTGCCATCAGTTCCACTTCTTGCCAACGGGGGGCGGGTCGGACAAAGACGAACCGGCGTTCGGCCAAGCCAAAGTCAACCGGGCCTTGCAAGATGCCCCCTTCGCCGACACGAGCACGGTGCTGCTCCAGCATCACAAGTTTCAAGGTGGTTACCGCCTGGAGGCATTCTTGCCGGCGGTGTCGTTGGTGGGGTTTGATCCGGAGCAGCACCCGCGTTGGGGGGTCTACTACCAGATCCGAGACGATGAGCTTGGCGACCAGTATCTGGGCGTCAACGGCGAATTTCCCTTCGCCGACGACCCGAGCTTGTGGGAGGTTTTGGAACTGATTCGGAAATAAACGCGAAATTGTCCGAACGTACGCATATCGGTGGATTCGCTGGAATATGAAGGATTTGTCGATCCGGCAACGGGAAAGATCCTACGAATTTCAAAATATTTTTGAGAATTGTGAACAAGTTCTGGAGATGGCGATAACGTACCGGTATTACTAATTTGAGACGCCCATTTCACGTTGATGTAAGCAGGTACCTCCCATGAATTACGTTCAGCAACGTCGCGCCAGCCTCTTCCGTGACATCAAATCTGATGGCGTGGATGCATTCTTGGTGACCGACCCCACCAACGTGACCTACCTGTCCGGATTCGAAGGTGACAGCAGTTACCTCGTTCTGACGGCGAAGCAAGCGATTCTCATTTCGGACAGCCGCTTTGAAGAGCAGCTCCGGGAAGAAAATCACGAGCTCGAAGCCGTGATTCGCCCGCACAACAAAACGACCATGGAAGCGGCCACCGAGACGCTCATCAAGCTCGGGGCCAAGAACGTCGGATTCGAGTCGCATCACGTCTCGATGGGTCTCCTCGAAACCATGAAAGAAAAAGGGGCCAAACTCAACTTCGCCCCGGTCGGCCCGAAGATCGAACAACTCCGTTCCATAAAAGACCCTTCCGAAATCGAGCAAATTCGCGTCGCGGTGAAGATCGCCGAACGGGCCTTCCAGATGTTCCAAGCGTTCCTCACCGACCGCGATTCGGAAAAAGATTGCGTCGATGCAATGGAGTCGTACATCCGTCGGGCCGGAGCGAAAGGCTCGTCGTTCCCGACGATCGTCGCCTACGGCGAACGGAGCGCCTTACCGCACGCCCAGCCGACCAACCGCCTGCTGCTCGACAACAGCAAACTGCTCGTCGACTGGGGCGCCGATGCCGGGTATAAGTCGGATCTCACCCGGACGTTCCGGAGTCCGTTCAGCGTGGCCCCGAACCGCAAGAACCGCAACGAACGGGTCGGTGTGAAGTTCAACGACGTTTTCGAAGCCGTTCAACAGGCCCAACAAGCGGCGGTGGCCGTCCTCAAGCACGGTGCCGCAGCGAAAGATGTCGATTCGGCGGCCCGCAAGGTGCTGACGACGCACAACCTCAACGAGTATTTCACGCACGGTTTGGGTCACGGCATCGGACTCAGCGTCCACGAGATGCCGCAGATCCGCCAGAATTCCGATGCGATCCTCGAAGCGGGCATGGTCGTGACCATCGAACCCGCCGTGTACATCCCGGGCTGGGGCGGCGTCCGGCTCGAAGACATGTTCTTGATCACCAAAGAAGATGCACCAATTCGCCTGACGTCGCTGCCACAAGACTCCGGCTCAATATCTTGAAGGTTCACTGTGGACCGCCCGCATCCGACGGGCGGTCTTTCGCTCAGAATCTCGTTGGGTCTGTCACGTGGCCATCGATCCGAAAGCCGTCTCTACTTCGGGCGAACCGCGCCCGTTCGATGTCAAAACGGTGGAACACCTCATCGAATTGATGGGGAAGCACGATCTCACCGAAATCTCCCTCGGGGAAGGCGAGCACAAAATTCGCCTCCGCAAGGGTTTTGCCCCCGTCACTACCCACTACGCACCATCTCCATCGGTCGCACATCCCGTTGGCGCTGCCCCTGCACCTGTTGAACCAATTAAGCCACTCAAGCATCTGCTAGAAATCAAATCGCCGATGGTCGGAACCTACTATTCAAAATCCGCACCGGACAAACCTGATTACGTCGCCATTGGCGCCCGCGTCGGCCCGAGCACCGTGGTCTGCAAGCTCGAAGCGATGAAGATCTTCAACGACCTCACCGCCGACCTTTCTGGTACCATCGTGGAAGTCTGCGTGAAGAACGGTGATGCGGTCGATTTCAACAAGGTTCTGTTCCGAGTCGATCCGTCTTGATGGGAGATCCGCCATGATCGTGAAGCTGGCTGTGTCGGGGAACGACCTCATCGACCAACCGTACGACGGCGTGGATCGCTACGTCCTCGACGGCGAACTCCGGGAAAATCCAAGCGGCGCTCTCGACTCTGAAACGGGAGACATCATGCCGGTGCGAAACATTCAACACAGCGAAGCCACGGCCTCAACGAGTTTTGAACTGGGTAATTGGCTTCGGATGCAAGCCAAGCCCCGGGGGAAAGTCCTGACCGGGGATGCGGGCTTACGGCTGGCCCTCGACCCGGATCGCACCTTTGGCGTCGATGTCATGGTCGTTTCCGCGAAACTGCTCGCGGCGCAGACTGGCGAGTCGACGATCATCGAAGGCGTGCCGACACTCTGCGTCGAAATCTTGTCTCCCAGTGAAGTGATGGAACGCATCGACGAAAAGACCGACGCCTACCTCGCGGCCGGGGTGCCGTTGATTTGGCTGCTCGATTTGCACGATAAGAGCGTCACGGTCTACAGTCCCGGCGCCGAGCCGATTCTGTTCAATCGCCTCATGGAAATTTCGGGCGAACCCCACCTCCCCGGCTTCCGCGTGCCCGTGGCGAATCTCTTCGAGTGAATGACGAATACTTGGGAGAAAGTTATGCTCCGCATCGCTTTCATATTGGTGTCCTTCTCGGGATTTGCGCCTGTCTTATACGGTACTTCTTGGGCAATGATCGATCCCGAGAAATACGCGAAGGATTGCCCGGTCATCATCCGTGGCACGATCACCTCCGTAGGTGAAGTCAAACCGGAGGTCGGCCAAGTCGAGGTCATCATCCGCATTGAGGAAATCGTCAAGAACGTGCTGAGCGATATGCCGTTTAAGGTCGGTGGCGATTTGACCACGCAAAGGAATGTCGGTGCCCGACCCGCCGGCTCGGAAGATCAGGACTACCCCGTGAAGACTCGGGCGCTGTGGATGGTCGTTCTCGACACCGAGGGGTCATTCCGGGTCGACGGGCATCCGGTGCATCGCCAACCCGCGAATCTGGTGTTGGATCTCGGGGAGACAAAATTTTATCGGGAGCCGGATACTGATTACCCGCTTGCTCCGGTCACGCAAAAGCAATGGATCAAAGAGCGGCAGCGGGCGAATGTGTGGCGATCTCCCGAGCAAGCGGAGGCCCGCAAACTCCAACTGTTCACCATTTCCAAGGATCTTGCGGATTCACCGTTCGTGAACGAAAAGTCGATGCGCCGCGTCGCGGGCCTGCCGAAGGATCGTCGCCGCGATTTCGTCCAGTACGCCCATTTTGTGCAGCCGCTCAAAAGCGAAAAGCTCGGCGATGTGATCTCCTACATGCTCGCTCACGACGCCGACGATGAGATCCGCGCCCACGCAGCCCACTGCTTGGCGAGTCGGGAGGTCGCACACAGCGAAACCGCAAAGCCCGCCCTTCTGAAGGCGCTGAGCGATTCTTCGCCGCGCGTCCGCTACTCGGCCTGCTTTGCCTTGGTCGAGCGTAAGGAAGCGGGGTGCAGGCCCGCCTTCGCCGCTCTGCTGCGAGACGAAGACAAACTCGTCCGTTTCCTCGCGGTTCGCGTGCTGGGTCGCTGCCGTGAAATTCGAGCACTGCCGAGCATCCTCGCCCTGTACGAACGCGAGAAGGCCGACCCCATGCGCGAGTACACCTTCGTCGAGAGCTTGGCCAACCTCGGCGAGAAGAAAGTGTCACTGATCGCGGCCCGGCGGGCCTTGGACAGCGCAAATAGCCGCCTCCGAGATTCGGTCGTCGATTCTCTACGGCAGATCGACTCGAAGGTGGTCGTGCCCGTGGCGATGGAATGGCTCTCCGGGGGAATTGCGTGGCATCATCGACCAACGTCCCGAGGCCGGGTTCAACACCGGCCGCTATTCCAGTCTCTGCTACATCCTGACTCGCGGAGGTCAGCCGTACTCGACCGATCCGTTGGTATGGCTCGACCGCTGGGACAACGCCCGCGCCGAATACGACGCCCCGCCGCTCAAGATTGATCGCGACGCGGTTCGCAAAGTTCATGGCGATAATCTCCGAGCGATGGAAGACATCCGGCGGCGGAACCGCTGAATTTCGCCTTCGCCGACGGAAGCGTGCGTTTCCTCCGCTACGAGGGCGCGGACACGCTGCCGGCACTCGCCACCCGCTCCGGGGGCGAAGTCACCGGAGAGTAATCTCATCGAGTGACAACTGAACTGGGCTGGCCGGTGCTTGACGGTCGCTGTTTGGAAGAGTATCTCAGAGGGAGATCATCACCGCATCGCCCCAAGATAAAGTGCCCATGTTTCAACGTATTTTGGTGGCCAACCGCGGCGAAATCGCCCTCCGCATCATACGGGCCTGTCGCGATCTCGGCATCGAGTCCGCCGTCGTTTATTCCGAAGCGGATCGCGGGGCACCGTATCTATCCCTTGCGGATAAAGCCATTTGCATCGGCCCTGGCCCGGCCGGGGAAAGCTACCTCAAGATCGATCGCATCATCGCGGCTGCCGAGATTGTTCAAGCGGATGCCATCCACCCCGGCTTTGGGTTCCTCAGCGAGAATTCCAAGTTCGCCCACATCGTCCGCGAATGCGGCTTCGAGTTCATCGGCCCGTCGGAAGAGTCGATGGATTCCGTTGGCAACAAGGACAAAGCCAAGCAGCTGGCGAAGAAGGCCAAGGTGCCAATCGTGCCTGGTAGCGATGGGTTGCTCGCCAATGAAGAGGAAGCGCTGAAGTTCGCGAAAGCCGTCGGCTTTCCGGTGCTTGTTAAGGCGGCGGCTGGCGGTGGCGGTCGTGGCATGCGCGTGGCCCGCGATGAAGCCTCGTTGATCGTCGGTTTTAGCCAAGCGAAAGAGGAAGCCGAGGCCGCGTTCAAAGATGGTTCCGTTTACCTCGAGAAATACGTCGAGCAACCCCGCCACATCGAGGTGCAGTTCCTCGGCGACAAATTCGGCAACATCGTCCACCTTTTCGAGCGCGATTGCAGTTTGCAGCGTCGCCATCAGAAACTCGTGGAAGAATCCGCGGCGCCGAACCTCCCCGAGAAAGTCCGCGACAAAATTTGCGAGGCGGCCGTGCGCATGGCCAAAGCCTCGAACTATTACAACGCGGGCACCTGCGAGTTTCTGCTGGATAAGGACAACAATTTTTACTTCATCGAAGTGAACGCGCGGATCCAAGTCGAACACCCGGTGACGGAACTCGTGACGGGGATCGACCTCGTCAAGGAGCAAATCCGGATCGCCGCCGGTGAGAAACTGCGCTTCACCCAGCGTGATATCGTCCACCGGGGCTGTGCGATCGAATGCCGCATCAACGCGGAAGATCCGGCCAAAGATTTCCGCCCGAGTGCGGGCACGATCACCAAGTGGCAGGTACCCGGCGGCCCCGGTGTCCGCGTCGATACTCACGTGGTAGCGGGTTACCGCGTGCCCCCGAACTACGACAGCATGGTGGCGAAGCTGTTGGTGTTCCAACCGACCCGCGTCGAAGCATTGGCCACGATGCGGCGAGCCTTGCGCGAGTTCGTCGTCGAAGGAATCCAGACGACCATCCCGCTCCACCAACAGATCTTCAACACGCAAGCGTTCATTGAAGGGAAGGTGGACACGACGTTCATCGAGCGGACGTTCTTGCACCCGTCCGGGAAGTGACACTTCCTATTTCGCAAAGCACTTCGGATCGGCTTGGACCGCGCGGATCGCCAGTGTCTTGGCCTCGTCGAGGCGGCCGTCGGCGACGGCCTTGCGGTAATCCTCGAGGAGAGCTTGGGCGAGAGGAATTTCGGCAACCGACGCGGTGGCGATGGCGATCACGTGCTGCGATTCCCGATCCGCTTTCGCGCGGAAAAGTCGGTTCAGATACGGAATTTTCGCCATCGGGGTCTGGGGATCTTTGCGGTCGTGGGGCACCATTTGTTTGCCCATGTAGAACGCGGCGCTCGAATGGTCCGCGAGATCGACGGTCGAATGGATTCGAACATTGCTGATATTGGGGCGCTGGATGAACTGGGTGAAGGGAATCGGCTGCCCCTGCGAACCGCCTTCGAAGACCGGCGTAACGAATGACGTGATCGGAAACAAAGGAACCAGGGGGTCGATGGTCGTGTTCTTGATGTCGAGTTCGAGCGACACGCGACGGCGATCCGCCGCGATGTCCGGGCAGATGGTCGCTGCCAATCCCGCGAAAATCAGTTCGTTCTTAGGTACGCAGATCAACTGCCCGTCGACTTTTTTCTGTTCCACTTCGGTCGTGAAATAGAGGGACTCACCGCTGGACACCGTGGCTGTGCGTTTGTCGCCGACGGTCGCAATCGGCGATTGCATGGTGCTGTTGCTACGCAGACTTTGTAGGCGAACGAGTAGCTTCTCCAATTCGGCATGGGGCAAAATTTGAGCCGCTTTCGTCGGGACGCCCTTCTCGATGAAGTTCGGGTACTCGGCCGTGAATTTGGCGAAGTCTGCGTCGTTGAGGGTCACCAGGCGCAGTTCGACTTTGGCCCCGGGCACCGTTTGTGGGGCTTGGGCCAACACGGCCGGAGCGACGAACAGTAACGCAACGGCCGTTCGGAGAAATTGCATCCATGCACCTTGGGTTGAGGGGGTCGGGCTTGGTACTCGTTACGTTGCGGAACATAGCGACTCTCCCGACAGCGCCAAGGAAAAACTTGAGAGAATTTTTATGGGATGATTCGTTCGGGAAATGATGTCACTTCACCCACATAGCCCGGTCGCGGCGTGGCACGACTTCTCCGATCACCGCGGCCACCAGTGTGCCGTTGGCCAATAAAGTCTGCACCAATTCGTCGACTCGAGCAGCGGGAATACTGATTAGCAATCCGCCCGAGGTTTGGGGATCGAACAAAAACTCTCGGCGATACTCATCAAGAGTTCCCTCCGAGTGGATGGAGTCAGCGGTGTAGTCGCGGTTGCTCTTGCTGGCCCGCGTGCGGTGTTTGCGGACACCCACAGTTTCGATTCCTTCAAACAACGGCAGCTCGGCAAGATCGAGCACGATGGTGGTGCGACTTCCCTCCGCCATTTCGAAGGCGTGCCCGGCCAAGCCAAACCCCGTGACATCCGTCGCCGCGTTCGCACTGCACTTCAGCATGGCGTCGCGGGCGCCGGCATTCAATTGCACCATACTCCGACACGCCAGTGCCAGCAGGGCAGGGGGGCAGGCGTTCCGCTTGGCCGCCGTGGTGATGAACCCCGTGCCGAGCGGCTTGGTGAGCACGAGGCAATCCCCCGGTTTGGCGTTCGCATTGGTGAAGATGCGATCCGGGTGGACGGTGCCTGTCACGGAGAGGCCGAACTTAATTTCAGTATCGCGGACAGTGTGTCCGCCGACGATGGTGCAGTTCGCAGCGGCACAACGTTCGGCTCCGCCGGCGAGGATTTTGCCGAGCCAATCCATGCTCAGTCGGTCGTCCGGGAAGCCGACGAGGTTCATCGCGGTGCGGGGCGTGCCGCCCATGGCGTAGACGTCGGAAAGGGCATTGGCGGCGGCGATTTGACCGTAGACGAAAGGGTCGTCGACCACGGGTGGGAAGAAGTCGACGGTCTGAACCAGCGCGAGATCGGGCGCAATACGGTAGACGCCAGCGTCGTCGTGCGTTTCAGTGCCGACGAGCAGGTTCGGGTCGTGTTGGGGGGGTAAGTAGCTCAGAACCTGAGCAATGCCGCCAGCGGGCAACTTACCTGCTCAGCCCGCGCACGAAGCATAGTCTGTGAGCCGTTTGCGGCGACCAAACCAACGCATGACCAGGTCCTCTTTAGAAACGAAAGAACGCGGAGGCCGGTGCCCCCGCGTTACTATATCGGCTCGTGCCAATCAGGCTTTAGACTTCGCGGCCAACGACTCCGCCAAAGCGTTGTCGTCCGGGAATTGACCCGTTTTCAACTTCGAGAAAACCAGCTCGCCGTCGACTGTCAACTCAAAGCAGCCGCCGCGGGACGGTACCAGTTGGAAATCGGTCAGCGTGTTCCCGAGTGCATCCGTCAACGTGTCCCTCAAACTGAGGGCTTTGTCGTAGTAGCCTCAGGCCGTGCAGTACATCAACTCAATCTTCATCGCCTACCTCCGGGTAAAAAGAAACAGGCTCCGGCAACCCGGAGCCTGCTTCAAGTATAGACAACACTTTCGAGCGATTACGCTTTTGATCCGATGGGACGCTTCAAAAACGGGTCGAGGGTTTCGGTTGTATAAATAATCACGTAGGCGAGATCCGTTCGGGTCGGGTGGCGTTTCACCGTCACGCGGACGAGGCTCGCTTGGGCGTCCACCAATTTCTCGAAGTTCTTGTACCGCGACGAGTCCACAATGTAGATTCGGGCCGTGTAAGTTTCCTTGGTGCCGAACGGGTTTGTGAACTGGTTTTGGAACACCACGACCGGTGTTTCTCGACCCGCCAATTCCCCTTTGCCATGGAAGGCATAGTTCCGGAAGTCGAAATCCAACGGCAGATCGCCCGGGAGGTCTTGCTTCACCAACCACTCGTGGACGGGAGCTTCCCGCTGCTCCCAATCTTGCTCGGTGGACACCGCCACGGCCATCGTGTCGATCTCGGGTCGGCTGCCGAGGTAACCCGTGAACCCGACGCCGATGGCGATCAAAATGGCGGCGGCAAGAGCCGACCAACGGTAGAGTTGCTGCCGGTGGCGGGCACCGCGTTGTGCGAAGCCCTTCCGGAGGAGTTGGGCGTGGAGTTCCGGAGGCATCGGCACCGCTTGCATCGCTTTGGCGAACACCGAGTGGCGCGATGCTTCGCCCGCGGCCAGTTCCGCACAGTGCGGACAACCGGCGACGTGGGCCGCCAAGCTGGCGCGATCTTCCGCAGCCAAGTCGGCCGCCGGAAACTCCAAGAGCATTCGAGAGAGGGAGCAGTTCATGGGGTAACCCTCCTTTTGGTGGTTGAGTTCGATCCGATACCGGCGAAGAGCTTGGTTTTCAAGTAGCCTTTCGCCCGCGCCAGCCGCGACATCACTGTTCCGATCGGCAAATCCATTTGCTCGGCGATGTCGCGATAGCTGAAGTCTTCAAAATAGAACAGAATTAAGGGTGTCCGGAACGTTTCATCCAATTCGTTGAGCGCTTCTTGCAAAGTAGCCGAGTCCACCTCCGGCGGCGCTTCCGGTGGTTCTTCGGCCAAGTCGCCAATCGCTTCGAGCGGGACAATCTTCTTTCGTCGCTCGTCTCGAACCCGGTGCAAATACGCATTCCGCAAGATGCGAAAGAGCCAAGGTTTGGCGCTGTCGCGGTCCCGCAGTTGACTCAGACGAGAGATCGCTTTACTGAAGGTGTCTTGCGTGAGATCTTCGGCATCCGCGGAATTTCCCGCCAGCCGGTAGGCATAGCGGTACAGTGCCTCGTAATGAGCGTCGATCAAATCGCGGACGCCGAGTGGGGGCGCGCTCATGAAGCGAAACTCCTTACAAATGAGAACCCGAGCGGGTTGTTTTATTCCCCGGTCGTTCGAAAGGGCATGATTTCGTCCGGAATTGTCGCTCCCCTTTCGGATTCGGCATAAATTTCAAATTCTGGGGAATATTGCCGACTGGGTTGGGTCTGGTAAGTGAGGTCGCAACCGGGGTGCCCCGGATAGAGTTCCAGTTGTGGAAGCTGCGACCGACCTATCACAATCTCTTTGGAGTTTCTCGATGAAGAAGATTCTCGTTCTCACCGCCGTTCTCGCCTTCTCGGTCGTTGCCCTCGGTTGCGGTGG
>JANXWE010000358.1 GCA_025351325.1 Fimbriiglobus sp.
ATGCTCTTCCGCTCCGGCGAAAATGGCGTCGGCCAGCGCCCCGAACAGAGTGTGAGCTGGCGGAACCAATCCCTCCTTGGGGTCGGTCATCGCTACTTGAGGCCGGCGAACGCCGAAGCCGACGCCTTCGACGCGCGAATTGCGCCGCAGTACGTCAACGTGCTGGACCTCGACTACAAATCGGCGAGTCTGGCCCTGATGGGTTGCTCGGCACTGTTGGGGTTGGCATTCGTCTTCGTGATGCCGGCGCGGTCGAACCGCACCCGGGCGACCGATTCCATCGAGTTCGCGCTGCTGCTCTTGCTCATGACCATCGGCACACCGTACGCCTTTTCGTACTACTTCGTCTGGTTGATTCCACCGCTCACCGCCTGCGTCGAACGCGGCTTGCACGGTCGCCGGCGCGGGGATCGTTGGCTCGGCTGGGGAAGTGTGCTGCTCGTACTCGTGCTCTTCGCGATCGGCATCCCCTCCGCCATCACCGACGACCATACGTTCATGGCGCTCGGGAATTTATTCTGGGCCGCCATCGTACAGATTCTGGCACTCGGAGCCATGCTGCTGGGCGAGCGCCGCACCCAGAATGCCTCAATCGGGCCGGTTGTTGCTTAAGGGTTTCCTCAAGCCACCGGTATAGCATTCGTCGATTTCATTTTTTGAGTTAAGGGGCCATCCCGTGATGCAACTTCGTTTCCTCGGCTTGATCGGTCTCGTCGCGGCAGTCGGGTGCGGGAAGCCGGCTGCGCAGGTGCAGGCACCCGAACCGCCCACGGTGACGTTTGCACACCCGGTGCAGAAAAAGTTGCAGCCCTGGCTCGAGTTCAATGGTCGCACCGAAGCGGTCGATGCCGTGGACATCGTCCCGGAAGTCACCGGAGAAATTCTGAAAGTTCACTTCAAAGCGAAAGAAGGCCAGTTGGTCGACGCGGGGGAACTCCTCTACACGATCAACCCGGTGCCGTATGTGGCCGCCGTCGACCGCGCCACCGCCGACATCAAAAATTGGGAAACACAGTTGGTCACCGCAGACAACGAGTACAAACGATTGTTGAGCACCGGCGAGTCGGCCAGCAAAACGGAACTGGATAAAGCCAAGGCGGCGGTCGGAACCAGCACCGGCAACTTGGGCGTGTCCAAGGCCGAACTGGCGAAGGCGCAGTTCAACCTGGACAAAACCAAAATCAAAGCTCCGATTCGCGGTCGCATCGGCCGCACCGAAAAGACCGAAGGGAACGTGGTTTCGCCCATGACCGCGCGGTTGGCCCGCATCACATCCGTCGCCCCGATCTATGCCCTTTGGGACGTCGACGAACAGACGTCGCTGTTTTATCGCAAGATGATTTACATCGACAAAACGATCCCGAATCCTCGCGATGTACCTTTAAAGTGCTGGATCAAGCTCAAGACGGACACGGGATTCACACGCGAAGGTACCATCAATTTCATCGATCCCGAAGTGAGCCGGGCCAGTGCCAGCCGGCCGCTGCGGGGTACCTTTTTGAATCCGGATGGTTTCATCACACCGGGCGACACGGTGCGCGTTCGCATCGATGCTGGGCCGACACTCGAAGGGATTTTGATCCCCGAAGTGGCCGTGTTCAGCCAGCAAACCAAGAAGTTCGTTTATGTGCTCAACGCGGCCGATGAAGCCATGCTCCGTGAAGTCGAACTGGGGGAACTTCGGGATGGTCTGCAAATCATCACCAAGGGGGTGACTCCGGAAGATCGGGTCGTGGTCAACGGCTTGCTCCGGGTTCGACCGGGCGTCAAGGTGAAGCCGGTTTTGGAATCGCAACCGACCAGCCTCGTCAAGTAATTCGAGCACAATTCCCAACCGAGACACTCGATCATGATCCCGCGTTTCTTCATCGACCGTCCCATTGCCGCGTTCGTCATCTCGTTCGTCTTGGTACTCCTCGGCACACTCTCGCTCACGAGTATGCCAATCGCCCAGTACCCCGATGTGGTACCGCCGCAGGTGGTGGTGACGGCGATCTATCCGGGTGCCAATGCCAAGATCGTTTCGGAAACGGTGGCGGCGCCGCTCGAACTCGAGATCAACGGCGTCGAGAACATGCTGTACATGGAATCGCAGTGCACCAACGACGGGGCCATGCGGTTGATCGTCACCTTCAAGCACGGTACCAGCCCGGACACGGCCCAAGTGCTGGTGCAAAACCGCGTCGCCGTGGCCACCCCGAAACTCCCCGAAGATGTCCGTCGAATCGGCGTGGTGACCAAGAAGCAGTCGTCGGCGATTCTGTTGGTGGTGAGCATCTATGCCGAAAATGGCCCCGACGGCAAACCGTTGAAGGATCAACTCGAAGTGAGCAACTATGCCACGTTGAACATCAAGGACGAACTCGCCCGGATCAACGGTGTCGGCGACGTCTTCTCGTTCGGTCAACGCGAATATTCGATGCGGATTTGGCTCGACCCGAACAAGATGGCCGACCGGCAACTGACGCCGACGGAGGTGATCGGTCAAATCCGGGCGCAGAACCAACAGGTCGCGGCGGGCACCATCGGCCAACCGCCGGCACCGGCCGGACAAGGGTTCCAATACACGATCAATACGCAGGGCCGGTTGAAAGACGAAAAGTCGTTCGAGAACATCGTGCTGAAAGTCGGCGCGAACGAGGAACTCGTGCGATTGAAAGATGTCGGCCGCGTCGAACTCGGCGCCCGATCCTACGAGAGTTCCTCGGCACTCGACGGCAAAGCCTCCATCGGGTTGCCGATCTTCCAACTGCCGGGGGCCAACGCCCTCGACACGGCCGACGCGGTGAAGGCGAAGATGGTGGAACTCGAAAAGAAGTTCCCGCCGGGCATCAAGTACGCCATCGTCTTCAACCCGACGACGTTCGTGAAATCGTCGGTGCAGGAAGTGGTCAAAACGCTCTTCGAGGCGTTCGGCCTCGTCTTCCTCGTGGTGCTCATTTTCTTGCAGAGCTGGCGTGCCGCCATCATCCCGATGATCGCCGTGCCCGTCTCGTTGATCGGCACCTTCACCATCATGGCGGGCCTCGGCTTCAGCATCAACAACCTCACCCTCTTCGGCATGGTGCTGGCCATCGGCATCGTCGTGGACGACGCCATCGTGGTCGTGGAAGCGGTCGAATCGGAGTTGGCCAAAGGGCTTTCCGCCATCGAAGCGACCCGGAAAGCCATGGATGAAGTCTCCGGGGCGATCATCGGCGTGTCGATTGTCCTCGCAGCCGTATTCATTCCGTCGGCGTTCCTCCCCGGCCTCACAGGGCAGTTCTTCAAGCAATTCGCTGTCACCATTGCCGTCTCGACGCTGATCTCACTGATCAATTCCCTCACACTCACACCGGCGATGTGTGCCCTGTTCCTGCGGCCGACACACGGTGAACATGCCAAGCGCGACCCGATCGACTGGGTGCTGCATGCCCTCCTTGGCTGGTGGTTCTTCCGGGCCTTCAACTGGGTCTTCGACCGCACCACTCGCGGCTATGCTTACACCGTCGGTTGGGCCGCCCGATTTGGCTTGGTGGTGGTGGTCGTTTATGGTGGCCTGCTCTTCCTCACCGGTGCTGCATTCTCGATGGTGCCGGGCGGGTTCATCCCGCAGCAGGATCAAGGCTACCTCATCGTCAACATTGCGTTGCCCGAAGGGGCCTCGGTCGAACGCACCGAGCGGGTCGTTAAAGCGGTGACTGATATTTGCATCGGGAAAGAGAACCCCGACGGTACCCGAACCGGGGGAGTGGAAGGCGTCGGCCACGTGACGGCCGTGACCGGGTATTCGATCTTCGCCCAAGCGAACCTCTCGAATGCGGGGGGAATTTACCTCTCGCTCAAACCGTACGAGGAGCGGGAGGGGCATCCGGCCGATAAGATCCTCGCGGAACTCAACGCCAAACTCGGCAGCATTCAAGAAGGCAATGCCACGGCATTCGGGGCACCGCCGATCCTCGGCTTGGGCAGTGCCGGTGGCTTCAAGATGCAGATCCAAGACAAGGGGAATCTGGGACTCGACCGTTTGGAGGCGATCACGGGTAACCTCGCCGGTGCGGCCATGAAAGAGAAAGGCATTCCCGCGGCGTTCAGTTCGTTCAGTTCGAACGCCCCGCAGCTCTTTGTGGAAATCGACCGCGAGCGTGCCCAGCAACTCGGGGTGAGCGTCCAAGCGATCAACGATACGCTGCAAATGTACCTGGGGTCCATTTACGTCAACGATGTGACGCTGCTGAACCGCAACTGGCAGGTGAATGTGCAGGCCGAGCCGGAATTCCGCGCCAAGCCGAGCGACGTCGGGCAGTTGAAAGTGCGTGGCCCCAAGGGCGACATGATCCCGATGGACGCGCTGATCAAGAGCGTGAAAATGTCGGGCCCGAGTAAAGTGAACCGCTTCCAAATGTACCCGTCGGCCGACATCAACGGCTTCGTGATTCCGTTCTTGCTCAGCTCCGGTGAAGCGGCGAACAAAATGGAAGCCCTCGCAGATCGGGAGTTACCCGAGGGCATGGGCTACGCATGGACCGACATGACGTACCAACAGAAAGAAGCGGCCAACCAACGCATCGGCATCTCCGGTGTCGGCGAATTCCGGGGCGACACTACATTGCTCATCTTCGCACTCAGCACCCTGATGGCGTACCTCGTGTTGGCATTCCTGTACGAAAGCCTCCTCCTGCCGCTCGCGGTGATTCTCGTCGTGCCGATGTGCTTGTTGTGCGGGGCGGCCGGGGTGATCCTCACCCGTGGCGACATGAACGTGTTCACCCAAATCGGCTTGATCGTCCTCGTGGGGTTGGCGTGCAAGAACGCCATTCTCATCGTGGAGTTCGCCAAGCAACGCCGGGAGCACGGGGCCAGTCGCTTGGACGCCACCAAGGACGCGGCCCGGTCACGGTTGCGGCCGATCCTCATGACCAGCCTGGCGTTCATCCTCGGCGTCGTGCCGCTCGTCATTGCAGAAGGGGCCGGGGCGGAAATGCGCAAGGCTATCGGCGTGGTGGTCTTTTCCGGGATGCTCGGCGTCACGCTGTTCGGCTTGGCACTCACGCCGGTCTTTTACTTCTTGCTCGACTGGTTGCGTGGCAGTTCGAAAGTAGAAGCACCCGTCGTCAAACCTCAATAGGTAACGAGACTGAAGACGTCGTAGCCTTCGAGTTTGTCCCGGCCGTTCAGGAAGCCAAGCTCCACGAGAAATGCGCAAGCGACGATCACGCCACCGGCGCGTTCGACGAGTTTGCAGCCGGCTTGCATCGTGCCACCGGTGGCCAGCAAGTCGTCGACCATCAGCACGCGATTGCCTTCGGCGATGCCATCGACGTGCATGTGCAACTCCGCCTGGCCATACTCGAGGTCGTACTTCAGACTGTACGTTCGGTACGGCAACTTCCCCGGCTTTCGCAGGGGTACCAACGGCTTCTTGAGCGCCAGCGCCAACGGTGCGGCGAACAAGAAGCCGCGGGCTTCCGCCGCCGCGATAGCGTCGATCCGCGCGGTCGCAAACTTCAACGTCAACGCATCGATGGAGGCTTGGAACGCCTCCGGATCGGCAAGCAACGGGGTGATATCTTTGAAGAGAATGCCCGGCTTGGGAAAGTCCGGGATGTCGCGGATGAATGGTGTGAAATCCATGGCGAGTTTTACGCTGGGCGTGAGCGAGTCGGTGAGACACAACCGCTACTCTACACGCAATCGAGCAA
Source organism: Fimbriiglobus sp. (assembly GCA_025351325.1). Taxonomy (GTDB): domain Bacteria; phylum Planctomycetota; class Planctomycetia; order Gemmatales; family Gemmataceae; genus JALHQU01. Next base: position 5,682 of record JANXWE010000358.1, read on the forward strand.
AGGGCCGCTCAGTATCGAGCAGCCACCGCAACGATTTTCTTATTTCTCAGTCTTGGCCACTCGTTTGAGGGTGAAGCAATGCTGCTTCTCTTTCGTCTTGAATTCCTTCGGGGCATCGCCGCCGGGCAGGGCGTAGCACAGCTTGACGGTGTCCCCTTTTATTTCGATGATCCCCACCGCCTTTTCCCCTTTCATCGGCGACGTGCTCGTCATCGAAATGGTGTACGGCGTCGTGGTTTTGTCGATCTGAAACGTGCAGCCGAAGAACTCCTTTTTATCCTTGTCTGTACCGAGGACGGATTCGCCATCGAACTTGATGATCGAACCCGTCAGCTTGTCGGCGGGTATTTCCGTCCCGTTTTTTTCACCCGACACGATGGTGTACACCCCGTCCAACTTGGACGGTGCCTCGTCGGCGATTGCCATGCCGACGCAGGCGATCCACGCGATGGTAGCCATTTGGAATTTCAGAGACATCACGGTCCTCGGTGCAAGGTGATCGCCGTGGCGACGGGATGGAAACGATCCACGTCCGACCCACGGGATTGGTGATAAATTTAGGCAATTGCGGTGCCGACTCCTCGGCATTGGCGTCTCCGGCTCGATTGTTGCCCATCACTCGTCCGCGTCCCGGCAGAATACGACAAGGAGTTTCTAAAATGAATTTGGTCGGCACCTATGAACTGACTTCGGGTGAACGAGATGGCAAAGTCCTCCCGCCTGAGAGAGTTCAACATACCACGGTGACGTTTACGGATTCGGACGTGACCGTGGCCAATCGAGACCGCGGCGACATTTACAAAGCCAAGTACGTGATCGTGCCAGGAACCGACCCGTGTCACGTCATCATGACTGCGACGGCGGCGCCCGATTCCGGCGATGTCGTGGAGGGGTTGATTGATCGCAACCGGGATACGGTGCGGCTGATTTATGCCCTGCCGGGCAAGGGAAAGCCGACCGGGTTCAAAACCGGGCCGGGCGAGCTGCTGTTCGTCATGGCCGTCCGGAAGGCCTGACTCCCTGGGCAAGAGTTGGCACAAAAGATGCCAATACAGATTCTCAACTTTCGTGTGTTTTGCATGAAGTCCGTGACAGTTTTCCGAATCCGGAGTTCCCAGAAATGGCTGAGAATAAAGTTTGCACCACCACGGTCGGCATCTTCGCGACCCGTGACGCCGCCAACCGTGCGGTCGCAGAATTACGCAAATCCGGCTACAGCGACGACCATATCGGCCTCGTCGCCAAGGATTCCGAAACGGGCAAAGCAGTGCGTACCGACGGCGCCGGCGAAACCAATCTCGCCGAAGGTGCCGCCATCGGCGCGGTCGCCGGGGCTGCGACGGGGGCGGCCGTCGGCGCGGGAATCTTGATGGGCATCATCCCTGTAATCGGCCCAGTGCTAGCCATTGGGACGCTCGGAACGATCTTGGTCAACGCCGTCGGCGGAGCTGCCATCGCCACGGTGGCCGGGGCACTCGTCGGTTGGGGGATTCCGGAAGAAGACGCCAAGTACTACGAAGACGAAGTGAAGGCCGGCCGCTACTTGGTGACGGTGGATCGCGGAACCCGCACCGTCGACGACCCGCGGACGATCTTGACCAAGCACGGTGGCTACGACCGCACTTCCGCACAGCGCATGTAACGGTTCGACTCAGAATGAATGAAATGGGCCGGGGGGAATCTCCGGCTGCTTTCGTTTCTACACCAAAATCCGGTACGCCGTAGACAACGGTTCGACAACGACGCCGGCCCGTTTGGAGTGGACTTGCGTCAGCTCCGCACCGAAGAATACGATCAGTGCGGAG
>JANXWE010000377.1 GCA_025351325.1 Fimbriiglobus sp.
ACTCGGCGTGACGCAACGGGTTTTGGCGGATCCGAAAACCGCCATTGCGTTCCTGAAAACCAAACTCAAACCTCAAATCATGGAGAAAGCCGAGGCCGTGAAATTGCTGGAGGCCTATTTGGGTGACGATTCCGAGAAAGCTCAAAAGGCGCTGGACGAATTTCAGATCCGGGATTTCCGGCTTGCCGTCCCGTTCACCGAAGCTTGGGAAATGGCAACGGATGTTCGCGGACGATTCCGGTTGGTCGCGTACGACAAATTTTGGGCCGTGAAAACGCTCGAGGGGATCGATAGCCCATGTCCGAGAAAGGATTTCCGGTTGAGCCCGCCGAATGCCGATCGAGAGTATTGGACGACCGACGATTTTCTTCTGCCCGAATTCGACCCGATGCCGAATGAGGGTTTCGGAGGTTACCCGACGTACAACACTTTGGAAGGTCGCTACTGGGATTACTCCCGCGAAGAGATCGGGCTCGTCTGGCTCGAAGCCATCGATTCACCGGAAGCGTGGACGTTGATCCGCGCGATCTCGAAGGGAAACCCCAAAGTCGAACTGACGACGTTCGCCCAGCAGCTCATCGCCACGCGGAAACGATAGCCGTCACATCCCCGTAGCTTCTTCGATCTTCCCGTTCCGCCACGCTTTGCGCAAGCTCCAGCGGTAGAAGAGTTGCGAGAGCACCACGAGCACGATTGTCGTGGCCAACAGCATCAGGGCGAGTTCGCCGGTGTCCCATTTCGCCAGCGGCGATTGGGCCAACGGTGATGATGCCGGTGCCCGCCCGGTGATGGCTCGGCGCATCCCTTCGAGCCAATACGTCGTCGGCAAACTCAAGCCCACATACTGCAAGCCGGTCGGCAGCACCGAAATCGGGAAGACGACCCCGCTGAGGAAATAGACGACCCCGGCAATCCCCTCGCTGAGGAACATGCCGCTGCGCGACATGTTCAACACGGCCGAGGCAAGGATCATGCCGCAGGCCCAGAGCATGACTGCGCCAAGGAGCAGGAAGACCACGAGCCAGCCGAAGTCGAACCCGTCCGCGTTTACCGCCGCACGGATATCTGGGAGCAACAGTCCCGTCGTGATGGTGATCGTCGCGCCGAGCAGACCTTCCAAGGCGCGTGCCAACCCGCGTCCGACAAAGTACGCTTGGAACTGGGCCGGGCTGATGAACACGTACTTCAACATCCGGTAGCTCTCGCGGTCGGAAATCACGACGTTGCTCATGCCGAACATCACCATACCGACCAACCCGTAACAGGCGTTCGAGACGAAAATGTACGGCAGGAACTCGGCGGGCACGCGGCCGGCCGTGGCATACTTCGCCGCGTAGAACATGCAGACGAGCATCATTGAGCCGCAGATCGGCTTGACGATCAAATAGAGCACGAAGAGCCGGATGTCGGCCCAGTTCGATTCGATCTGCCAGCCGAGCCACGTCGACCACCGGAGCGTGCGATAGGTTTCGTTCATTGCCACTTCACCGTCAGTTTCCCTTCCTCTTTCGCCTTGCGTTCCAGCACATCGAGGAACCGCTTCGCCAACAGAATGAAGCCGACGGACATGACCCCCAACAGCGGCACTTCGTACCAGAGGTTCAGGAATCCTTCGCTCCGGAACAGCACTTGACGCATCGCGTCCATCCCGGCGGTGAGGGGGATCAACAGCGCCGCTGCGGGAATTGCCCAGTGAGTCATTTTTTCGAGGGCGACCAGGGGAAAGTTCATCCCCGTCATCAGATAGATCGGTTCTTGCAGCAAGTTCACTGTGTGCCATGCTTCGCGGCCGAAGAGCAAAAAGACCGAGGCGAACATCATGCCGAGACCGTACAGCGACACCATCGTCAGTAAGAAAATCAACCCGAGCAGCCACCACGACGTCGGTTCGAGGGGAACGTCGAACAGCAGCACCCCCGTCGTCACGATGGCGGCGGCGCGGACGATGGTCATCGTCAGTCCGCCCAATGCCATTCCCGCGAGGATGCCCATCATCGGGGCGGGGCAGAGGATGTACAGTTCCAAATTGCCGGAGTCGCGTTCCCAGTACAAGTGGGCACCGAGGCTCCAGAGCACGTTGAGCCAGAAGGCGGTCATCGCGGCACCGAGGATGACGATGCCGATGTACTGCACCGGCGCGTGCATCCACCGGTAGACGTTGGCGAGCGCGATCACCGACAGCATCGGCAACAACGTTTCTTGGATCAACCACGTGCGATGGCGGAACATCCACGCCACACGCGGATAGGTTCGGGCCATCATGGCCTTCCAAAACAATTCAAGCGCGGGACGCATCCGGTGTTTCCTGATAGTGACGATTTCGACGAACGACCCAGCGGACAATCAACGGTAGGAGAGCCAACAGTGCCAAACAGACGAACAATTCCCAATCGAGCACATGGGCGGGGTCGTCCACGCTTGCGATTTTGCGTCCGGCACTCACGATCAAAAACGAGACGGGCATCATCCCGAGCCATGTCGTCCAAACGTAGGTGACGGTGCGGATCGGAGTGAGTGCGATCAGCATGTTCAACACGAAAAATGGAAGAATCGCCATCAATCGCAGGGACAACAGGAAGAACGGCCCATCGCGTTCCATGCCGGCATTCAACCATTGCAAGCGGTGGCCGAACTTGCGGAGTACCCAATCCCGGAACAAGTAGCGCGACGACCAGAACGCCAGGGTCGCACCGAGTGTTGCGGCTGATAGGGCCAACCCGGTGCCCAACCACCGGCCGAAGAGCGCTCCGCCGATCAGCGACATCATGGTCGCCGTCGGCAGCGACAACGCGGTGACAGCGACGTAGACCAAGAAGAAAAAAACTGCGGAGAGCATCAAGTGGTCGTCCACGTATTCTTGAGCGTCCACGATCCGGCCGCGAACCTCGCCCCAGAGTTCCGCGCTGTTCGGGAGCAGCAGAATCGTTCCCGCAATGATGCCAAACAAGAGGCACCCGAGCACGACCCGGCGGGATGGCTCACGCATTCAAGCCGTGCCCCACGAGTTCGATGAACACATCTTCGAGTGTCGGTTCCACTTTCTTGAGGGTGAGTATCCGCCCGCCCGACTGAACCACTTGCTGAACGACTCCACCGATGGCCGATTCTTCACGCAGCAACACTTTCAGCTCGATGCTGGTCGGCGTCTCGGTCGTCGTCGCCTGATGGACACCGGGTAACCCCGCCACTTCGATCAACCCGCCCGAACCGGGCGTATGGCTCAGCTCGAAAATGGAATGCTGCTGCACCTGCCGTTTGAGGTTCGCCGGGGTGTCGCACGCTAATAATTTGCCTTTGTCGATGATGGCCAGACGGTCGCACAGTTCGTCCGCCTCGGCCATGTAATGCGTCGTCAGAAGCATCGTCCGACCCGGCTTCTCGGCGATCCATTCTTTGACAAATTTGCGGATGTTGCGGGCGGCCGTGACGTCGAGACCCAGTGTCGGCTCGTCGAGGAAGAGTACCTTCGGGTCGGTGATGAAGCCCCGGCAGAAATTCATTTTTTGACGTTGGCCCGTCGACAGGTGACTCACCCGGCTGTTGGCTTTGTCGGCCAAATCGACGACGGCCAGCATCGCGTCGATGCGTTGGTTGATGACGGCATTCGCCACACCATAGATACGCGAGAAGAGCCAGAGATTTTCGCGGACGCTGAGGATGCCGTAGCCGCTCGATTCGCCGCCGCTGACCATGTTGATGAACGGCCGCAGGGCTTTCGCGTCGGCAACGACGTCCAAGCCATCGACCCAGGCCCTCCCGGACGACGGGGCGAGGAGCGTGGTGAGGATTTTGATCAGCGTGGTTTTGCCCGCGCCGTTCGGCCCGAGCAGCCCGAACAGTTCACCCGGTTTGACTTCCAGGCTGACGCCGTCGAGGGCGACGAACTCTTTCGAAGCGGCGGGGTCGGTGCGTTTCCACCAGCGTTTGCGGGCTTTGCGGTAGGTTCGCCCGAGGGCGTCCGTGCGGAGGGCAAGTTCACTCATATGGTGCAATTATAGGCACGCGGGCCGGGGCAGTCACCGTGTTGTTGGAGTTCGACCTTCCCCGTGTTATTTTACTCGCATATCTCCCCCTCCGGGATTCCCGATGCCCCTTTTCGCCACCATGCTGTACCACCACGAAAATGGCCGGACGATCTTGCACGCCATGCCGGTGATGGCGGTGGTGCTCGTCCTGCTCGCCATCGCGTACCGGTACTACTCTGCGTTTCTCGCGGCCAAAGTCGCCGTGCTCGATGACAGCCGGGTGACACCGGCGCACCGTCTCAACGATGGCCAGAACTACCATCCCACCAACAAGTGGGTGCTCTTCGGCCACCACTTCGCGGCGATCTCCGGGGCCGGCCCGCTCATCGGCCCGGTGCTGGCCATCCAATACGGCTACATGCCGGGGCTGTTGTGGCTGGTCATCGGTGTCTGCTTAGCCGGGGCCGTGCAAGACATGCTCGTGCTCGCCGCCAGCATCCGCCGCGATGGCAAGTCGCTCGCCGAGATCGCCCGATTCGAGTTGGGCAAACCTGCCGCAATCATCGCCAGCATCGCGATTCTGTTCATCGTCATCATTGCGCTGGCGGGCTTAGGGTTCGTGGTGGTGAAGGCACTCGGCGGCGAGGAAGCGAGCTTGCCAGCGGGGATGACGATCACCGTACCGGAAGGAGCAGAGGCCGATGAGGCCATCCGCGAGCACAGCCCGGGTTTCACCGATTGTGTGGCTCGATTCCCTGCAAACTGCCTGGTTCAATACGGAACGAATCACCCTGCATCCGTGCGTACAGAGGGGTTCAAAGTTAGAATTCCCAACAGTGGATTCGAGTCGATCAAAATCGAAAAGTCGGAGCCTCGTCCACCCAAAAAAGATGGGATCCCATTCCATACCTTCGTCGAAGGGCCGGCCAAAGTGACCCTCCCCGCCGGTTGCACCCAAGTCATCCCCGGCAGTTCCTGGGGCACCTTCACCATCGCCTGCACTATCCCGATTGCACTGTTCACCGGCCTCTGGATGTACCGCATCCGCCCCGGGCGGGTCATCGAAGCCTCGCTCATCGGCGGGGCGCTAACCCTCTTCGCCGTCGTCGCCGGCGGTTGGATTCCCGGCTCGGCGCTCGAACCGATCTTCTCGCTCACGCGGAACCAAACGATCCTCGCGCTGGTGGTCTACGGCTTCATCGCGGCGGTGCTGCCCGTCTGGTTACTGCTCGGGCCACGCGATTATTTGTCCAGCTTCCTCAAGATCGGCACCGTGATTCTGCTCGTCGCCAGCGTCTGCATCGCCAACCCGCCGCTGCAAGCCCCCATGCTCAACGAGGTCTTCGTCAACGGCGGCCCGACCTTCCCCGGCAGCATCTTTCCGTTCGTCTTCATCTGTGTCATGTGCGGGGCCGTCTCCGGGTTCCACTCGTTGGTATCGAGTGGTACAACGCCGAAAATGATCGGCCAAGAATCGCACATTCGCACCATTGGCTACGGGGCCATGCTCATCGAAGGGTTGGTCGGCGTGACCGCGTTGATCGCCGCCGCGTCGCTTCCCAACGAGCTGTACTACGACATCAACATCGCCATTGAGCGGGCACCGGAGTACCAGAAACAGTTGCGCGAGATGGACGAGAAATACGCGCGCGATCCGCAGGCCCACCTCGGCACCGAGAACACCCACGACTGGAAACTCGGCCGCGTCGAAGAGAAAGTCGGCGGCGAATCGCTGCGGGGCCGCACCGGTGGTGCCGTCACATTGGCCGTGGGAATGTCGCTGATCTTCGAGCAAGCATTTTCGATGATCGGGGCTAGCGGCGAGGGGTTGCTGAAGTACTGGTACCACTTCGCCATCATGTTCGAGGCACTCTTCATTCTTACCACCATCGACGCCGGCACGCGGATCGGTCGCTTCTTGGTGCAAGAAACTGTCGGCCGCATTTATAAGCCATTCGCACGGCCCGACTGGTTGCCGGGGGCGCTGCTCGCCAGCGCGGTCGTGACCTGCGGCTGGGGCTGGCTGATTTATACCGGGAGCATCGACACCATCTGGCCGATGTTCGGCGTCGCCAACCAAGCCCTCGCCGTGTTGGCACTTGCACTCGTCACCACCTGGTTGGTGAACACGGGCAAGATCCGCTTCGCCCCGCTCACGCTGCTGCCGATGCTCTGGGTCTGCAGTACCACCCTGAGCGCCGGTGCGATCTTGGTCAGCGAGCGTTTCCCCATGATGATCGACAGAGGGAACAAGTTGATCGAAGCCGGGAAGACCGACGCCGGGAACAAACTGGTTTGGACGGGCTACCTCAGCAGCGCGTTGACGATCTTCGTGATCGGCAGCGTCGGGGCACTGGTATTCTGGGCCATTGCCCGTTGGGTGGGCGTGTTGTTGAAGATGGTTCCCACCCGACGGGATTAAAACGGTGAGCCAGTCAACAAGGTCGAGTGAGTTCGACACCGGACTTATCGGCGATTACAATGAAATTACCTAACCGAGGCAAACCCATGCAAAATCGAGTAGTGGCCCATTAGAGCGGTTCTCACGCTGATGTAGCGGACGAATAACCGCAGCTCGCGAAGTAGTTCCGGCACTCCTCCGGCGAGAAGCAGTCCAGCACCTCGCCCAAATACTTCTCCAAGGCCGGGATCGTCCGGTACTCCGCCGCCC
>JANXWE010000002.1 GCA_025351325.1 Fimbriiglobus sp.
GACGGCGGGGCGACCGTGGACTTCGCGGAGCCGCAGTCGGCGATCTCGCCGGGGCAGGCCGTGACCTTCTACGACGGCACCCGCGTCCTCGGCGGCGGTTGGATCGACTCCGCCTTGCCATTATTTCGGGAATAATTTCGACGGGGCCGGGTCATAACTTCTGTGGACGCTGGAGCTCTCCATTCGGAGGCCGATGCTTCTCTCACCTCAGCAAAGGAATTCTTCATGTTGCGCAAACTGTTGCTCGGAGTTGTGATCGGTGCCGGTAGCATCGTCGGCGTCGTCGGGTGCGACAAGGCCAAGGAAACCACCGCCGAAAAGACCAAGGAAGCGGCCGACAAGGCCAAAGTTGAGGCTGACAAAGCTGCCAAGGACGCGGCTGACAAAGCCAAGGAACTTGATGGCAAAGCTAAAGAAGCTGGCGACAAAGCTACTGACGCTGCTAAAATGGCCGCCGCTGAGTTGGAGAAGAACGTCAAAGGGATGCAGGACACGGTCGGTAAAGATCTCGCTCCGATTGAAGCGAAGATCAAGGAACTGACGACCAAGTCTACCACTGCCACCGGTGCTGAGAAAACCGCTCTCGACACTCAAGTCAAAGAAGCTGGCACACTGCTGACTCAGCTCCGGGAGAAAATCACCTCAAGCGTGGCGGGTCTTAAGGACAACGCCAGCTTGGAAAAGCTCAAGAGCGATGTCGCGGTGCTGATCACCCAACTCAAGGCCAAAGTTGGTCTCTAAGCACAAGTCGACGCAAAACTAGAACTGGCCGCAGGATCATTCCTGCGGCCGGCTTCGTTGGTCAGGCTATTCACTTCTTCGCTGCTTTCGCTCCCTTCGCTTTCAATTCGTACTTGTGCTCGATCGTGGTGACAATGAAGGTGTTGTCGCGGCGCACCACCTTCAGCCCGGCATTCATCGCCAGCACGTCCAGTGCGGTTCCGAACGGCACGTTCATCAACCGGGCCGAGACCGGCGTTTTCGCGTCTTCTGCCACTTGAATGGCGATGATCACTGTGAAACCATACCTATCGGCCATTTGAGTCAACACTTCATCCAACGGCTTCTCTTTCACCACCGCACTGACCAACGGCGTATCGCGAACCGATACGGGTAACGACGATTCTCCTCGGTAGAAGCTGGCGGCTTGAGCATCGTCGAAGTTCGCACTCGCGGCCTGCCACGTGGTGATCTCGATGTAGTGCTTGCGGACGAGGAACGTCGCGTTGATGTCCGGTAAAGCAACCCTTAAGAAAGTTTCGAGAGGGAGACCACTCAAGTTCGAGTCGAGTTTGAACTTGCGTTCCAAGATCGGATCAGCACCGTCCACCAAATTGAACAGATCTTCGCGGACGACGAATTTGATTTCGAACTGCTTTTCGAGCTGTTCCTTGACGGATCGCAAAGGGACATCTTTGAGCGAGGCCGGAAAGTTCACTTTCGGTTGGTTCAGCTTCACCACCAAAGCGGCGAAGTGATCCGGCTCCGCTTTCGGCGCTTCGGCGAACGATAACGCACTCCAGCACCCCACGACCAAGGCGACGAGCAACAGACGATCCATGGCAATTCCTCTCGGGGAACGAAAACGCGCGACAAGTTACCAACGCCGGCGGATTCCATTCCGTTGGCCATCCGGCTCATTTTGGCGAAGACTTGTAACACGTTGGTCACTTCCTCCCATTCTGCAATCGATTGACCCACTTCGCTCGTTATAGTGTCAGCAGAACCGCGTTATCACTTCGATTGGGAGATTGCCATGCTCCGATTGCTCGGGATTACCCTCGTCACACTGGGACTCGCTCCCGCATCGTTCGGTGCGGGGCTTTTAATCCCCGACGATGTGAAATACCAACCGTTGTCCATGGTCAACCACATCGTGAACGTGCGGATCGAAGATCAGGTGGCGATCACGACGGTCGAGCAGACGTTTCGCAACCAGACCGACCGCAACCTCGAAGCGACTTACGTCTTCCCGATTCCCAAAGGGGCCAGCGTGAACAAGTTCACGATGTGGGTCGATGGGAAAGAAACGACCGGTGAAATCCTCGACGCCAAGAAGGCCGGCGAACTGTACACGAGCATCATCCAGCGGACACGCGACCCCGGTCTGCTGGAGTACTTGGGTAATGGCATGATTCGGCTGAAGGTCTTCCCGGTGCCGGCGAAGGGGGATCTGAAAATGAAGTTCCGCTTCACGTCGGTGTCGCAGCAGGACGGTGGCATCGTCGAGTACGTCTACCCGCTCAAGACCGACGGGAAGGACACCCGGACCTTGGAGAAATTCTCGGTCACCGTCCACGTTCAATCGCAGAACTCCGTGCAGTCGATTTATAGCCCGACGCACGCCATCGACATCCGCCGGAAGGGTGATCGCGAAGCGACCGTTGAGTTCGAGAAGAACCAAGCCACCCTCGACAAAGACTTTCAGCTTTTTTACAGCGTCGGCAAGCAGGAAATCGGTTTGACCCCGGTGTTCTACCGGCCCGTCAGCGGCGACGACGGCTACTTCATGCTGTTGATTTCACCGCAGGCGGAGCAGATGAAAAACCGCGTGCCACGCGATCTGGTGCTGGTGCTCGATACCTCGGGGAGTATGTCCGACCTCAAAATGTCGCAGGCCAAGAAGGCCTTGAAAGTCTGCTTGAATCAACTCGGCGAACGTGACCGATTCAGCATCGTCAGCTTTGCCACCGCCGTGCAGTCGTTTCGGGAGGGGCTTACCGACGCCAGTGTCGAACAACTCGAAAAGGCGAGCAAATGGGTCGACGATCTCCGCGCCGGCGGTGGCACTGCGATTCAACCGGCGTTGAATGCCGCACTCGACTTGCGCAGCAAAGAAGCCGGTCGTTCGTTCAACATCGTCTTCTTCACCGATGGCCAACCGACGGTGGACGAACGCGATCCGCAGAAGATCGTTAAGAATGTCGTCGCTCGCAACACGGCTAGCACCCGCATCTTCACCTTCGGCGTCGGCGACGACGTGAACGCGGCGATGCTCGATCAACTCGCGGACAGTACCCGAGCCATCAGCACCTACGTCCGCCCGGCTGAAGATATTGAAGTCAAAGCCTCGTCACTCTGCGCGAAGATCGGCCACCCCGTCATGACGAATGTGAAACTCACCACGACGAACGTGACGCTCAACGAAGTCTACCCGCAGCAGTTGCCCGATCTCTTCCACGGTGGCCAACTCGTTCTGTTCGGTCGCTTCCATGGTCGTGGGCCTGCGGCCATCAAACTCACCGGTTTGGTCGGCCAGGATACCAAGGAACTGGTTTACGAAGTGGACTTTCCGACGAAGACGACGGAAGGGCGGGAGTTCGTGGAACACCTCTGGGCGCGTCGGAAAGTCGGCTTCATCCTCGATCAAATCCGCGTCAATGGCGAACAGAAAGAACTCGTCGACGAAGTGACGGCTCTCGCCAAGAAGTATGGCATCGCCACGCCGTACACCAGTTATCTGGTGGTGCCGGACGCCCCGGTGCCCGTCGTGATCGGGCATCAACCGCAACTCAAGTATGACGCACCTGCCTTGGCACCCGCCGGCGCGGCCGGCAAACCGCGAGCGGTTGGGGAGTTCGCCAAAGATTTGGCCAAACAGTCGAAAGCCGAGCCGGGACAGGGCATCGGTGGCAGCCGTGGTGCGGTTCAAGATCGCTTACTCAATGAAAAACTCAAAGAGATGCCGGCAGATCAGAAGAATGGGCCAATCGCCAACACGTTGAAACAGGCCCAGAGCGAGAGCAAAACTCTCGACGAAGCCAACAGGAATTATCGCAGCAATCAATTGGCCCAGAATCAATCGGGACGTCTTGGTGTCGATTTGGCCGTGGCGTCCACCACGCTGCGGGGTCAGGCGCGACTGACGCAGACCGCCAACAAGCAACTCCTCGGTCGCAATTGCGTCGAATTCGGCGGCGTCTGGATCGACGATCGATTCACCGACAAGACGAAAACCCTCTCCGTGAAAGCCCAGAGCGAGGCGTACTTCCGCATCCTCGAAAAGCATCCGACGATGAAAGACGTCTTCCGCGTCGGCAATCACCTGGTTTGGATCGCCCCGAACGGTACCGCCCTCATCGTGGATGCGAGCGAAGGCACCGAGAAACTAGCGGACAATGAGATCGACGCGCTATTCGTCGCCGGGAAGTGAGTTGGCAGATACCGACTTGCAAACTAGAATAACGTTAATTGGAACCCCTGCGGCGGTCGCGGGGGTCTTCGGATTGCGGAGCCGCGTGCGATGAGTCTCACCGAAGAACAGATCCGAGAATTCCGAAGCAAACGCTACAACGCCACGGTGACCCACCTCGAAAAACGCCACGACGATCTCCTCGTGGTTCGGGTCAAGCCCGACTTCACCCGGACGAACTACCACGCCGGGCAGTATTGCACCCTCGGCTTGGCCAATTTCGAAGAGCGCGCCGAGGGATGCCAGCTCGAATCGCTGTCGGTCGACGACCAACTGAAGCTCGTCCGCCGCTCCTACTCCATCAGCAGTTCCGTCTTCCGCGAAGGGGATTCCCTCCGCGATCCTGCCGACGACGACTGGCTCGAATTCTACATCGTGTTGGTTCGGGAAAATATCGACGGCCGAGTGCCGGCACTGACCCCGCGCTTGTTCAATCTGCGCGTCGGCGACCGCTTATCCGTCGGGGAAAAGATCACGGGGCACTTCACACTCAGTGCGGTTCAACCTGGCAACACCGTGGTGTTCCTGTCCACAGGTACTGGCGAAGCCCCACACAACTCGATGCTCGCCGATTTGCTGCGCACGGGGCACACCGGCAAAATTCTCGCGGCGTGTTGCGTACGCTACCAGAAAGACTTGGGCTACCTCGAAACGCAAGAGCGCCTGATGAAGCTGCACCCGCAGTACCAGTATTTGGCCCTCACGACGCGGGAAGCGAGCCGCAAGGGCAAAGTCTACATCCAAGATCTGATCTCGTGTGGGGAACTCGATAACCACTTAATCGAACTTGGTGCGGTCGGACTCGACCCGGCCAACACGCACGTCTTTCTGTGCGGCAACCCGAAGATGATCGGCATTCCCGCGAAGAGCAAAGAGACGGGTCTGTGGGAATATCCGCAGCCACCGGGCGTGATCGAGATCCTCGAAGCGCGCGGCTTCCGGGCCGACAACCCGATGCTCAAGATCGAAGGCAACATCCACTTCGAGAAGTACTGGTGATTCCCCGTTTCTTCTCCCCGCATCTACAACCCCGAAAGCCGCTCCATGGCCGACATCGGTGCCACCATTGGCGGTTACAAAATCCGCTCGCTGCTCCAAACCGGGCAGACGTCGCAAGTGTTCGAAGTCGTCGAGCCGACCAGCGGCCGGCACTTCGCCATGAAGATTTTGCTGCCGGAGTTTTCGGGCAGCAAATCGCATCGCAACCCACTCTTCAACGAAGCGGAGGTCGGCAGCAAGCTCCGCCACGCCAACGTCATCAACATCGTGAAGGTGAGCCGGAGCCAGGACACGCCGAACTTCGTGATGGAGTTCTTCCCGTCCGGGAGCATCCGCAAACGGCTGCAATCGAAGGATAAACGCGACAAAGAGTTCTTGAAGGAATACGCCCGCAAAATCTTCAAACAGGCCGGCACCGGGCTGGCGTACATGAATTCATCGAATTACGTCCACTGCGACGTCAAGCCCGACAACATCCTCGTGAATGCGTTGGGCGAAACCAAGATCATCGACTTCGCCATCTCGCAAAAGATGCAGTCCGGCTTCTTGGCGAAGCTGTTCCGCAAGCGCACGAAGCCCGAAGGCACGGCGAGCTACATGTCGCCGGAGCAGATCAAATGCGAACTGCTCGACGCGCGCTCGGACGTGTACAGCTTCGGCTGCACGATGTACGAAGTGGTCACCTTTCGGCCCCCGTACCGCGGCAACAGCATTTCCGATCTGTTCCGCAAACATCTCACCGAACGGGCGAGTCCACCGTCGGTCTACAACGCCGATGTCACCGATGAATTCGGGGCGCTGTTGGTGAGAATGTTGGCGAAGAAACCTTCGGATCGCCCGTCGAATCTCTTAGAAGCTCTGATGGAATTGCGTAAGATCAAAAGCGTCTTCAAATCGCGGCCGGATCCGGAAGAAGACAACCACGGCATGTGAGTTTCGGATTTTTTCGCCCCTCTGGAGTCGAACGATGATTCGCAATTTTGCAAGGAATTCTGTCGTTTACTCGCTCTTGTTGGTCGTCGCTTGCTCTGTAGGCACGGCCTCCGGAGCGGATGACGCGGTGAAGCAGAAGCTGGCGGACGCCAAATAGGCCTACGAGTCGAAGGTCAAGAAGTGCGAGGAGTCGATTTCGGAATGGCTCGACACACGCGAGGAAGCGGCGCGGAAGGCCGGCAACAAGAAAAAATTGGACGAGGCGAAAGCAAGCCGCAAGTCCTTCGACGACGATCGCATCTGGCCGGCGGGTTTGCCGATCGAAACGAAAAAGCAATTCCTCGCCGCACGGGTTGTTTTGGAGACCGCCATGACGACCGCGATCAAGGAATACACCCGGGCCAAGATGGACGATGAAGCCGTGGCGGTGGAAAAGGAACTCCATGTCTTCCGCGAGGAAGGCGTACTTTTGGGAACTTGGAAGGTCAGAGCGGGCGAATATCAGGGCGAGTGGACGTTCAAGGCAGGCGGTATAGTCGATAGTTCCACGGATGGAGCGGCTTTCGGCAAGTGGGTGATGGACACGACCAAAGGACAAGTTTTGATCACTTGGCAAGGCGACATTAAAGACAAGTTCGATCTGCCTTTGAATGCAAAAAAAACGACGGGTTCCCAGATCGGTCGAATGGGCACGAAGCTCGAAGCCGTCAAGTTGAAATGACCGAGCACTGGGGCACTCTTCCAACAGGTCAATCAATGGTTCCGATCCCGCTGCCGTTCGAAAACGACATCCACGCCCTCGAGGAATCGCTGGCGAAGCTCGAAGCGTTCGCCGGCGATGGCGACGACGCGAAGCGCGTCCGCAAGGAACTCGCCGCGCTCAAAAAATCTCGGTACGCGGGTCTGACGCCGTGGGAAACCGTACTCGTGTCCCGCCATCCGAACCGACCGCAGACGCTCGATTACCTCGATCTGGTCTTCGAGGAATTCATCGAACTGCACGGGGATCGCGCCTTCGGCGATGACCGTGCCATCCGCACCGGTTTCGCCCGAATTGACGGAATGCGCGTGCTGTTCGTGGGTCACCAAAAAGGACGCACGCTCGCCGAACGCCAGCAGTGCTTCTACGGCTGCACTCACCCCGAGGGCTACCGGAAAGCTCAGGGTAAAATGAAGATCGCGGCCAAGTACCAATTGCCCGTGATCTGCTTCATTGATACACCCGGGGCCTATCCCGGCATCGGCGCCGAGGAGCGCGGCCAGTCGCAACTCATCGCCACCAGCATCCTCGAAATGACCGTGCTGCCGACGCCGGTGATCTGCGTGGTCATCGGCGAAGGCGGCTCGGGCGGGGCACTCGGCATCGGCATCGGCGACCGCGTCAGCATGCTGCAGCACTCGTACTATTCCGTAATTAGCCCCGAGGGATGCGCCGGGATTTTGTGGAAAATTGCCAACGAAGAAACGAAGCCCCGTGCCGCCGATGCGCTGCGGTTGACCTCGACCGATCTGAAGAAGTTTGGCGTCGTTGACGACGTGATCGCCGAACCGCTCGGGGGTGCCCACCGCAACCCGCGCGAGATGGCCAACACACTCCGAACGTACTTGGTGCGAACGTTGCGCGAGTTGATTGGAACGCCGACGGATGAGCTACTGCAAGCCCGCTACGAGAAATTCCGCAAGCTCGGCGAATACACGACTTTGGCCAGTTAACCCGATGCGCAAGCATCGGAAACCTTACAGCCGATGCTTGCGCATCGGGTTAACGAGGTGGCGAAGCCAATTCGTCCACCGGTGGCACCGGTGGGGTTGGGTGATCCGCAGCACAGAGGTTTGGCATCGCCCGCATGTCGCCGGGAACGGCACGATTCTTCTGCACGAGCGGATCTTGGCCGTAGGGCTTGCTACTCCACGAACAGCCGACCAGACCGATGGTGAGTGCGACCGGAGCGGATGTCTTCAGGAATCGATTCATTCTCGAATCTGCCCGTTCCCAGTCAGAATGTACTTGTATGACGTGAGTTCCCGCAGCCCACAGGGGCCGCGTGCGTGCAGCTTATCGGTACTGATGCCGATCTCGGCACCCAGCCCGATTTCGAAGCCATCGTTGAACCGCGTACTGGCGTTCACGACCACCGCCGCCGAATCGACCTTCGCCGTGAACTCTCGAGCGGTGGCGTAGTCGTCCGTCACAATCGCATCGGTGTGCTTCGAGCCGTACCGTTGGATCTGCTCCAGAGCGTCGGTCATGTCGGTAACCACTCGCACCGAAAGAATCAAGTCGAGAAATTCTGCGGCGTAGTCGGCCTCAGTCGCAATGGTCACGTCGGGGAGAATCGCCCGAGTTCGTTCGCAACCTCGGATTTCCACCCCGGCCGCGTGCAGACTCTTCCCCAAGCGCGGTAGAAACTCATCGGCAATCGCACTGTGAACGAGTACGCTTTCGGTCGCGTTGCAAACCCCCGGACGCTGGCACTTGCCGTTCAAAATGATCCGCTCGGCCATCGCCAAATCGGCACGATGGTCGACGTAGACGTGGCAGTTCCCTTGATAGTGTTTCAGCACCGGCATAGTCGCTTCGGCCGTCACGCGGCGGATCAGGCTCTCCCCGCCGCGCGGGATCACGAGGTCGATGCGGTCGTTCATGTTCAGCAACAAACCGACCGCCGCGCGGTCTAAGGTTGGCACCCGCTGCACCGCCTCGGGGGGCAACCCGGCCCGGATCAACTCGCGTTGCAGAATTGAATGCAGGAGTTCATTGGAGTGCGTCGCTTCTTTTCCGCCCCGGAGAATCACGGCGTTCCCACTCTTCACACACAGCCCGGCCGCATCGACGGTGACGTTCGGCCGCGACTCATAGAGGAAAAAGATCACCCCGAGGGGGACGCCGACTTTCAGCACTTGCAAGCCATTCGGGCGCACGCCGCCTTCGCGGATTTCCCCGATCGGGTCGGGCAACGCCGCGACTTGGCGTAGTCCTGCGGCTGCGGCGGAAATGCGCTTGGAAGTCAGTGTGAGGCGGTCGAGATTCGCCGGGCTAAGATCGGTGCTCTGTGCGGCCATCAAGTCGCGTTCGTTGGCGATCCGAATCGCATCGGACTGTTCTTCGAGCGCGTCGGCCGACGCCAACAACCAGGAATTCTTCTGCGCAGTCGTCGCCGTCGCCAGCGCACGGCTCGCCTGCTGAGCCTGATTCGCCAAGCGCTCGCACAGTTCCGACAGATTTGAGTCCAACGCTATTGCTCCACAATGTCTTCGAAATCGGCGATGGCGACGATTTCGGATCGTGACACCAGCAGACGTTTCCGATTGCGTTTGATGCCCGTGATGACACAGGCCGCGATGTAGTTTTCCCGGCTCGTTTCCGTGTCGCGCAGGTCGTGCAAATCGGCATTTTTGAGTTCGAGAAAATGCTCCCCGATGCTCTTGAGCGTTCCCAAACAGACGTACTCCGCTCGAAAGTCGACGACGACTTTCCGATTCAGAAATTGCTCGAGCGTTAACGTAGCAGTCACATCCACGACGGAATACTCACTGGGAAGCACGGCTACAAAATCTCTTCATTCCAGTATTCTAGCAATGCCGCCCAATCCGAGCTTCTTCCACCGATTGCGATCCCCGAAATGCCCCGTCGTTCGTTCCGAGCCGCCGAACTCCCTGAAACGTTTGTAGCCGATGGCGCTAGCCTCGCCGAATGCGTGACGCACCTCCGAACTGCTAAATTCATCGGTTTCGATACCGAATTCGTCGGGGAAGAGACGTTCCGCCCGGAACTCTGCCTCGTCCAAATCTCGACCGCAGAACGACTCTTCGTGATCGATCCGTATCACTGCGGGCCGATGGAAGAATTCTGGAAACTGATGCACGACCCGGCCCGCACGGTGATCGTCCATGCCGGCCGCGAAGAAGTGCGGATGTGCCAGTTCTTCTCGGGTCAGCCGCCCGCGACGATCTTCGATGCCCAAATCGCCATCGGCCTCATCGGTTCGACGTATCCCATCAGCTACGCGGGTCTGGTTCAAGAAATGCTCGGTGTCCGCCTGAACAAGTCGGACACCCTCACCGAGTGGCGCCGCCGGCCACTGTCCGCTTCCCAATTGCGGTACGCCTACGACGACGTACGCTATTTGATCCCCGCCTATGAGCGAATCCGCAAGCAACTGAAGAAACTCGACCGTTTGGCGTGGGCGGATGAAGAATTCACCACGTTCCTCCGCTGGGCACTCGGAGAAGATCCTACGGTGGAACGGTGGCGTAAACTGAAGGGGATTGGTTCACTGGGTCGCCGGGAACTCGCGATCCTGCAAGAAATATTTGCCTGGCGTGAGCGTGCGGCCGAGCGTCAAAATCGGCCACTCCGTTCGGTGATGCGCGATGACGTGCTGTTGGAGGTCGTAAGAGCGGGTAATCGCTCTCCGGAAGATTTTCAACAACTCCGGGGGATACCCAAAGGGGAACTGGCCAACATCCTCGAAGCGGTGCGCCGTGGTCGCGGTCGACCGCTGGCCAGCTGCCCGGAAGTACTCACAACGGCTCATGAACCCCCACAAATGCAGACACTCACGGCACTGCTCTCAGTGGTACTCGGCGAGTTGTGCGAAGAAATGCAGTTGGCCCAGTCCTTGGTCTGCTCCCAGCACCATTTGAAAGATGTCATTCGCTCGTACAGCCCTGGTGGCGAAATTCCGGCACTGTCGCCGTTCCTCCATGGTTGGCGGAACGAACACATTTTGCCACGTTTGAAACAAGTCCTCGAAGGAAAGTTGTCCATCCGTGTGGCAGACCCAAATAAAGGAACGCCACTCGAATTTGAGCTTAGCCCCGTGAAATAGAATTACTTTTTTGTGGACTGTGTTTTGACAGGCTCGACTTTTTCTTCACCAACCACCAGCTTCACCGTCGCGCCATCTGGCTGAATCTCAAATTTGGCGTCGTCCTTCACCCAAGTTAATTTGTCTTGGATAAGGGGCACTGTCGGCGCTTCGGAATCGAAGATCACCACATTTTTACTACCGGCCAACAGTTGAAATTCGCGATAGGTTTCACCGGGTTGCAACTTGATGCACTTGCCACGGATCGGGCGGTTCAACGGGCCACCCACCTCCTGGATCACGATGACTTGCTTGGTGTCGTTCTTCACGGTGATCCAGCCAGCCCTAGCCGCATCGGCACCGAATCCCGCCACGATCATGGCGAAGAATACGATCTGCAATGGATGGAGCAAAGCCATATCGCACCGGGGGTGAATGCAGACACGCGAAGCATTCTTACTCCCTCAACGGCGGTATGTCGGATACTTGCGCCGGTTTGGACAACTTTTTTGTCAAACTGGCAAAAGTTTCCAGTTCACCAACGCAAGACTTCGGGACGGTACTGTCACCTCACCGACCATTGAAGTGATCAAAATGTGTCTAGCCACAATCTCACATCAGTCACTCTAACCATTTTTCTTGTGTCCGTAGCGTCCGCAGTGGCCAGGGGGGTATTCTCCTTGGACACAAGAACAATTGTCATTGTGTCCAATCCAGTTGACCAATTCTCCTGAAAAAGTCATATTCTTGAGTTTATTGCGAAAATGTCAGTAGCGGATTATCGACTCAATTTATCGGCACCGGCAGTTGGAGTATGCCCGACCGTCGCCAGGGCTAGTGCCAGAAAGTCGGTTGCGAGCTTTTGAACTTGGGCATCGACCGCGGCACAATTCTTCGCCCAGGCATCTTCGCCCATGCCGGGCACCATCGGTACCGAACTGACTTCGATATAGGCCTTGGCCTTCGGTTCCGTCCCGCTCGGTCGCAGGCAGACTTTCGCTTCGATACCATTGCGCACCAACCGGACGATCAAGAAGTTGCGCGCGGATTTGTCCGTGCCCCCTTTGAACGGCCCCATTTTCCCGTCTTCGTTTTGCAGATCCTCGAAGTGGACGACCGACAACCCTGCGACTTGAGTCGGCGGATTCTTCCGGATCGCATCGAGCATCTTGGCCATCTCTTGTTTGCCTTCGAGGCCCGTCATCACAATGTTCAGCAGCTCGTTGCGATAGTAGCCGAACTGTCGACTCATGTCGTCGAGTAGTTCGGGGATCGTTCGCTTCTGCCGCTTCAAATGCAGGGCCAACTCGGCCATGAGCACCGCCGCACACGCGGAGTCTTTGTCGCGGAGGTTGGCAGTCGCCAGAATGCCATGACTCTCTTCGGTGGCGATCACGAAATCGGCCGGGGTACCTTGAACCTCGCCATAATGACCACTGTTTTCGAGGTGCCAGAGGACATCCGCGTGATACTTGAAACCGACGAGCAGATCGTTCACGATTTGCGAACCGAAGTGACGGGTGATCCGCGTGATTTGGCCGGTCGTTACTTCTGTGGTGATGACGATCGGCGAGCTTGGCAAGTCGCCAGCGGCCGAAAGCCGGCTGAGTTTGAAGAAGGTCAACAACGCCGCAATTTCTTGCCCCGTGAGGAAGCGGTAGTCGCCGCGACCGTCGGCCGTGGTGCACGCCAAGCCGCCAATGCGGTCGGCATCCGGATCGGTGGCGATCACCAAATCCGCACTCCGTGCGCGGGCGACAATCTCGGCGCGGTCGAGGCTTTCCCGTACTTCCGGGTTCGGGGATTTCGTGACGTGAGCGAACTGGCCGTCCGGCTTGTTCTGCTCCTTCACGGGAATCCACTGGAACCCGGCCGCGAGCAATGTTTCCCCGGCACATCCACCGCCGACGCCTTCCAACGGGGTGTAGACGATTCGAATTTCATCGTTCTTCGGCGGCGCAATCAGGCTCTGCTTCCGACACAAATCGATGTACGCGGCGTGGGGTGCTTCATCGAGATAGTGAACCTTGCCGCTCTTCACGGCGTCGGCCCAGGGTAGCTGCTTGATCGCCGTCACGCGATCCACGAGGTCACTCATCAGTTGATCTTCGGGTGGCACCGGTTGGGCGCCGCGCTCGTCGTAAAACTTGCTGCCGTTGTCATCGGGTGGGTTGTGGCTCGCCGTCATGTTCAGCCCTCCTTGGGCGACCAAATGACGGATCGTAAAGCTAAGCTCGGGCGTGGAAACGTAGCGATTTGTATCCGGTGGCAAGATGTGTGAATGAATGCCGTTGGCAGCGTACACACCGGCGGCATACTCGCAGAAATTTCGACTCGTCAGTGTCAGCACGGGGTTCGATAATGCTGGGTTGTAGAACCCACGTTTGTCTTGAAACCGGCGCACATCGTAGGCCAGCACGACTTGGAGCTTCGAGACGCCCGTGAACTTTTGCTTGAGGTACTCGGAGTGCCCTTGCAGACTCGCGCCGAGCGTCCAAAGATTCATTCGGTTCGGCCCAATGCCGACGGAACCGCGACAGCCGCCGGTGCCGAACGGCAGAATCTGATAGAAGGAATCGAGCAGGAACGACCATTTCTTCTCGGCGATCATCCACTCGATTTGCGGCCGGTACGCGGCGTACTCCGGGTGCGTGAGCCATGTGTTGAGAAACTGGAGCGCACGGGTGTTGAGAGCCGCATCTGAATTGACAGTAGCGAATCCGGCCGTGGCATCATCGAGCAGCGACATGGTGTATCCTCTTCTAATTTGAGCCTTTATATGGTCTCGCTGTGATCTTCGACACGCCCGTTTTGAAGCCGCAACGTGTGGGTGATGCCCGCAGGCAGTTCGCCGACGTCGTGCACGACTACCAGCAGCGTTTGATCCACGGACAACTCCCTTGCGAGCCAATCCTGAATGCGTCGGATCGTCAGGGCATCCATCCCTTGGAACGGTTCATCCAGAATCAGCAACTCCGGCCGTTTCACGATGGCTCGCAACACCAAGAGCGATCGCTGCGTGCCAGTGGAAAGTTGCCACCAACGCTTCTGTGCAGAGGTGGCCAATTGGAAATACCGAAGCAATTCGTCGACGCTCTGAGCTTGTTCGGCAGTCAGTTTCTCGGGGGCGAATCGATCACAGAAGCCGGACGCGACAGCTTCACGGGCCGTGAGCATCCTCGGGAAATATTGGTGCATCTCGGGGGAGACCAGACCGATGCGCTTTTTCACCTCCCAGATGGTCTCCCCTGTACCACGCCGGTGGCCGAAGAGTCGGACGTCGTTGCCGAAGGCTTGCGGGTGATCCCCGCACAGCAGGCTGAGCAGCGTCGTCTTGCCCGAACCATTGGGCCCGAGAATCGCCCAGCGCTCGCCGCGATTCACCCGCCAGTTCACATCTTGCAAAATAGCCTGACCACCGTGGCGAACGGTGACATTCGTCAATTCGATAATCGGGATCGAACGACCCGGCCCAATCGCCGGTGGCTGCGTGAAGGGAACTTCTGGAATAGGTTTGCTCGCAGAGACACCCAGATCGAGTCGATGCGACACCCACTCGGGTACCGCATTCGCCCGGCAAGTGAGCACGATTGTCAGTCCCCCTTTCGCCAACCGGTTGAGATGTCCGTTCAACTCCGCATGGGTCGCCGTGTCAAGTCCCGAAAAGGGATCATCGAGCAAAAGCAGCGTGGGGCGTTTTAACAGACCACGAGCAATTCGCAACCGCCGCTGCTGGCCGTTCGAGAGTTTCAACAGCTTGAGGTCGAGCAACTCCGCAAGGTGGAATTGCTCAATCACGTCATCCGGCGAACCGTCGAAGCCCGATGTTAAAAACTCGCGGGCCGTCGGGCAGTCATCGGGTTCGTTGAACTCGAATCGTTGCTGGTAGTAAAAGTTCGCCGGTGAGAATAGCCGTGAGTCTTCGCGGAAGCCGACGTAGCGAATCCGATCCGCATTCGGAATTGTTCGTGTCCCGTGCGTCACCCGGTGTTTGCCAGCGAGTGCTTCGAGCAGGGTCGTTTTCCCGGAGCCAGTGGGGCCGACGACGGCCCAAGTTTGCCCGGTCCATCCGACCCACGACAAGTTGCTCAGGGTGGGAGTAATCCGCTCGATGGTCGCGGCGTCGAACCGGAAGAGTTCCGCGACCATGTTACGCCAGCCGATCTTGCCACGCGGCCAGTTGCTGGGCCACTTCGGTCGGTGCCGTCGAACCGTAACTGCGGAACGCAGCGATCGCATTGGCCACGCCGAGCGATGCCCGAACCGCTTCACCACCACCGGGGGCCACCGCTTCGAAGGCACTCACCGGCAAATCGACCAGCCGACCCCGCCCATCTTCGGCCCGCTTCACCAGTGCGCCGACCGCCTCATGCGCTGTCCGCATGGGTACTCCCCGAGCGATCAACGATTCCATCAACGTGGTCGCGTCCAAAAAGCCATCTTCAATTCGGGCGGCCAGCACGTCGCGCCGCAGCTTCGTTTGGGCCACCAATGGCGCCGCCACACTCAGGCATCCTTCCACGGTGTCGAAGGCGTCGAACAGTGCCGCTTTGTCTTCCTGCAAATCGCGGTTGTACGCCAGCGGCAACCCTTTCAACAGGATCATGAGTTGCTGCAACGCCCCGATGACTCGACCCGTTTTGCCCCGCGTGAGTTCCAACACGTCCGGGTTCTTCTTGTGCGGCATGATGCTGCTGCCGGTGCAGAACGCATCGGGCAATTCGATGAAATTGAATTCCGTCGTCGACCAAATCGCCCACTCTTCGGCCCACCCACTGAGGTGGATCGCGATCATCGAGAGGTCGAAAACGAACTCCACGAGAAAGTCGCGGTCGCTCGAAACATCCAAGCTGTTGCGGGCGACGGAGTCGAAGCCGAGTTTGATCCGCACGCTTTCACGGTCGATGGGCAACGAACTCCCGGCCAGCGCCGCAGTGCCCAACGAGAGAACGTTGGCCCGCTTCCGGCAGTCGGCCAAGCGTTCGCGGTCGCGCTGAAATTTCTCGACGTACGCTAAATAATAATGGGCCGCGAGTACCGGTTGGGCCCGTTGCAAGTGGGTGTACCCCGGCAGGATGACGTGTTGATCCCGCACCGCAGAGCCGACGAAGGCCTTTTGCAATTCCACCAGCAACTCGTCGGTGCGGTCGATGGCGGCACGCACCCAAAGTTTCACGTCGGTCACGACTTGATCGTTGCGGCTCCGGCCCGTGTGCAACTTGCGCCCGACGTCGCCGAGGCGGGCGATCAAAGCTTGTTCGATGTGAGTATGGATATCTTCGAGCGCGATGGAATAGTCCATCTTCCCGGCTTCGATTTCGTCACCGATGGTTTCCAACGCCGCTACGATTTGCACAGCTTCAGGCAGAGTGAGCAGCCCGACTTCCGAAAGCATGGTCGCGTGGGCTTGGCTGGCGAGGATGTCGTAGCGGTACAGCCGCTTATCCACGGTGATCGATTCCGTGAATTGCTCGACGCGCTGATCGGTGCCGCCGGTGAATCGACCACCCCACGTCTTCTGACTCATGAATCGATCCCGTCCGGTACTATTTGAATGCGTGTTTTACGGAACCGGCAAAAGCGTGACACCCACTTGTCCGATCGCGGGTATGTTTATCGATCCACTCTCGACTTCGGAGGTTCTCCCGTGAAGTTTCTGCTCGTCTTAGCTGGCCTTACATGGGCCACGGCTTCTGCAAGTGCCGCGGAGCCAGCCGCTCTGCACGCACCGGCCATCGAAGTTCGTGTGAAGGCGATTGCCGAGTTGACCGGCGTCATCGAATATGCCGGTGAAATCTTAATGCAGCCCGAAGCGGGCAAGCAGTTCGCTCAGATCATCAAAACGCTCGGTGCCGGCGAAAAGGGTCTGGAAGGGATCGATCCCGCACTGCCCATCGGTGGTTATGTGCGCGTCTCCGAAAACATCGCCGACAGTGCGATTGTGGTCATGGTTCCACTCAAAGACGAAGCCGCGTTTCTCGCCCTGTTGAAGGACAAACTGAACGTCGAGCCGAAATTGGGCGACGACGGAGTTTATACCATCGAAGTTCCCAAGCTGCCGCTCGGTGCCATCTACTTTCGGGTCATCGAAAAATATGTGTACGCCACGATTCGCAACGTGAAAAGTATTAACAAAGCGACGGTAATCGCACCGAAAGACTTCTTCAAAGACCCGATGAAACCGATCGTTGCTGCAACCGTTCACTGGGATCGTTTCCCGGCCGACGTCAAGAAAGTGCTCCTCGGCCAGGTCGAACTTCAACTCGTCGAAGCGACCAAAGAGGCTGGGGGTAGCGAATTGCAGAAGCAAGCCCGACGCGGCTTGCTGGATGTCGGCGTCGACATGGTGAAGGCGATCCTCAACGATGGCGAGCAACTGACGGTGACCATTGATGCCGACCCGAAGTCCGATACCCTCTCGACGGCCGTCCGCTTGACGGCGAAGCCGAAGACTCCGCTCGGGGCGAACTTAGCCTCTTGGGCCGACCGTACGAGCCTGGCCGCCAGTGTGTCGGTCGCCAAGAACCCAACGGGGACTTTTGGCTTGATCGCAAAGATTCCGAGTGGAACTCGGGAGAAACTGACGAAACTCATCGACGTGTTGTTCGATGATCTCCTCGCCGGGGCCAACGATGACGTCAAGCCGCTTGCAACTAAGTTAGTTGATGCCATCGGCCCGACGCTGAAAAGCGACGATGTCCAACTCGGCTTACTCGTCGCTAAAACGGGAAAAGAGAAGAGCGTTCGTCTGCTCGCGGGTCTGAAAATGGAGAAGGGGGGTGAACTCGAAAACGTGCTGCGGGAATTCGCGCCGTTTTTGATGGGCGGCGAAGCATCCGTGAAGTTCGACGTCGAGAAAATCGGTGATCGTAACTTGCACGAAGGCCGTTTCACCAAACCAGAATTCACAGATCCTTTCGGGACAGAAATGGCTTGGATCGTCACGTCCGATGACCTGTTAGCCGTCGGCATTGAAGATAAACCAACTGAGTTGAAAGCCTTTCTGGAATCGAAGCCGAGCAAGCTGCCCATGTTGTCGCTGGAACTCTCCGCCGTGAAATTCGGCCAGATGGGCAACAAAAATCTCAGTCCCGAGAAATACGAAGAGTTGACTGAAACCGTATTTGGGAAGGTCGGGCCAGCCGGCCGTGATACGATCAAATTCACGATCACCGGTGGCCCTGAACTCAACCTGAAGCTCGATTTCAAAGGCCAAGCGTTCAAGTTCTTCGCACTCATCGACCAAGAAAGAAAGAAGCAGCACTGAATTTTTATTCTCGTCGCAGTGACGAAATGACCGGCAGCCGGGCGATCCAAGATGTCGCCCGGTAGGCCACGACCACTCCGACGATTATAATCCCCAAGAGCATCCCGCCGAGCCGCACGGAGGCGACTTGGCCGCCGAGTGCCAAGTTCGGGATCACCGAGATCACCGCTGCGATCAGTCCGATTCCCACACCGACCGACAGCACCAAGCCACTTTCGATCGACACCAATTTCTGAAGTGTCCTCGTTTGAAATCCGGTGGCCCGGAGTAAGGCAAATTCGCTGGTGCGGTCGTTCACGTTCCGCAGAATCACCATACCGAAACCGAACATCCCGAGTAGCAGTGCTAATCCACCGAGAAGTTGAAACGTGCTGAGGTACGCCCCGATCACCGCTTGCTGAGCGGCCACGAGATCGGTGCTGCGCGTCGTCTGCATCCCGTTGGCTTGCAGGCCGGTTTCGAGGAGTGCCGCAATCGTATCGATCCGTTCCGGTGGCGCTTCGACCAGAAAATAGCGATAGCCTTCCTCGTGGGGGTAGAGCTTGCGAAAGTTCGCATCGCTCATCAAGAGTTCACTCGGGAAGAGGCTGTCTTGAAGGGTGCCGACGATTCGCAGTTTCACGTCGCGACCGTTTTCTTCCGGGACGGTCGTGGAGCCGCCCACGAACGTTTTGAGCCGCCAGA
Source organism: Fimbriiglobus sp. (assembly GCA_025351325.1). Taxonomy (GTDB): domain Bacteria; phylum Planctomycetota; class Planctomycetia; order Gemmatales; family Gemmataceae; genus JALHQU01. Next base: position 18,887 of record JANXWE010000002.1, read on the forward strand.
GCACCGTATTTTGGTCAGCAATCACCGGGATGGCCCCGTCGGGTTGCTCCTCGTTCAGTTGAAGCCACGGGTTCGCTTTGGTGACATCGGTGTTTGCGGTCGTCATGGCGAATGCGAACCGACCCTGAGCGAGAAACTCGTTTGAGGCCCCCAAAATGCGCGGCCGCCCCGCTTGGTACAGGTTCAAACAACTCGCGTCGTCGCCGCCCCGCAATCGGAACGGCATGGCGTTCAGCGCGTCGAGTTCGACTTTCGCCGCCAGGAGTTTCGGGTCGTTGGAACTGCCGCCGTAGTGCTTTTGAAGTTGGTCGAGCAAGTCACCGCGACCCGGTTCGCGGTCGAACCGCTGGAACACGGGCACGTCGGACTCGGCGATCAACCGGTATCCGCCACTGCCACCTCGAGCCGTCAGGAACTCGGCATCCGGCTTTTTGCGGAAGCTTTCCACGGCCACCAGCAGGAACGTCGCCAGCGCGAGCAACGTGGCCGTCAACAAGCTGCGGCCACTGGCTCGGGTTGCATTTCGCAGCCCCAAGGCAACGAGGGTCAGTGGGTTGGAGTTCGGCGCGGGCATTCGCCGTAACCAAAGTCGGAAGGTCAATAATCCGGCGAGCATCAGGAACAGACCGCCGCCGAAGAACGCCCCGGCTCGTTGATCGGCATTCGCCGCCGCACCACCACCGAAGATCAGGCCCAGGCCGATGAGCAGTGACAAGCCGATGACAATCCACGCCCGCCGGCGATTCACTCTCGTCACCTCCGTATCCGGCGGGTTCGTCTCCCCACGCAGCAATGCCGTGACGGGCAAGCGGATCAAACCGCGCAGACTGAGCCAGATGGCGAGCCACGTGATCACCATCGTCAGTTCGAAACCGATCAACAGGCTGAGTGGATCGATGTGGACGTGCAAGTACGATTTTACCGCGGCGTCGGGCCACAACCCGGCCAGGAGTGCGAGCATCACGCGCGCGTAGAACCAGGCCAGCAACAGCCCCGCGAGCGCGCCGAAGAACGAGATAGTCGAACCTTCCAATTGAAGCATCCGCCCCACCTGCTTGGGCGTGTATCCGGCGCTCAGCAACAAGCCGATCTCTTTTGCCCTCCGGCTGACGGACAACCGCACCAGCAATCCGACGAGCAGAAGCGACGCGAGAATTAGCAAGAAACTGAAGGCCAGCAACATCGCGCCGAAGTCGGTGCCGCCCTGACTGGCCTGCAACATGTGCTCGCGGGTCGGCTCGAATTTGAACCCGGCTGATGTAGGGTCGAGCTGTTTGCGTAGCTCGAATCGGAGCAAAGCAACTGTTTCTGGAAGTGTCTTTCCCGGCACGGGTGCTACGCGGATGGAAGTCGTCGAGCCGAACCGACTCCCGAA
>JANXWE010000044.1 GCA_025351325.1 Fimbriiglobus sp.
AGATGATCGTTTTCGCTGAAATGCGACAGAAAGCCCAACTTCACATCACTTGGGAGTGGCCCTCTACCTCTTCGTCGGCCCCAACCGCGCCCAAGTTGCGAAAAACAAGGTGATGGACAAGATCGACGACATGCTCGGCAAAATGGAGGTGCAGAAGGCCGAGGTCGATAGTGGCATTAAATCGGCGAAGAAAGCGGTTGGTGAGATTCGGAAGGCCAAGTATCAAGCCCAAGCGGAACTCGACCTGATCGACGAAAAGGTGCGACCGCATCAGGACAAGATGACCCGGTGCGACGAATCCCTCGCCAAGCTGCGCGATGTCATCAAGGCCGACATGCCCGCCGAATTCGCCGGGAAGACGTACTCCGTCGCCGAACTCAAGGCGATGGCCGGGCGAGTCCTCCAGGCGAGGAAAGAGGGCGAGGAGAAGATCAAGGGCTTCGACGCCGGGCGGACGAACATGAGGAACGTGGTGGCCACGATCACCAAGAAGCAGGAAGACCTCGAAGCCCAGATCGTCCGACTTGAAGCGATGCACGCCAAGCTCGACGCGGAAATGGCGGCGGCGAGGGCCATGAAGAAAGCTTCGGCTGCGATGGGTGACACCGGCTCGACACTGGGGGAGAACCTCGACGAGTTGGAGAAGAAGATGACCTTGCTGTCTGGTGACGTGAGGGCGGAACTGGCGGGGGAGTCGGAGAAAATCACGCCATCGGGGGCGGACAAGACCATGAGCGAAGTCGATGCGTTCTTGAAGGCCGCCCAGTCGCCCGGTGATCCGGTCGGCGAGATCGACCGCATTCTCGGCCCGGCGAAGAAGTAACCTTTCGTTACTGGTGATTGAGGAGCGAGTCATGAATGGGTGGAATCGAGGAAATCGAAGCCCGCTGGGGCGTGCCTTGTTCGGGGGGAGTGTGGTGGCTGTCGGTTTCTTGGTCGCTTCATGGGTCGGATGCGGCAAGAACGAACCCAAGGCTGATGACCCCGCGAAGCAAGCCGCAGCACAAACTCCTACCGAGCCGGACTTCACCGATCTTCGAGGTGTTCTGCTGGGTGGCTGGGCGAAGTCAGATACTGTAGAAGGTGGCTTTCAATACACACTCGATTGCTCCACGAAGACCTTGGTTGTAAAGTTTCGTGAGGACGGACGTGGGCCTCGGCACTTTGGGCCAAGAGAGAACGGCAATGTTGTTTGCAGTTATCACCGTGACGGAGATGGAATTGAAATCACCGACTCTAATGGCAAGACTTGTTCGTTCATTTGTGAATTCATCTCAGATGGCGAAATCGCCTTTGCTCCCGTCAGAGAAAATGGGAACAGACAACAGCAAACGGATCAACTGATGACACTGGCATTTTCGGGTCGTTGGAAACGCACGTCTCGTCCTTTGAATTTGCAAAACAACCCCGCCGCCGATTCCAGTCCGAATGCCTTGGCCAAGAAGCAGGTGGAGCGCATCGAGCAGAAGTTGCTCAAAGTGGAGACTCTCCAGCGTCAGGCTCAACAAGAGCGCGACGAGATGGTGGCCAAGCTCCGCGATCTCGGGATCGAGAGCGCGACGGACTTGAAGAAGAACCCGCGCGGTCAACGGATGGCGGAAAATCTCGCCAAGCTCTCTGCCGAGATCGATGGGATGGATTCCCAGTTGGCGACCATCGACACGGAATTGCTGAAGGCCCGGTCGATTGTTCGCCGGATGGAGCGCGAACAGGCTGGCATCTCCGATGACGAGATGCGTCAACTCTCGCAGCAACTCCAAGAGGCTGAGGCGAGAACGGACACCGCTCCCAGGCCGATCACGCCGGTGGATGTCAACACGGCACTGGAGGCGGCATTCAAAGCTCGCAAGCCGTCACCACGGGACAAACGGTGAGTCTGGCCTTCCTACGGATCGCTTCTAGTTTTCCGAGGCGACGGGCTTGCTAACGTGTAACCTGTGACACCGACACACTTGGAATGATTTGAGGCTCGACATGAGCATCTTCACCATCCCCCGGAGTCGGTTCGACTGGCCGAAGTTCGCCAACGCCATCAGCCGATTCTCCCTGTCGAGAGGGCCGATGAGGTGATCAGTTTGGATGGCTCGAAACTCGTCGTGCAGACGGTGTTGGTGTCCGAGTCAGGAAGATCAAGTATTGCCCAAGGTGCGCATTTGTGAATTAAGGCAGTAAAGCGGAACAAGAGGATGAGGCTTCGATTTACCACACGCTTCGGAGAAAATGATGGTGCCGGTCAAAGAAGGGGCGGGCGATGAGAAGTCGGAACTGTTCGTGACTTTGGATTTCGATGAAGATGGTTGGGACGTTTGGTTCCCTCACCCGTTGGGCGGGAGGCAGGTCTTGGAAAGTTTTGCCACCAAAGAAGAAGCCGAAGCCTTTGCGGAAGATCAACGTCGTTCGGCTGAAGACGTGTGAACGAAACTCAAAAGTCGGTCTACCGCGACACAGACGGCGAGGCGACTCTCCGTTGCACAGTGGTAAAGAGGAGCCGATGGCCCGAGAGTAGACTTACCGCTTGGGGCGACCACGACCTGTGACCACTGGTCCAAAGATTTCGCGGTGCTTCAGTTCATGGGGCATCAGGAATGCTGGAAGCGAAAGGGAGGCATCTTTGGATTTGCCGCCGATTTCGTCCTCGCCTCGACTGGACTTTCCGTCGCCGGATTCAAACAGGTCTGCCCCGCCTGCGGGATGGGGTAGTCGTGCCAGCAAATCGGTGAAAGACATCACGAACAACGAGTCTTGGGTCAGCGATGGTACAACTTCTGGACAGACTTTTACTACTGCCGAACATGTCAGGTGACATGGTGCTATTATCAATCCTCGGAAGCGTGAAACCGAGAACGATTAGCACCTATGGCGACAGAATTCCAGATGATGTCCAAATTCTAATAACTTCCAACGTATGCAAGAGGCCACCTCACCATGACGCCAAACGAAGATGATGAACTCAGACAAGCGGCCAGAGCCGAGGTGATGGAAATGCTCGGCCAGTTGGAGTCGATTCACGCCACGACTTTTGCTAACGCTATCGTTCAGGCGGAAAATCTCAAAGAGACTCACAACATCATGATTGCTATCAACAGTCTTTGGGCGTGGTACTACTTGCTGCCAGTGGAGCAGCAAAAAGCCATTGGCGAATTTACCGGACGCCGCCCGCAGAACAAGCTCTGGATGTCTCGGCACTCCCTGCTACGCGATCTGGAAAGAAGGCAAGCATGAAAGCTACAACGATACCAACTGCCGAGTTCGACTGGCCGACGATCCTGTCGAACGCCTTGAGGCCGGGTGCGATCTGCTCGCCCAATTCGCCATGTTTCAGAATGTCTGTGATCTTGCCCGGAGGAAGCCATGAAAATGCAATTCCCCCTTTACGCGACGACGTTCGACGGTGCCCAGGTTGAGGTCTGGGAGTGGGACAAAGACGCCGAGCAATGGGTGGACACCGAGAGCCGTCATCACGACCCTGAAAATCTGCACACGGTCACTCCCCCGTCCGATGACCATCCGCCTTCCTACTACGACCTGCTCATCCAGATTGCGGCAGTGTCACTCGACGGGAAACCTGTCTTGCTGAACGGATTCCGTCCTTTGTTGCGGTGTTGGGAAACGCCCGAGGGTGAACTTCATCCCGTAGTCAACTGCCCGCGTCCCGTGCTGACCCAACGCCGTCGCTCCCTCGACGCTCCCTGGACATATTAAGTTTGTCCACCCTGCCGGTTGATAGGGATACATATTATCAAATGAGTCGATTCTTTGCTTTCCTTTTGTTTGCTAGAGTCCCCGGTTTTTCCTGCGGTTCTGCTGAAACAGAAGGGTCAGGTCAGCCGCAGAATTGTCTCCTACCACCCTCCCACTTTTCTAGGATCGGGTGCGCCAAGAGGAGATCGTTGGCACTCTGGCCGGCGCTTTTTTGGGCTGTTAAGTGTGCAGGATTTCCTGGTCTGGCCTCCAGATTTGAGCCGCGTAGACATCATGAAAAAGAAAACACATGAGGGGCAAAGCTTGAACCGGGACAGTGGATGTTACTTTCAGGGGAGCGCAGTCGAGTTCTTACATTCACCGTTTTGCAGCAAGGTTGTGACAAGTTGTAAACTTAAACAGCGCACCAGCAACAAGATACGTCTTGACCACCGGAGACACAAAAGGTACGATAGGGCAAGATTCTCGAACCCGGCAACACGATGTGCTGCCGACAAAGATGTAGCTTGTGCTGGACTCAAGATGGCCACGCAAGTTCCTGATGCCCGACCTCGGGCGAAGGGACTCACGTGGCCACGGACGAGTGTCCCGAAGCGGCCCCAGTTGTTCCGCCATTGGACATCCCGCGTTGGATCACCGAAGAGTTGCTCGCCAAGACGATCCGGGTCTGGCAGCCACGATACGGCAAGTCGATCTCGACCGACGAAGCGATGCAAATGATCTTGGCGGTCAGCCGGCTCGGGGAGGTGCTGAAGTCATGAGCAAGAAGCGATTCATCGGCTTTGCCCGTGTTTCTTCGCGCGAACAAGAGCGGGAAGGCTTCTCGCTTGACGTTCAGGAGTCTGGGCTTCTGCGAGAAGCCCAGCGGCGTGGCGGTGAGGTCGTGAAGATGTTCCGGGTGGCCGAGACAGCGACCCGGCGAGACGAGCGCACCACCTTCCGTGAGATGTTGGCCTACGCCAAGAAGCACCGCGAACAGATCGACGGCATCATCGTTTACAAACTCGACCGTGCAGCCAGGAACCTCAAGGACTACATGGCCCTGGAGGACATGGAGGAGCAGGGGCTGGAACTGATCGTCGTCACCCAACCGACCGAGAATACCCCTGCTGGCCGGATGATGCGGCGCACCCTGGCCACCTTCGCGGCGTTCCAGACCGAGCAGCAATCCCTTGATGTTCGTGAAGGTCAACAACGCCGAGTTGCGACTGGCCTCTTCATGGGGGCCGCTCCCTTTGGCTACAGGAATGTCCACATCGAGAAGCGTGCCCTGATCGAGGTCGATGCGGAGGAAGCCTCCAAATTGCGCAGAATCTTCGAGTTATATGCCTACCACCGAGAGACGCTCGACAGCCTGACGGCACGACTGGAAAGCGAATCGATCACTTACCTGCCGTCGCAGCCCCGGTTCAACCGTGGCACCATCTACCGTTTCCTCACCGACCGCTCGTACATCGGCGAAGTGCGATACCAAGGCCAGTGGCACCCCGGCAACCATCATCCCATCATCGACCGCACCACCTGGGATCGTGTCCAGTCGCTCCTGGGCGGACACCGCTACCTCAGCCACGACATGCTCTACGCCAGCGAACTGATTCGCTGCGGGCACTGCCAACACCCCGTCACCGGGGAGAAGAAGATCAAGAAGACGAAGACCGGCGACCGCGAATACGTCTACTACCGCTGCACGAAATACACTGCCGCCGGCCACACCCGTATCCGCCTGCCGGAATCCGCCCTGGACGAGCAAGTCCTGTCACTGTTCGCTCGGCTTCGTGTGGACGACGAGGAAATGCGCGACTGGTTCGTCACCGTCCTGCGAGCCAAGACGCATGATGAGCAGCGTGAGGCCCGCGACCGGCTGGCCGATCTGAACCGGCAACTGACGGCCCTGCGCGGCCAGCAGGACCAATTATTGAATTTGCGGCTGCTCGAAGAGATCGACGCGGACACCTTCACCCGCAAGGCGACTGAACAGCGCGACAGGGAAGGAAGGCTGAAGGTCGAGATCGAGGCGTGCGACCTCGGGCGTCATGAAAAGGCCGACCTAGCGATCAAAGCGTTTGAACTATCGCAAAGCCTTATCCAGAAGTGGATTGCGGCAGACATCGACGCCAAGCGGCGTATCCTCGAAATCCTCTGGTTGAACTGCACTCTCGTTGACGTAAGTCTTGTACCAGAATGGAGAAAGCCCTTCGACCTGTTGATCGAAGGGCTTCCCCTTGGCAAAAGTCGGACTGGCGGGATTTGAACCCACGACCTCTTGACCCCCAGTCAAGCGCGCTACCAAACTGCGCTACAGCCCGTATGCACATACTCTAAACACCTGAGGCGGTTTCGACAACCGCTCTTTTCGTGGCGGTCCAGATAGCGCGACGAATTTCGGCTTCGCAGCGGCGACGGGTCGTTCTGCGGCTTGCTTCGGTACGGCTGCGGTGATAGCCTGAAACCTGCGGTACTTGGTGCGTTGCCAACGGATCGGGTGGCTGCGTGTAGAGCTATTATCGGTTAATCCGGTCGTTTCCCATGTCTTTGCAAGGTGCCGCCGATGAACGTCCGAACTCGTGCGATGGTTGCTGCAACTGCGTTTTTGCTTTGTTGCGTGCTGTTTTCGAACAGTCGCACGAACGGTCAGGCGGCCAAACCGAGCGATTTTAAGAAAGAGCCACCGAACGCGGGTTCCGTGCGGTCGAACGTCATCGATATGCGGGACGGCAAACGGATCGTGAAGAATCCACCCGAAGAGAAGGCCAACCAAGAGGCGATGAACCTCATGGCGAAGTCGCTGATCTACCCGATTACCGACTCAAAATACTACTTTCCCGTCGAAAACACGAAGGGCGATTTGAAGCCCGCGGTCTATGCGGAGAGTATCCATCAGCAACTCGATAACTTCGAGCGTTTCATCTTGCTGCCGTACCTTACGCCCGCACTTAACTCGCGATTGAACGTCGATCAAGCCGATTACATCAAAGGTTTCGGCGTCGCCGTCGATGCCGCACTGAAAGATGTGATATCCCCGGACATGCCCCCCTACATTCGGCTCAATGCGGCGCGAGTGTTGGCCATCGCGGCGAAGTCCGGCGCGCCCGCGCATTACCCGATGATCCTAGCGATGTTGAACGACCCGAACACCGCGCCGGAAGTGCTTATTTACGTCATTCGTGCGGCCGAAGGTTTGATCAGTGCCTACGAAGCGATCCCCCGTTCGACGGGTGCGACTGCGTATGCCCTTCACACGCTGAAAGACGCCGAGATGGTGCAGTTGGTGACGGCGTTGGAAACGATCATCGCTCGCAATCAGCCGTATGGCAAACAACCGAAGGCGGTTCAACCAGTGGCCCCCGTCGCGCCGCCGGTCGATCCGAAGGCACCCGCTGCGAAGCCCGCCGCACCTGCGCCGGCTGCTGGCCAACTGCAATCGAACCCGCTGACTCCCGAACAAGCCGTGACAATCCGCTTTTATCGCCGGGCCGCGATTCGTGCGCTCGCGCAGTGTCGCTACCCGCAGTTCGTCGATCCGGCGAACAGCAAGACGGTACGCCCGCTCATGACACTTGCGAAGATTGCCGTCATGGATACGAGTTTGAACTTCGTGCCAATGGCGGACGAAAGCGGGGAAGCGGTGATTGGCCTCGCGAATATTCACGACCCGAAAGGGCTGAACGTCGATGTGCAACTCGACGCGATCGCGACCGGGATTTATCACTTTGCCGTCATTAAGGCGGCCAGCAACACGGACAAGTCAATTCAGTGGAAAATGTATGCGGCCCGCATCGCGACCGCACTCGCCGACTGGCAGAAAACGCCGAGTGCCACACGCAACGCACAGAAAATTGGCTCGCTCGTCACCGTGGCGACGGATAAGTTGCTCACGCCGATCGAGAAGTTAAGTAGCGGGATCGGCCAGTCTGCGCCGAACCTCGATTCGATCGTCAGTTGGAAGAAAGACCGCCCCGTTACCGTGCCACAGCTGTTTATCGATGTGAAGGAAAGCGTGTTAAATCCGGCAAATCGGTCGAACTAACGATTGCGGCTGACGCGAATTCCTGCCATCATGAAGCGATCGCAATTTATCACGGAGATTATCATGAAACGATGGCTCTTGGCGTTCGGCGCGGTTTGCGTCGCTACATCGGCGACGGCCATTGCGCAAAGTAGCGATGTGAAATCGCCGGGATACATCGTCATCCGCGTGATCCTCGAAGGCGGCTCCGCAGCACCGGCCGGAGGCCCGATGGGGCCGATGGGGTCTGGTGGTAGTGGCGATGGCAGGGACGGCGGCCCCGGTGGCAATCCGATGGGACCGATGGGGCCAATGGGATCCGGCTTTCCGATGGGGCCGATGGGCGGACAACCCGCTGCACCGAAAACGGCGCTCGATAAGTCCGTCGTTGTCGTCGTGCCATTTACCTCGATTCAGAAAAAACTCCTGTATCCAGACAAGTCGTTCAACCCGAACACGAACCCGCAATGGTTGCTCGTCAAGAACAAGTTCGGCTCGACGTACATATACCAAGACAACACCTCGGTTCAGCTTTACCCGATCCACAATTACTCGCTGGAAAAGAACATCCGCGACACCTGGACGGCATGGTCCACGAAGCGGAATTTCGAAGGGATTTACGACATCTGTACCGATGCACTCGCCGCAGGCATGGTCGATGACGCTCTGAAGTACGCAGACGACATGGTGGCCCAAATCGGCGTACGAAAAGACGTCGCACCGCCGACCAAGGTTCTCGAATTCGTCAAGGCTTACAAGCAGATCTCCGCCAAGTTGAACGTGCCGGCGACACAAGCCGATGATGCCGAAGAGTGGAAAACCAAGCTCGGCGCGAGCGGCTTCACCCAAGGCAAACACTACACGCTCGTGTATTGGGGCGAACGCCAGATCAGCCCCGAAGATATCAATCGCCGTCTCGGTCTTCTCGACAAGAACTTCAAGGCGTTTTACCTGTGGCACGCGCTGCAAGGGATTGCCTTGACCGTCCCCGACAAGCGGATCGTGACCGTCCTCGCGGATCGCTCGACGGATATGATTCGTCTCCGCGACGCACTCGACGGGCTGACGATCAAATCCGATTCGTTTTATTCGCCCGCGAACGATCTAATCGTGATCTCCCCCGAGCGAATGGACGACGTCGGCTCGTCGTTCAATCAAGTGGCGCAGTCGCAGTACAAAGTCGGCTGGAGCCGCGACGAACTGCTGCGTGGCAAGGCACCAATCGTCAAAGGCCAGGCACAAACGCCGGTGGAAGTGGCGCGGATGATGACCTACGCACTCGTCGATAAAGCACTCGAGGAAGAAGCCGATCATTCGGCAATCAGCCGGGAAGGTTCGCGACAATTGTTCGCGGCAAGCGGCCTGCTTCCACGCAACGTGATCTTGCCGAAATGGGTCGATAGCGGCACCGCGAGTTTCTTCCACCACCCCAAAGGCCCGCTGTTCATTCGCGACGACAAGAGCAACAAAACCGCGATGGCGATCGGGCTGGCCACCGGGCACGGCTCGCCGAACTACATTCTGCATCGTGTCTATCGCGATATGACAGCGAGAAAAGAACTCAACCCTTCGGCCGAAACGCTGCTGCGAAACGTGATTACGGATCGGTACTTCGCAGCGATCGATCAAGGGTTCGATGTCGATCCCGCTCCCGTTCCGACCGCAGCCGGTGGGCAGAATGGTGCACAAGGCGCAGGACAAGGGCCACGTGGGCCGATGCGATCCGGGCCAATGGGGCCAATGGGTCCGATGGGGCCGATGGGCAGTGGCGGCCCGATGGGCGACTCGCCGCCACCGGTTATCGATGCGGGTGCGCGACGCATGACGAAAGAGAAGTTGGAACTGAAGGCGGATGTCACCTCGTGGTCGTTGCTGTATTATCTGTCGCGGGACCGGATGTACGGTATGCAAAAGTTCTATGCGGAACTTCGCCGGATGCCGCGCGACTTGCCCCTCGACCCCAACCTCACGCTGACGTTATTTGCGACGTGCTTCAACCTGATGGACAAGGATAAACCGACGGAAATCGACAAGCTCGCGTTTAAGCGGTTCGCAGAAGGTTGGGTACAGTATATGTCGAACGTGCGTGTGAATGGCGGCGACATTCCCGTGAACGCCTCGGCATCGGACCCGACCGCAAACACGGGTGGTGGTGATTTCGGCGGGCCGATGGGGCCGATGGGGCCTGGCGGTGGCAGCAAATAGTATGCGATTGCGGGCCGAAGCCCGCGTCCGACTTGACGCGGGTGAGCGACCTCGTAACATTCTAATTCAGTCCGATTGAGCGGGAGTGGCGGAATTGGCAGACGCGCCAGATTCAGGTTCTGGTACTCGCAAGGGTGTGGAGGTTCAAGTCCTCTCTTCCGCAATCGATAGCAACCTGCTGGCTAGCATCGCCTAGTCAGCAGGTTTCATTTTTTATCGCATTCCAAAAGCCATTTGTTTGTGCAAACAACATCGGAATTGTTAGCCCGAAGCGCTAGCGAGGGACGTTCACCTTCCGTGACCGAAGGGCGTGGCGAGTCATCGAGACATGACGGTTCTTGTTAGCCCGAAGCGCTAGCGAGGGACGTTCACCTTCCGTGACCGAGGCGCGTGGCGAGTCATCGAGACATGACGGTTCTTGTTAGCCCGACGCGCTAGCGAGGGACATTCACCTTCCGTGACCGAGAGTCGTGGCGAGTCATCGAGACATGACGGTTCTTGTTAGCCCGACGCGCTTGCGAGGGACATTCACCTTCCGTGACCGAGAGTCGTGGCGAGTCATCGAGACATGACGGTTCTTGTTAGCCCGAAGCG
>JANXWE010000073.1 GCA_025351325.1 Fimbriiglobus sp.
GCCTTTGTGCAGCCCGAGGAAAGTGATCAACTCACGCAGATTGAGAACCTCATCAACCGGCTCATTGAAGAAGACCGGATCGAAGGATTCGAGGCGTACACACCACGCCGGCGCTACGACACACCCAAGCTAGCATCGACTGTGGGCGAAGACCGTCCCGCTGGCGAAGAACCAGTGGAAGAACAGAAGAAAGCCGTATTCGGGAAGTTCAAGAAGAAGTATAGTTCAAGGCTGTAAAAGCTATTTCGGTGCGGGCACAGACCAATTCGCGTCGTATTCGATTGAAAAGATCTGTTGAATCTGCTCGGCTCGCCCACCCTCGGTGGCGAGCAACACTTCCAAGGCTTCACGGATGCGACCCAGTCGCGGATCTGCGAGTGTCGCGGCCGATTCCGGCCCACGTTGAATCCGATCGAGGAACGCGGCCACGTCGAGGAGTTTGGAGCGAGCCTCCAAAAAATAGGCGGATAGCACGGCCGAGGCGGGCAGGGGTTGCATGGCGAATCACGTCGGGGAGTTCAGGGGAGTCCGGGTACTACTGTACCGCGATTTCAGTTCGAGTGACACCAACTGATTCAGACTCCCGGAGCGGAAGCCGTCCAAATCGACCGAGACGAATCGGAAACCAAGTTCATGCAATGAGTTCGCCAACGCCTGGCGAACGTCCGGGTCGAGTAGCCGGGCGATGTCGTCGCCGGGGACTTCCACGCGGGCCAAGTCCCCTTCGTGGTACCGCACGCGGCCATCGCGGATGCCGAGCGTTTTCAAATACGCTTCGGCCAGTTCCACACGCAGTGTCCGTTCTGGCGTCACTTCCAATCCGGGTGCCAACCGGCTCGATAAACAAGGGCTGGCCGGCTTATCCCAGACCGGTAGGCCCCAGTGCTTCGCCAGTTCCCGGACGTGGGCCTTGGTGAACCCGGCCTCTTGCAGCGGATGGCGGACGTGGTGCTCCGCCGCAGCGGTCAGCCCGGGGCGGTAATCGCCCAAGTCGTCGAGGTTGGCCCCGCTGCAGACGGTCGTCAGTCCGAGTGATTTCAACTGGCCTTCGATCCGCGTGTACAGTTCGCTCTTGCAGAAGTAGCAGCGATCCCCGCCGTTCTTTTGATAGTCCGGGTTGTCGAATTCCGTCGTTGGTAACACGACGTGCTGGATGCCAATCAGCGCGGCTAATTCCCGCGCCGCCGCCAGTTCACTGCGTGGGACGCTCGGGCTATCCGAGGTGATGGCGACGGCCCGGTCACCGAGGGCAAGGAACGCGGCCTTGGCCACAACGGCACTGTCCACGCCACCGCTGAAGGCGACCACCGTGCCCGGTAGCGCCCGAAGAACCGTGAGCAAGCGCTCACGCCGTTCGATCAAATCTGGTGTCGTGTCACTCACGGATCGCCTTGGTAAAGAGTCCGCGGAGGCGGGCGGTGATGGGGCCTTGTTTGCCGTCGCCGATGACGCGGTCGTCGACCTTGGTCACGGCGATGACTTCCGCCGCCGTGCCGGTTAAAAAGATTTCATCGGCCACGTAAACATCGTGCCGGGTCAAATTCGCTTCTTGGAATGGCACCCCCGCGTGGCGGGCGAGATCGATCACGAAGTTCCGCGTGATTCCTTCGAGAATTCCCGCGTCGGCCGGTGGGGTTCGCAGGATACCCTTCTTGATTACGAACAGATTGTCGCCGGTACACTCCGCGACTTCGCCCTTGTGATTGAGCATGATCGCTTCCAAGCAGCCCGCGCGAATCGCTTCGATCTTCGCCAAGATGTTGTTGAGGTAGTTCAACGACTTCACACGCGGATTCGTAGCGTTCGGGTGGTTGCGGATGTACGACGACGTGATGACTTCCAACCCTGCCTCGTAGAGTTCCTTCGGGTACAACACAATGTCATCGACGATGATGATGATGTTCGGTTCGCACTTACGTGGGTCGAGTCCCAAACTCCCAGCACCGCGGGTTACGATCAACCGAATGTAGCCGTCGACCTTCTTGTTGTGCGCCACGGCATCTTCGACCGCTTTCAGCAGATCCGCCGGCGGAATCGGGATTTTTAAGGCGATCGATTTGGCGGAATCGTAGAGCCGGTCGATGTGTTCTTGGAGCTTGAACACCTTGCTCGAATAGACGCGCAGCCCCTCGAAGATGCCGTCGCCGTAGAGGAGGCCGTGATCGTACACGCTGATCTTGGCGTCGAGTTTGTCGAAGTACTGGCCGTTGATCCAAACTTGCGTCGCCATCGCGGTAGACTCCGGAAAAAGATACCTGCATTATACCAAATTAGCCGCGAGACGTCCGTCGAGCGCGGGGGAGATCG
>JANXWE010000075.1 GCA_025351325.1 Fimbriiglobus sp.
GCATGAACGCCGTCATCATCATCCCCGCACGGTATGCGTCCTCTCGCCTCCCCGGCAAGCCGTTGCTGCACGCCACCGGCAAGTTCCTCATCCAACACTGCTACGAGCAAGCCCAGAAAGCGAAGCGCGCCAATCGTGTGATCGTCGCCACCGACGATGTGCGGATCGCCGAAGCCGTCCGTTCCTTCGGTGGCGAAGTCGCCATGACGCGTGCCGATCACGTTTCGGGAACGGATCGCATCGCCGAAGTTGCTGAAAGTGTGGAAGCTGAGATCATCGTCAATTTGCAAGGCGACGAACCGCAGTTCGACCCGGCCGGCTTGGACTTGTTAATCGAGTTGGTGTCCAACGCAAAAACACCGATGGCGACCCTCGCCGTACCGATTCTCGACAACGCCACCTATCGTAATCCCAACGTCGTGAAAGTCGTTCGCGACGATGACGGCCGGGCACTCTACTTCAGCCGCAGCCCCATCCCGATGGTGCGTGATGGCGACCCCGATTTCACGTCCGGCCAATTTCTCCAGCATCTTGGGGTATACGCCTACCGCCGTGACACCCTGTTGACACTGGCCCGAACTCCGGCGCACGCACTCGAACTGGCCGAGAAACTGGAACAACTGCGGGCACTGGCCACCGGCATCGCCATTCGAGTTGGCGTCGTGCCGGTCGGGCATCGGGGTATTGACACACCGGAAGATTATGCGGAGTTCGTGAACGTGATCGCCCGGCAGAAGGCGTTTGGCAACTGACCGTACCGTTGCCAAACGTAACCAGATTCAATTCCCGGTGGTCGGGGTGATCGTCAATTTCACTTCCTTGCCATCGCGCTTGACGACGACCTTCACAGCCGTGCCCGGTTTCACCAAACTGGCAGCCAACGTGGTGTCGCCGATGGTATCCGTCCAACGGCCGTCGATGGTCAGCAAGCGATCTCCGCTCTTCAGCCCACCCTTGGCTGCGGCGCTCTCGGCGTACACCGTTTTCACGGTCACTCCCTCGGCGTCGTCCATTGTCTCTTTGTCGACTGTGAAACCCCACAACCCCGCCGGGGCGATGATCCGTGGCTTGTTCTTTTCTTCGAGCTTCGACATCGAATTCATCAAATCCTGCATGTAGTCGCCCGGCTTGTACCCGTTCGGTTTGAAGGTGACTTCTTTCTTCTGGTAGTCCACCGTCATGGCGAAGCGGGCGAAAAATGGGAAGCCGATGATGCCGTCGATGGGGCCGGATTCTTTCTCAAACGCTTCCGAGATGGCCGTGACTGTCGGGTGATCCATCACCACCGCTCCGCTCTTGTCCGCGATCACATCGCCGACTTGCATCTTGGCGACCTGGATCTGATTCAGCCCGCCGCCGAGCATCCCCAAGAGTCCGCCGCCACCACCCGATTTCTTGGTCAGTCCGGCATCCTTCGCGATGCGGCTGTTGATGATCGTCAGCGGGGCGCCGGTGTCGAGAATCAACCGGTACGGGCCTTTGTCGTTGAGCTTCACCAACACCACGAAGTGCCGGCTCGGCAGCAGTTCGATCGGTACCACCAACTCCTTTTCAACTGGCTTTGGCGTCGGTTTGTCTTGCGCTGGCAGGGTCGGAATGAATCCGGCAACGAGTCCGAGTATCAAGAATGAACGGAGCATGGTTACAGTCCCTTTCCGAGTTCGATGGTGAGGACTTTTGTTTCTTTCTCCCGAAGAACTTTGATCTTCAGCGAATCGCCCGATGTCGCTTTGGCGAGTGCTTTCTTGATATCCGAACGGTCGTCGATGCTCGCTATGCCGATGAACTCAATCTTGTCCCCGACCGCGATCCCACCCTTGTCGGCAGGACTGTCCTTCAGCACAACCTTGGCGTAGAGGCCATCTTTTTTCTCTTCGTACTCCATCCCCAAGAAGCCCGTCGGGTTGATCTCGAAGTTCGGTTTCACGCCCATGAATCCGGCCAGCATCTTCATGACGTTCCCCATCATGTCCAACCCGCCACCACTGCCACCTTTGCCGATCGGCTTCACCACCGGTGGCTCGAAATCTTTAAGTTGCACCCACTGCAATTTGTCAGCGGTGAAGTCGTAGGTGATGCGGAACTGGGCCAGCACGTTGTAGCCAATGACACCATGCAACTCGACACCCGCCAAGCCCATGCCGTTCATTCCTTCGAGCTGAAACAAGTCTTCGACTCGTGTCCGGGCCTTTTCGACAACTAAGCCCCCTTCGAGCACGAACTTGTCGAACTCACCCCAACCTTTGTCATCGAGTTTCAGGCCAATTTTCTTGGCCACTTTATTGGGGATGAACACGGCCGGGGCGCCGGTATCCAGAATGAAGTTGAACGGGCCTTGACCGTTGAGTTTCACCCGCACGAGGACGTGTTTGGTGTCGGTGAGACGGTACGGCACATCGATGGCTTCTGCCGCTGATTTCTCTTTCGGTACTGGCTCGGCGACGAATCCCGGTGCTGCGACCAGCACCGAGACAAGGCCGCCGAGAAAGGTAACCCAACGCATGGTAAAAAACTCCGAAGGTGTGCGGGTGAATCGTAAGTATTCTAGGCGGAACCACGTTGGCACACGGCCATTTCCGTTGTTTCTTCGGTTGTTCAACCTTGCGGTGGCGGCGCCTGAACCATCGGTTGTCGATCATTTGGGCCGGGCCGAGTCTTCGAAGGCCGACCCGCGCCGACCTCGAACCTCGAAGACTCGTTTCGACGAAGACAACCTGAAGGTCGAACTCCAACGAGACATGAGATCCCTTCCCCCACGATTTCCAAGTTGGGGTTGATTCGAGTTTTTACTTGGGTCACAATCCACTCACTTGGGTCAGGGATGACCCGCACCACGAGCGACACCGGATGTCTTCCGTCCTGTTCCACCCCGTCGAATCGGCACGCCCCCTTCCAAAGTGGCTTTGGTTTGTGTGCGGTGTCGGCCTGCTCTGGGCCTTCTGGCCGACCCTCGATTTCATGGTCGCCAAGTGGATCTCCGATCCGCAATACTCGCACGGCTTCCTCGTGCCGGTCTTCTCGGGTTATCTGATCTACCGCAAATGCTTACCCGGAATCGTTTGGTTCTCACGCCCCTGGCCCATCGTCGCCGGCGTGGGGTTGATCCTCATGCTCGCCTTGCGGGCTTTGGCCGGCGGATTACTCTTCCACCAACTCGATGCCCTGGCCCTCCTCGGTTCTATGGCCGCACTGACCTTGGCGTTCGGTGGCATCCGGTTGTTCAAAATGGCCGGCCCGGCCATTCTCTTCTTGCTGTTCATGGTGCCGTTGCCGTACGAATTGGAACAGAATGTCGGTGGGCCGTTGAAAATCGTGGCCACTACGGCCAGTACTTTTTTGCTGCAAACACTGGGCTACCCGGCCATTGCGGAAGGGAACATCATCTTGATCGACGAAGTCCGCCTCGGCGTCGTCGATGCGTGCAGCGGCCTGAAAATGCTGATGACGTTCTCGGCGTTCGCCTTTGCCGCCGTGCTGTTGTTGGATCGCACGTGGTTCGAGAAATTCCTGATCATCCTCGGCATCGTGCCGATCGCCGTGCTCGCCAACGTGCTCCGGATCGTGGCGACCGCGATCGTCTGCACGATCACACCCGACAAAGCCACCCAGCTCAACGCCCACGACATCTTCGGCTGGTTGATGATGCCATTGGGCCTGGGTTTGCTGGCGCTTCAGCTCTGGTGCCTGAGCCGGCTGGTGGTGCGTCCCGGGTCGACGGAGCCAACCCGAGTGCCATTAGGCTTCGGTCTCGGCGCTCGCCCCGTCATCGCTTGATTGCTTCGAATTCTTCGTTCGCCGCGCACGGACTGCGGGCGATTCCTTTTGCCGGAATGGATGCGGGCCATGACCACGACCACCACGCCGAGTTCGGCCACCGCACCTGCGAATGCACTGCGCACGGCCCCCCCGCGGCACAACCCGCCGGCCCGCCTCGCGGTGGCCAAGCCGGAGGCCGAGAACGGCGCGATACGGTTCTTGATCTACCTGCGGCTGCACTGGCTCACCATCGTCTTTTGCGGGGCCTTGCTCGGCTGCGTGATGGCGTATGCGGCGTGGTCGCTCATGCCGCCGAAGTACGAATCGTACGCCCTCTTCCAAGTGGCGTCGGCACCGCAGTCGGTTTCGGGAACGAACGAACCGGCCAAAGGGAAGACGGATTTCGCCACGTACATGAAGACGACCGCGTCGCTGTTCAAATCGGAATTCGTGTACGTCGCCGCCCTGCGCGATCCCGAGTTCCGGCTGACCGACCTGGCGACGATCCAGGCCGAGAAAGACCCCTTCAAATTCTTCGACGAGAAGTTGATCGTCGATCCGAAAGACGGGTCGGAAATCATCCGCATGTCGATCCTGGGCGACAACCCGGACGACGTCAAGCGGATCGTCGGCGCGATCAGTGCTGCATACTTGAAAGAAGTCGTCCAGAAGGAAATCGACGCCAAGACGGCTTGGCACGCCC
This sequence comes from Fimbriiglobus sp., assembly GCA_025351325.1. Lineage (GTDB taxonomy): Bacteria > Planctomycetota > Planctomycetia > Gemmatales > Gemmataceae > JALHQU01. The sequence goes on from JANXWE010000075.1 coordinate 4,460, forward strand.
AACTGAAAGTCTTCAAAGCGACTCTCGAACAGAGCATGAAGGGCAACACAGCGCTCCGCCCCGATCCGATCACGAACGTGGTGCCGGGTGGCGTCCCCATGATTATGCCGAAAGATCCCGCGAAGGCTCCGGATCCCGTGACCGCACAAGCATCGCCCGTACTCGAAACGGAACAGATGAAACGGGCGATGTTCGGGACGTTAATAACAACGATTGCGAATTTGAAAAATGAACTTCCGAAATACGACCTGAAAATCGATGAAAACAAGGCCATGCTCCAAGCGGCTAAGGACGAACTCCAGCTCTTGCTCAATTCGTCCGTGAGTCCGGAGATTATCGAATTCGCCAAGAAAGATCCCGATTACCTCAAAGCGCAAGCGGAAGCCAAACAGGCCCGCTTGATTTGGAGGCAGCGTGTCGACGCCGTGAACGACCCAAATTCGGCGGGGGTGAAGGCCTTGGAGCGTGCCGCTGAGAACGCCGCGATCAACGAGAAGAAAGTCCTGGACACCAAGGCGAAAGCTTTCGAAATCGAAAAACGGAAGCCGGAATTCGCGCGGCTGAACGAAGCGATCAATATTTTCACGAACAACATCACGCGGTTCTCGCTCCAGAAACTTTCCGATCAGAAGCAATTGACCACCGCAATCAAAGAGGCTTCCGAAACCCCGTTCCCCGCTGCGGAACTCAAGGGGAGTGCCAAAGAAACCTCGAACCTCATGGAAGCGTCGGTGGTCGACTACCACAGCCTCGAAACGCTCTATTCGCGCGTGGCCGCCCAGCTCATCGCCGCCGACTTCGACTTGAAAATGCCGAAGCGCGTCGCCGTGATTCAGAACGCCTCGACCCCGAGCCAAAAAGACCCGAAGAAACAAATCATCGGGACGGTCTTCGCCGGGTTGATGGGCTTCGTCCTCGTCGGCGCCTTCGTGGTGGCCTACGAATCGCGCGCCCGCAAAGTCAGCTCGCTCGGCGAAATGAAGTCCACGTGCCCCACGCCGGTCGTTTCGGTGATTCCGTGGCTGCCGACCGCCGCCACGGCCCGCGACCCGATCAAGCGCTCCGATGTCAACGAAGCCATCGACAAACTGCGGGCCTACTTCGCGCAAACGTGGCTCAACCGCGGGGCCACGACGGTCACCGTCACCAGCGCCCTCGGCGACGAAGGAAAATCGTTCACGGCCTTCGGACTCGCCAGCAGTTTGGCCCAAGCCGGGTACAAAACGCTCCTCGTCGACTTCGATTTGCGGGAACCGTCGCTGCACAACTACGCCGGCGTGCCCAACACCCTCGGCGTCTGCGAACTGCTGCGGGGCGAAGCCGACTTCCGCAAGACCATTCAATCGCTGCCCAACGGGTTGAACTTCCTCTCGGCCGGAAAATGGTCGGACGAAGCCCGCCAAGCGGCGGTCGGGGGCCGGCTCGACGCGCTGTTGCTCCGTTTGAAAGAGCCGTTCGATTGCATCGTGTTGCACGGACACGCACTTCTGACCGCTGCCGAATCGGTCGAAGTGGCCCGGCGCTCGGAAGTCGTCCTGCTTTGTGCCCAATACCGAGAATCGCGCGTGCCGCTGATCAAACGGGCCGCCGAACGGATCGCCACGATGGAAGTCCCTTATTCGGGCATCGTTTACGTAGGCGCCTCGACCCAGGAAGCCCTTTGTTAAATTAGGCAATCCGTCGGAATAATCGGCACACTTAAAACTTTCATCACTCTCAGCTCAAGTTTATTGCCATGAAGAGAATTCCAGTCGTCATAATGACCCTCATACTCGTGGTCGGTGGAGCCTTCGTGCACGGGGCCACGACTCACCGGTGGTCGTTGCTCGCCCCACCGGCCAGCCGCGCGGAGGCGATCCATGATCTCGAACTGAAATTGGGTGCCAACGCTCAGGCGGACATCCCGAGCGAACTCCCGATCAAAGAACGGAGTCGGGTCACGTGCCGGCGTTATGTCTTCCCGAACGACGTCGGCACCGTGGTGGTTTCGATTACGTCCGGCCCGCCCGGAGCCGTTTCGACCCACACGCCCGATGTTTGCTACCCGAGCAGTGGCTACAAGACCGTGAGAGCACCGAAAAAAGAAACCGTCGATTTGCCCGGCGGGGGGACGGCGAGTTACATGGTCGCCGTTTACGAAAAGAAGACCACGACATCGATCGACCGGCAGCGGATTCGTTGGGCCTGGTCCGCCGATGGCGAATGGGACGTTCCGAGCACCGCTCGGTTGCACCTGCCGTATCTCCGGTCGAGCGAACTGTACAAGATGTACATCGTGACACCGGATGTGAGCCGCAACGACGAACGATCGGAGAGCGATCCGGCTCCGATCCGGACGATCGTGGCGGACGTGTTCGCACAGTACGCCCGGTCGCTCCGGGCGGGCCGTTAGTTTCCGAGCGGATCGCCACCGCTTCTGTGAGGTTCAGATCACCGATGAAAACCGCTTCCCCGCCTTGCCCGACCCAGACCCGGAGCACCACGAGGACTGCGTTGCAACAGCGACTCCCCAACTTGGGTTCCGCACTGCGGACGATTCGCCCCGCGGTGATCCCCGTCCGCCCGGAGTATGCTTTGAAAGTCATCTTGGATTACGTTTTGGCCAGTATCCTGTTTGTGCTCGCTGTGCCGGTGATCTTGGGGACGTTGCTCCTCGTGAAACTGACCTCGCACGGCCCGGCACTCTATAGCCAAACACGGGTGGGCCGGGCCGGTCGGAGCTTCACGATTTACAAAATTCGCACCATGAACCACAACTGCGAGAAGTTCACCGGGCCGCAGTGGAGCGTCCAAAACGACGTTCGGATCAACTCTGTCGGCAAAGTGCTGCGGAAGTTGCACCTGGATGAACTCCCGCAACTCTGGAACGTGCTCCGTGGTGAAATGAGCCTCATCGGCCCGCGTCCGGAACGGCCCGAAATCGTCGAAGATTTGCGGTTGTCGGTCTTCGGGTACGACGTCCGCCACCAGGTGAAGCCGGGGATTTCGGGGTTCGCCCAAATTCACTTGCCACCGGATAGCAACATTCTGACGGTGCACAACAAGCTGATTTACGACCGCTACTACATCTCGCGGATGGGCTTGTGGTTCGACTTCACAATCCTCATCGGCACCGCGATGAAAGTCGTCGGACTGCAGCGACTCTACCGACGCCTCCCCCGCAACCGCGCGGGCTGCTGAACGTCTCCGACCCGGTCGGTTCGCCTATTCGTCAACGGAGGCATGGATGCCAACCGTCTCGATCATCGTCCCGATTCGCAACGAAGCGAACTACATCGGGGCCACCCTGCGTACGCTCCTCGACCAAGATTTCCCACAAGAGGAATTCGAAGTCTTGGTGGCGGACGGCGGTTCCACGGACGCCACCGTGGCCATTGTCCGCGGCTTGCAGGCCGAGTACCCGAATCTGCAACTCTATTTCAACCCGCAGCGGATCTCGAGTGCGGCCCGGAACATAGCCATTCGCCACATGACCGGGCGGTACGCCGTGATTGTCGACGGGCACTGCCACATCCCGGATCGGAATTATTTACGGAACGTGGTCGACGCCTTCGAGACGACCGGGGCCGACACGCTGGGGCGTCCGCAACCGCTCGACGCGCCCGACCCCACCGGGTTCCAGCGTGCCGTGGCCGTGGCCCGTGCCAGCCGCTTGGGGCACAATCCGGAGTCCGATATTTTCAGCGACGAGGCGAAGTTCGTCCCGCCGCAGAGCACGGCCGTCGCTTACCGCCGTGAGGTCTTTCACCGGGTCGGGCTGTTCGATCAACACTTCGATGCCTGCGAAGATGTCGAATTCAACCACCGTGTTCACGCCGCTGGTTTGACCTGCTATTTCAGCACGAAACTCAAAGTGGGCTACCACCCGCGCGGTTCTTGGAACGGATTGTTCGTCCAATTGGGTCGCTACGGCAGCGGCCGGGCACGGCTGGCCGCCAAGCAGTTCGAATCGCTGACGCTACCCGCTTTAGTGCCCCCGCTGTGGGTGCTCTGGTTGATTCTCGCCCCGTTCCTCTGCGCCGTGGTGCCCGAAATCGGTTGGCTGTATTTGGGGCTGATCGCACTGTATGCTACCGTGATCGCCGGCGGCTCGTGGTGGCTTGGCCGCAAATTGCCGTGGTCGATCCGCTGGCAAGTGCCACTCGTATTTGTCGGAATCCACTTCGGGTTCGCTTGGGGGTTCTGGCGAGAAGTGAGCCGACGAATTCACAATCCATGGTTGCGAGTGAAACCGGCATGACATCGCTCGAGAAATTGAAACTGGTGTTGTTCACGCCAACGGGTGAACCGGTCGAGTTGGGCGACTTCGCCACCCGGCCGTACCTGTTGCTCATGTTCCTGAGGCATTTGGCCTGAATCCCCTGCGTTCACCACCTCGGTGAGGTGGCCCGTCACTACGAAGAGTTCCGGAGTCGCGGTTACGACGTGGTCGCCATCGCCCAAGCGACGCCGGCCGTGTTGACGCAGTATCTGTCGAAAAACCCGTTGCCGTTCCCGATTTTGAGCGATCCAGACCGCGTCGCCTATCGAGCGTTCGGACTTGAACGAACGTCGTGGGTCACATTTTTTCGCCCCGGTGTGATCTGGGGCTACCTGCGTTTGATGCTGCGCGGAACGCGGTTGCGGACGCCCTACGCCGGGGAAGACGTCCGCCAATTGGGTGGCGACTTCATCCTGAACCGAACCGGCGACCTGCTCTTCACCTTCCGCAGCCCCGACCCCACCGCCCGCCCGAGCATTGCGGAACTGCTGGCCGCGTCCGGTGGTTGAGGCAAGCCGAGCTGCGTGAGCTGCCGGTTTCTGAATTTGAAACGCTGTTATTCCGGCGTCCCGCCCGCCAAACAATGCACCAATCCGTTGGTGCATTTGGTGTGGAGTTTGAACTGGACACGTTCGGTCGGTTATCCTATAGGTACCAGCGCAGGAAAGCTGCGCGGCAACTTCACCGACCCCGCAGGAATTCGCCATGCTCGTC
>JANXWE010000136.1 GCA_025351325.1 Fimbriiglobus sp.
CGAATCGAGGGGGACTTCCCCGCTGACGATGGCGATCTTCTTCTTCGAGTCGCCCCATTCGTAGTCGGGCAATTCTTTGACGCGGCCGTCCGGGTCGATGATCCCCGAGATGCCCATATTCACGGCCCGCACCACGCTCCGGCGTGACTCCACGGCGCGGAAGCGGCAGATCGCAAAGTGCTGTTCGTGCTCTTCGGAACCGTCGAACCAGCCGTCGTTCGACATGTTCACCAAGAAATCGGCCCCGGCCCCGCGCCCCGACGACGGGTTGTATTCGCGGGCAATCGATGGGTCGGAATCCTCGTAGCAGATGAGCACGCCGAAGGTCAGGTCACGCTTCTTCACCCGCGGGTCGAGCGGCTTCAAATCGAACGTCACGAAGCGATCACCCGGTCGGCAACTGTAGTCGTGCTTGTACGGCGTGAACGCTTGCAGCCAGGGGAACGTCTCCTTCAGCGGCACATATTCGCCGAACGGCACGAGGTGCATCTTGTCGTAGCGCACCGGGTCGACCGTCGCGGGGGCCGCTTGTTTCAACGGGTCTTTGCGGACACTTTTGAGCGGGGGTCGCACGACGATGGCGCTGTTGCTTTTCCAGGTTCGCTCGCCGTCGTATTCGATGGCGTTCAATCCGAGCAGCACATTGGTTTGCCAGTTCTCACCGGCGAACTCACGAACTAAGTCGTTCTCTTTCAGCCCGTTTTGAATTTCGACCGGTGCCGTGGATTCGGTGGCATCGCCGGAGAGTTGGTACCAATTGCCGGGGAAACAAGTCTCGGGCCAGATCACCAGATCCGGCTTCGGACTGGCGTTGGCGGCGTTCACGCAGAGCTTGTTGTAGCGCTGGAAGAGGCTCTTGGTGTCCTCCATTTTATCGGTCTGCGGGATGCTCTCTTGGAGCGCCGCGACACGGGGGCCGAACTCGAACGGCGGGTGGATCATCCGGAACGAACCGTATCCGACAACGAGCAGCGCAAATAGCGCGACCGCAGCCGACACGACCATCTCGCGGTGAAAGGTGTACGGCCGCCACGCCGACGGGACGCCGATGAACTTGAGGAACAGCCGCGACCGCAATGCCCACTCGTAGAGCATGCCGTTGACCGAAGCGACGACCGCCGAAATCAGGTAGACACCACCGAGATCGGCCGCTTGCAACAGTGGCAACACGGCGTGTTGGGTATAGCCGAGGAAGTACCAACCGAAGCCGATGAGCTGAAAGGCGTTCGCCGACTTCATGAACGGGAAGCCGGTGGGAAAGTGCGCCCGGAAGTACTCGATCCCGACCCAGACGATCGGCAGCGTGACCGCGTACGGCAGCTTCGCGCGGTCGAGCCGGCGGAGGAAGAGGAGGGCGATTGGAAAGTAGATCGCACCGTACAGCGACATGCCAGGGAATGCGAACATGGCCATGGCCGGATGGGCCACGCGGATCCAGCCGAGGGCCATGGTGTAGAACGCCAGCCCTCCGAAGAACGCCGCGAGGTAGCGGCGCCCGGAGCTGATCCCCTCGGCGCGGATGATCGACAGGAATGGAACGAGGGCCACATAAGCGACCGGGCCGAGGTTCAACGGGAAGAACGCCACCCAGAGCAACAACCCGGAGAGCACCGCTGGCAAGAAGACCCGGACACGCCCGGTTAAGCCATCCGCGGCACTGGCGAGCATGAGCCAGGCGACCGGGCCGGACAAGAACACCAGATTGCGGAACGCGGCGACCTGTTCGGCCGCGAGCGGTTCGAAACTCGGCAGGTAGAGGAAGACGAGCCAAATGAGCGTGGCCACGAGTGCGCCGAGCCAGTGGAGAACACGTACAACCTTCGGCGACATATCAGCTTCCTGCAATCGGGGGGATCACCCATCCAAGAGTATCGTAGTCGCCATGGCCCCGGCGGCATACTCGATTGGGCCGCTGGGCAGAACGAGGAACGCATTGACCCGAACCAGCGACCGCAAATCGGCCGACCCGATCCACGGGAGGGCGGTCACGTGGTCGTCCACGGCGATGGCCGGGTGATAGGTGGGCCGGTCGTGGTTCGCCTTCAACGCATTCGTCAATTGGAGATCACGGGTGCGTGGCCCCGGTACCGACTGTCCAAGCAGCGCGCGGAGTGCCGGAGCCACGAACAACTCGAAGCCGACGAAAGCGCTGCCTGGGTTGCCCGGTAACCCGAAAATGAGCTTGGGGCCGAGCGTGCCGAAGAGTAGCGGCTTCCCCGGTTTCATCCGGACTTTGTGGAAGTGAATTTTGACGCCGAGCGATTGCAGCACGTTCGGCACGAAGTCGTAATCGCCGACGGAGACGCCGCCGGCGAGCAGCAACACGTCGCACGATTGGAGGGCGAAATGGACGGACTGTTTCAACGCCGCTTCGTCGTCGGGGCCGATGCCGAAGTCAAAGGGGATGGCGCCGATCCGGGCGGCTTGGGCCTTCAGCATCGGGCCGTTGGTGTTGCGGATTTGGCCAGCGACGGGAACTTGCCCCGCGCCGACGAGTTCATTCCCCGTGGCCAGCACACCCACCCGGGGCCTGGAATAGAGTTTGGCTTCGGTGCGACCGATCCCGGCGAGCAATCCGAGCAGCGCCGGCGTGATCCGGCTTCCCGCGTGAACCACAACCTCTCCGGTGGCCATCTCCGCGCCGCGCGGCAAGACATTCTTTCCCGGAGTCAACCCGCCGTCCGCGACTTGCACGGCATCGCCCACCCGTTCGCAGCGCTCCTGCATGACGACGGCGTCGGCCCCCTCGGGCATCATCGCCCCGGTGAAAATGCGGACCGCTTCGCCGGCGTGCACCGGCACCGTCGGACTCTTCCCCGCCGGGAGTTCGCCCACGATCTTCAGCTTGGCTCGACCGTCCACAAGGTCGACGGTGCGGAGGGCGTAGCCGTCCATGAGGGCTTTGGTGAACGGGGGCGAATCGATATCGGCCGCGAGATCCTCGGCAACCGTCTGATCGAGTGCGAAAAACCCGAGGCCTTCCGACGTCGGCGCCGGAGGCCGGGCGAATTGCAAGACGATCTCGAGTGCGGCAGAGACGTCGAGCATGGAGTCCTTGGGGTCTGATTTTGAAACGGCTTACTTCAGCGATTCGACCGGCCCGTAACCCACCACGGTCAGGGCGTCGATGGGGTGCTGGTTCAAATAGTCGCGGATCGAATCCAAGCTCACCGCGTCGTAGCGGGCCAGTTCCAGATCGGGATCGGAATACTCGTTGTTATAAAGCCATGAGCCGGCAATCGCCCGCATCCGGCCGCTGGCACGCTCGCTGGAACGAACCACGCGCGACGCGATCTTGTTCTTCGCTTGGGTCAACTCTTCGGCGGTGATGTTTTGTTTTTGCACAGCACCAAGCACCTTGCGGACGATGTCCAAATTCGCTTGGGCCGATTCGGGATCGCAACTGTAGCTGGTGCCGAGCAGCCCGCAGGCTTGGCTCGCGTCGACGCCACACGACGCCGATTCCACATGGCCAGGATCGACCAGTTGCCAGTGCAAGCGGCTCCCGGAATCGTCGCCGACGGCGATGGCCAGCGTCGTCGCCGAATACCGCAGCATCGATTCCGCCGGGACGGAACTCGCCAGGCAGAGGACGTGCTCCTGGGACGTGCCTTCCTTGGTCACAGCATGGACTCCACCCGGCCCCGCGTGGCTGATCAACCCGGTACGCACGCCGGAACCCGTGGGCCAAGTGGCCGTCACCTGTTCGAGCAACGTCACGAATTCGGGCCAGTCGAACTGCCCCGCCACAGAAACGAGGATGTTCGGGGTGACGTACCGCCGGCCGAAGTAGTCGTGCATCAGATCGCGGGTCAACGCCGTCACGCTCTCGGTGGTGCCGAGGATCGAGTTCCCCAGCCGGTGGCTACCGTAATAGATGCGTTTGGCGTTGTCCCACGCCATCGACCCCGGCTGGTCGTCGTACATTTTGATCTCTTCGAGGATGACGTTCTTCTCGGTGGTGAAGTCATCATCTCGCAGACTCGGCCGCAAAATATCGGCGAGAATGTCCACGGCGGTCGGTAGGTATTCGGGCAGCACGGCCGCGTAGTATGCTGTGATTTCTTCGCTGGTGTAGGCGTTGTAGGCCGCGCCGATGCGGTCGAAATCGCGGTTCACGTCGAGCGCCGTTCGCCGCGGGGTGCCCTTGAACAGCATGTGTTCGAGGAAGTGCGAGACGCCCGATTCGGGCGGCGTTTCATCGCGGCTGCCGGTCTTCACGTAGAAGCCGACCGAGACCGAGCGCGACGACGGAATCGTCTCGCCGATGAGTTGCAATCCGTTGGGCAGGCGGTGGGTCTGGAATGGCATGGGCGTTCGTCGGGAGGTTGAGAATGGAGTCAGAGAATCGCCGGCACCCGTCACTCGGCCGGGGTGATCAGCGGGGTCGGCCCCAGCGTGACCACGGTGAAATCTTTGGCGGGGAAGCGGTCGAGGTAGCTTAGAATGCTCGCAGGTGTCAGAGCATCAATGGCAGTTTGCACTTCGTTGATGCGGCGGACACGCTGCAAATAGAACCAGTCGGTGGCCATGGAACTGGCCCGCGACGAGGTTGATTCTTGCTGCATGATGAGCGATGTTTTCAAGCCGGCGCGGACGCGGTCGACTTCTTCGAGTTCGATGCCATCCTTCAACCGTCGCAGTTCGCCGACCATCACATCGAGCGTCTGCTGGGCGCGATCCGGCCCGGTTCCGGCGTAGCAGACCACGGCGGCACGATCCTTCACCGTGTCGTAACTCGCGCTCACCGAGTAACAGAGGCCCCGTTTCTCGCGGACTTCGGTGAAGAGCCGGGCACTCATGCCGCCGGAGAGCACGCTGATGGCCCCGCGTGCCGGGTAGAAATCGGCGGTGCCGAAACTCGCGCTCGGGAAGGCCAGCGAAATCTGAATCTGCTGAGTGTCTTTGAGAATATGGTTCGACGTCGGACGGTGCGGTTCCGGGACGACCGCCGGTTCCGGGGTTCCCTCCCAGTCGCCGAACAGTTCGCCAACCAGTGTTTTGAGTTCGTCCCAGTTGCAGTTTCCGGCCACCGAGAGAATCGATCCGCGCGGTCGGAACCGTGCGGCGTAAAAGTCGCGGACGTCCTGCGGGGTGATCGCTTCGATGCACTCTTGGGTGCCGTACTGATTTCGGTTGTACGGCGACGGGTAGTAACGCTTTCGGAGTTCGAGCAGGCAGATCTCGGACGGGGAATCTTCCAAACCTTGCAAGTCTTGGAGGGACAACTCTTGCGCCGGTGCCAGTTCGTCATCCGGTAGCCACGGCCGACGGATCATGTCGGCGTAGAGGGCCAGTGCCGCCGGGAGATTCCGCGCGAGTGTGCCCGCGGACAGGGTGACGTTGAAGGCCCCGCACGCTTCCCCGCGGTCGACGCCGAGGTTGTCGAGCGCGAGCGACAACGCCTTGCTATCGCGGCTGCCGGCTCCGCGCGTCAGCATCTCGGCGAGAATCCCGGCTTGACCGAGGCGGTCGTTTCTTTCGTAGGTGAAGCCCGCCGGGGCCATGAAGTAGAGCGAGGCCGAACGGACATGATCCATTCGCTCGAACAACAAGGTCAAGCCGTTCGAGAAAATGTGTTGATGGAGCTGTTGCGTCACGGAGGACTCTCGATGCGAGAATGACATCAGGCGTACGCAGCAATTATATCCCGACCGGTTGCGAAACCGGTGGAAGCTTGCGATAAAAGACTCGGGTGCGTCGGAAACCCCAGCGTTTGTAGAGTTCCACGGCCGCATGATTCGCGGCGGTCACTTCGAGTGCACAGCGCCGAGCGCCGCACCGGGCGAAGCCACGCAGCGCCAGCATCAACAACGCCGAACCGAGGCCGCGACCGCGGTGCTCCGGCACGATCCCCAGGTTCTGAATCGCACCGGTCTGCTCCGGTTCGAGAATTCCTTGGACGGTGCCACAGTAGCCGTCGGGGCCGGCCAGTAGCCAAGTTGCTTGGGGGCAGAAGCCGGCGCGACTCTGGATGGCGGCCATGAGTTGCCGACAACCAAAGCGATCTGCCAAATTCGGAAACAACTGACCGTCGAGATCACCGCGGAAGCAGTGGAACTTCACATCGGCATGCAGATCCAAAAGCCGGTCGTGCCACGGTACCGGCCAATAGCCGATCGGCAACGCCAGTGGTTCCGGCAGTCCCGTTAGCGGACGCTCGAGGCGGTACCGTTTGAAGTGGCTCGGATCGATCATGGCCGTCGCACGAGGTAAACAAACATTCCGAGTAATGCGGCGCCGAGACAAGCGCCGATGACCCAGGGGAGCCGGCGGCGGTGAATCGGCGGCGCAACAGGATTCGTCGCCGGGGTCGCCGCCGGGGTTTCTTCGGGCAAGGGCAGCTCTTCGAGCGTCGCACTTTCCATCATAGTCGTCCGGTGGGCGAGCCAGCGCGTCTCGACTTGCTTCAGCACATCGGCTTCCCAAGCGGCATCGAACGCCTCCGGCGTGGTGCTACTTGGTGCCGGTTCCGTCCACCGTTCGAGTTCCGCCGCGACCACCCGGCACGACGGCGGACGATCCTCCGGGCGCTTCGCCATCGTCCATTGCACCAACTTCCCGAGACCCTCCGGTACCGATGGATTGAGCTGAGCCACCGGGGTCGGACTCACCGTGCGGTGTTGGTGAATCTTTTCCCGGGCCGTGCCGAACGGGAAGGGCACCAGACCGGTCAGCACGTAGTAGAGGCTGCAGCCCAGGGAATAAATGTCGGTCTCGGCACTCACGCTCACGGCATCGGTCGCCTGTTCCGGCGGGAGAAAGTCCATGGTGCCCAGCGTGTAGCCTTGGCCGCCGAGGATCGTCGGATCGGCGAGCGGCTTCTCGCCACGCCGCACGGCGAATCCGAAATCGAGCAGCTTACCCCGCCCGTCCGGTGTCACGATGATGTTCGCCGGTTTCAGATCCCGGTGGATGTAGCCGGCCTCGTGGGCTTGGTGCAACCCGAGTGCCAAATCGGCGAACAACCGCGCGGCATCGGCCACCGCCATCGGGCCACGTTCGCGGACACGCTGCTTCGCGGTGACGCCACTGACAAATTCCAGAGCCAGGAAATGGATGCCGTCGGCGGCGCCGGAATCGAGCGCCCGAGTCAGCGCGGGATGCACCGGGAGCTTCGCCCCGATTTCCATCTCGCGTAGGAACCGGGCCAACGTCCGCGGTTCACTCCGCGCCCGTTTCGGGGCCAGTAATTTGAGGGCCACCAAACCCGGTTTCGCACCGTCGGTTCGGCGGGCGAGGTAGACGATCCCCATGCCGCCGCGGCCGATGGGATAGAGCAGCGCATACCGGCCGATGACGAGCCCTTGCCAGTGTCCCGCGGCGAGTTTGTCCAACTGGAACTGCGTGAGGGCACCGCGCCCCACCAAGTATTTTCCGAATTGTTCCGGGGAGTCGGTGGCGCGAGCTTCGGGAGTCGAGTACAATTGCGACACTGTGGCCCGATCCAAAATCCGGCTGCGGATCACGGACTCGATCAAGGCTTTGGGGAGTTCCGGTGCGGGCATCGGAGATCCGGGGAACGGTTCGGATATCGGTGGTATGATCTATCTTACAGCGGGAACTATTCCGCGCGCCGGGAGGCAGGAGAGAACGTGTCGAAACACATGCAAAAGGATTTGGATCGTCTCCTGCAAGAGATGCTCAAAATGGCCGGGAACGTCGAAGAGGCGATCTTCAACGCGACCCACGCCCTCGAAACCCGGGACACCGCGCTCGCCGAGCAGGTGATGGCCGGGGACGACACGATCGACAACTTCGAGAACGAAGTCCAAGAAGAGTGCCTGAAGATCCTGGCGCTGCACCAACCCGTCGCCGTCGACTTGCGCCGCATCGGGTCGATTCTGCGGATCACCACCGATCTCGAACGGATCGGCGACTTGGCCGTCGGGATCGCGGAAACCGCCGTCGAACTGTCGCACCCGCCCTTCCCGAAGATCCCCACGCGGCTGAGCCCGATGACGCAGCGCGCCATCGAAATGGTGAAGCGGTCGCTCAACGCGCTCGTGCAATCGGATGCCCTGGAAGCCCGCGCGGTGGTGCTGATGGACGACGAAGTCGACACCGACAACGATGCGCTCATCGCCGAAGTCGTGGAGCGGATGAAGCGATCCCCGACCGAGATCGACGCCGGGATGGCCCTGCACGCGGCCATACGCTACGTCGAACGGATCGCCGACCACGCGACCAACATCGCCGAAGATGTGATCTACCTCGTCGAGGGGTCGATGGTGCGGCACCACCCCGAAGCGTTTCAGCACCCGCCGCATTGAACCAAGACTACACGCGTTGCCCGGATCTGTTCGGGATCGGTGATGGTTCGCCGAGGCTGATTCGGGGCGATTTTCTTGAAGGTGCCGTGCACTTGGCGGCAGCCCGTCCGACGCACGATCTCGGCAACCGTGCCCGAGCGAATGCCCGCCCCCGCTAAGATTTCGATCCGACCCGCCGCGGAGCGGATCATTTCCCGAATGATACTCGCTCCGATCGAAGCCGTCTCGGCACCGCCACTCGTCAAAATCCGGTTGAATCCGAGCGCGATCAGCGATTCCATTTCGTCTGCATTGCGTGGCACTTTGTCCCAGGCTCGGTGGAATACAGCCGGGATGTTTCCACAACTCGCGCGGAGTTCGGCACAGGCCGGCAAGTGGATCGCACCATCCGAGTGCAAGGCGCCGAAGACGAATCCAGCCGGTGCCTCCGATCGGAACGATTCGATCTGTCGAACCATGCTCTCCAATTCATGGCGGTGATAGGAAAAGTCTCCCGAACGCGGGCGGATCATCACGACGATGGGAATCGACACCGCCGAACGGATTTGCAAATAGAGTTCGAGTGGCGGGGTCAGTCCGCCCAACCACAGTTCCGAACAGAGTTCGAGCCGGTCGGCCCCGGCATCGGCGGCCACCAGTGCATCGTCGAACGATTCCACCGCGACTTCGAGTAAGATCGGCTCCCCATCTCCGTTTCGGAGAGGGGGCCGGGGGGTGAGGTCTGAGGTGGGAATCTCGCTCATTTATTCGATCTTCAACAGCACCGACTTCGCCGTGTATTCGGTGGCATTCTTTTCGAGTTTCGACAGCACCACGAAGGGCACCTCCATCGGCCTCACCCACGGCTCGACGAAAATCACGATCTCGCGTTCGGACTGCTCCGGCAAGACCAAGATGCCGCTGAGCCCGATGTTCTCGACGCGGACGCCGTGGGGCAAGCCGCGCACGTCGAGCGGCACCCGGCCGATGATCCCTTTGGCCCGGACGATCTTGACGTTCATTTTCGCCTCTTGGCCCGCCTTCACGGACAAGACAGTGACACTGGTTTCGGTGGTCAGCCCGCCGGCGTCGACGAGGCTGGGCGTGCCACCGTTGGCTTCGCGGGCAACCATGGCCCCGTTGATCTGGGCTTCGCCGAGCACTCGGAATGGGGCGTTCGCACCGGCCAGCCCGGTGGCCGAGAGGGCCACGGTCGCAGACGATTCTTCGGCTTCGATGATCGTGTCCGGCAGCGAGAACGCGGGTGAGAGTTTGTCGAAGTGGACGCGGATCGGGCCGCGGAAGCCGTCGCGCCGGGTCGCCGTGATCGTGATCGGCACCCCGCTGTTCTTCCAAACTTTCGGATCGCTCGGCGACATCTTCAACGTGTAATCCGGCTTCGGTGGCCGCACCGTGAGGCGGTACCCGAACTGGTCGCCACCGGCCCCGCGGGCGTCGCGGAGATGCACTTGGTAGGTTCCGGTGCGCGGGGCATCGAATAGGAGGAACGAATCTTTGCCGAAGCCGGTTCCACCGTCGTCGTTGCGGTAGTGGAGCGGGAACACCGGCAGACCGTTGGGCGGGAACGTGGTGCCGGGCGGGTGGAACTCCACTTTGTACATCGGGGTGTTCTGGGCGTGGTGCGTCGGCGTCGTGCCCCGGAAACCGACCCGTTTGCCGTCGTGTTGAACGAACTGGCAATCGTCGTCGGGGTTTTTCGGTAAGGCTTTGATCCGCATCAACTCCGAACCGATGTAGAGATAATCGTTGGTGCGCAGTTCGTTCCACGTGTCGAGGCGGATCCCGGGATTCTGCGAATCGTGATCGCGGAATGTGGTGTACGTCTGGGAGACACTTCGCAACCGCGCTTGCTCGACCGGCTTCCCGGCCTCGTCGCAGATTTCAATCGTCGAATCGAGCCGCGATCCGTGCCGAGCCGCCTGGACTTCGACCGCCAGCAGCTCCCCCGGTTTCGCCGGGAAACTGACCGTGTGCGTGTCGCCGACTTTGGCCAGCACGCCGTCGAAGGTGCTCGGCACCGTCAGCGTTTTGTCCGTGGTGGCCGGGAACTCACCGACGACGACGTTCGCCATCCCGAGCGGAGTTGCATCCCCGATTTTCGGCACGGGTACCGGGATGCTGCTGCCGATCATGGCGGTGATCGGAGGGTTCACTTTCACACTCACACCCTCCGGATTGCCGAGGTTGACCCCGCGCACGCGGACGCTCGATTCCACGCCGCGGGTGACGCCGAGCGGTAAGACACTGGTGACGATGGGGATTGGCCCCACCGAAAGGCGGTAGCCAAAGTCGGCTCCACCACGGAACTCTTTGTCGCAGACGGCGATGGCGTAGCTGCCCGTTTTGGCGGCGCGGAAGCCGAGCAAGTTGGACATCGACTCTTGCAGAACTCGCCCCGATTCATCGGTGAGCGTCAGGATCGGATCGAATTTTTTGGCGTCGCTGCCGTCGGCCAACACTTCGAAGCCGATCTCGTCTCCGGCCTTGGCGTCGATTCGAAAGTAGTCGGTCTCGCCGGGGCGATCCAGCTTGGCGAGAATCGTCGCGGGCCAAACGACTTTCGTCGCGGTGCGTGCCGATTCCGTGCTGCCCGAAACGGTCACCGATTGGTAGCGTGTCTTCAGCACCGGGGGCAGTGGCTTCGGCGGAAGCGGTGTGTGCAACAGCTTCCCCGTTTTCGGTTCCAGCAACTCGAGCACCCCGTCGAATCGACCCAGTGCGATTTGCGACGCATCGGGGCGGAGCGCGGCCGCGAGAAGACTATCGGGTTGGGCGGGAAGGGTCTGCGCTTCTTGAAGAGTGGAACTCGCCCAGCCTTTCACGATGCGATCTTCCCCGACGGAATAGAGCGTGCCCTCGGCGGTCGGCCCGAGCAATTTCAGGACACCGGACGTGTGCGCGAACTGCGATTTCACCAATTTGCCACCGTCGGCACCCACTTCCCAAACGCGGATACTTTTATCGACGCCAGCAGCGAAGAGTCGCTTACCATCGAGCGACCACGTCACGGCATACACCCAATCAGTGGAATCGGGGAGACTGTAAAGACGCTGGCCGCTGCTCGTGTCCCATAGTTTTACCGTGCGATCCGCCGACCCGCTGGCCAGCCATTTGCCGTCCGGATGATAGCGCAAAGAGTAGATGGCATCGCTGTGATCTTTGAGCGTCAACGCGGGTTGATCGGTCGCTTTCAAGTTCCAGATCTTCACAATGCGGTCGTACCCGGCGCTTGCTAATGACAGGCCATCCGGGCTGAAATCGAGGGCGTAAATGGCGTCGGTGTGGGCCGCGATCTCGGCGGTCGGTTTCGTGGCTTTATCGTCGAGTGCGTTGAAAATGCGAATGATGCCAGACTTGCCCGGTACCCCGCTGGCCACGGCGAGCAGGCCCGTTTTGGAAAAGGCCAGTGCCGTGACCCGTTCCGTTTGGCCGGGGAATTCCTTGGGGATCGCCCCGGTGGTCGGGTCGATCAGGTAGGCCGTTCCACGCGTGCCTGCGGCCAGGAGTTTGCCATCCTGCGAGTAGGCCAGTGCCGAGACCGGCGGCGCGGCCGAGGCAATGACGATGCAGGAGGAGAACAGCGTGAGTGCGAGAAGAATCCTCAGCAAGCATTGGTTCCGGTTCCCCCTCTCCGCTGCGGAGAGGGGGTTAGGGGGGTAGGTCTGCAGGGTACCGGAAATTCGCAGGTGAGACCTCACCCCCCGGCCCCCTCTCCGAAACGGAGAGGGGGAGCAAGACGGTCGATTCCGGTTCCCCCTCTCCGCTGCGGAGAGGGGGTTAGGGGGTGAGGTCTGCGGAATGCAACGGACCATGGAAGCACCGGGGAGGAGTGCGATTTAGTGATTGAACAAAAACTCTTTGCCGGTCAACGCGGCCCAGATCACGTCTTCGATGGCTTCGCGGTGGATCGGGGCACTTTCGCGGCGCGCGTCCCCGAGTGCTTTCACCAGCGTCTTCGCTTCGGTCGGACTCGGGCTGCGGCCCAACGCGAGTTGGAAGATCCGCTCCACGATTTGGGCATCGTCGAGTTTGTCGGTCAGCCAGCGATTCACCACCGAGTTCTTGTCGCGCAGTTTGTCGTTGAGCGTCTGCCCGTTGTTCAGGTGCAGCGCCTGCGTCACGCTCGAATCTTTGGTCACTTCGCACGAACAGGTTTGGCTCCGTTCGGCCCGGCCGAAGGCATCCAGGAACCGCGACACCAGTTGCGAATCGGGTAACTGCATCGCCCGTGTTCCCATCGGGTAGTTCGAGCTGGTCGCCGTGCCGCCACTGGTGCCGATGGTGACTTGACCGAAGGGAGTTTGCACTCCGACGATGTCCGAATAGGCATCGAGGATGACTTCGGCCGAGAGTCGGCGCAGCAAATAGTGCGAGTAAAAGCGGTCGTCATCGACGTTGCCGGGCAGCGGCTTCGAGGAGCGCTGGTACGCAGCCGAGTTCAGGATCGTCCGCATGAGGTGCTTCATGTCGAATCGGTGCTCGATGAAATCTTTCGTGAGCGCGTCGAGCAACTCGGCGTTCGTCGGTGGGTTCGTGTCGCGCAGGTCATCCTCGGCTTCGACCAAGCCACGCCCCATGTAGTTCTTCCAGACCCGGTTGACGATGGCCTTGGCGAAGAACGGATTGCCCGGTTCGGTCAGCCAATCAGCAAAATACTCGCGGCGATCACGACTGCTGTCGGCTGCGAGCGGCTTCCCACCGAGAGGCGTGGGCGCCATCGCTTTCCCACGCCGGAGGTGCAGCGCTTCGCCGGAACTCAGACTTTGCACGAGCACTTCGCCGGTGCGTTCGCCGTTCTTCAAGCCAACGCGACTGAAGAGGTTGGCCATCTCCCAGTATTGATCCTGCGTCCATTTTTCGAGCGGGTGGTTGTGGCACCGGGCGCACGTGATCGACGTTCCCAAGAACGTCAGGGCCGTCGATTCCACCAGGTCGGAGACGTCCTTGTGCAAGACGAAGTAGCCGCCGCTGCCATTGGATAACGTGCTCCCCGATGCGGTCAGCAGTTCGCGGGCGAATTTATCCCACGGCTGATTGTCCGCGACGCTCGCCCGGATTTGACGATGGAAACCCCAGAGCGACCCTTGCGACAATTTGCGCGTCGAGATCAGGAGCAGATCGCTCCACTTGTGTGCCCAATAGTCGACGTACTCCGGGCGGGTCAGAAGTTGATCAATCAATTTCGCACGCTTGTCGGGCGACTTGTCGGCGAGGAACAGCTCGATCTCGGCCGGCTTTGGGAGCACCCCGCAGCAGTCGAGGTAAGCGCGGCGGATGAACTCGGCGTCGGTACAATTCGGAGATGGTGGTACTTGGAGCAGTCGAAGTTTTTCGAGGATCGGCCCATCGATGAAGTTGTGTTTCGGAGCGTTGGCAAATACGGCGTCGGCGACCGAGTTGGCGAACGGCACCGTGACCGTGGCGGTGACCACCCGACTGCCAAAGAGCACCGCGATGGCCGTTTCCCCCGTGCCGATGACCGCGACGGCGCCGTCTTCATCGACGGTGGCCACGGTCTCTTCGCTGCTGGTGTACTTGGCCCAGCGGGTCACATCTTCCACGACGCCATCGGCGTAGTGGGCGAAGACGGTGACCCGGAACGCATCCTTGGGTTTCACCAACAACTGCGGTGGGAAGACTTCGATTTTCGTCAGCGTCGTCTCGGCACTTTTCGGCCCGACTCCCCCCTTGGCGATCCAATCTTGCAGAATCTTGGCGTTCTCCGAATCGCTGGCGAAACGGGTGCCACCACCGTGCGGCACGGCACGGGTCGCCTTCTTGGTCAGAAGGCTTCCACTCGGCTCTTCGCAGTCGATCCGCCGGCCGACCGCCTGACGGGTCATGGCGAAATGATCCGCGTCCGAATCGTAACCACGCAGGGACAGTTTGAAGCCACCTTTGCCAGCCAAGGCACCATGGCAGGCACCCGAGTTGCAGCCCGCCCGCACGAGGATCGGCTGAATGTGATTGACGAACGACCACTCTTTCGGCTTCTCGAATTGCACCACTTTCACCGGCACCTGCACGGTGCGGCCCGCTTGCATCACCACGACGTTCGCGTCGCCGTTGCCCGTCGGCTTCAAGAGTCCCGCTGCATCCACCGAGGCGACTTTGAGATTGTCGCTGGTGAACTTGGCCGACTCTTGAACCGCCGTGGTCGCCCGGCCGGTGGTGGAATCGAAGGCGCTCAGTCGGGCGCTCGCCTGCGGCCCCGTCAGCGTGACGGCGGCGGGGTAGACGGCCAGCTCACCGGCGCCGGCGACATTCGCGGCGAAGATCACCATCAGCCAAGCAGTTCGAAACGGCATGATCGCCCCGGGGGAGTGAGAAACGCGAACCGCCACTACTTGGTCGCAACCGCCACGATGAC
Source organism: Fimbriiglobus sp. (assembly GCA_025351325.1). Taxonomy (GTDB): domain Bacteria; phylum Planctomycetota; class Planctomycetia; order Gemmatales; family Gemmataceae; genus JALHQU01. The sequence goes on from JANXWE010000136.1 coordinate 14,644, forward strand.
CACGACGATGGCAGCGAGGAACGACAAAACTTCAATGATCCCGAGTACGATGCCAATGATGGCGTGCGCTTGCCCCTTGGCTTCGGGATGCAACTTGGCGTACTTCAACCCCTTCACGCCGAGCACGATCGGCACGATGCCGAAAATGCCCAATACCAGGAAACACGAGATCAGCCCGAACACGCCGCAATAGTATGCGGCCAAGGCTTTCGGGTTCTTGTACGGGATCAATCCGCCGGTGCCGTCGTCATCCGGGTGCGGCCGTCGCCGGCGTGGACGATCGTAGTCGTCCTCGTCTTCATCCCGTCTCCGGCGGGAACGAGGCCGATCCTCATCTTCGTCATCTTCGCTCCGGCGCGCACGCGGGCGTTCCGGTTCATCATCGTTCGGGGGCATCGAATCTCCGAATCAGGACTTAAGGCGGGGCGAGCTTCGCTTTCAAAGCCGCGATTTCTTCCATCAGGGCCGCATTGAGTGTGCTCGCTTCGGAAACCAGTTTGGTGGCGGCTTCGGCTCGTTGGGTGGCCAATTCGCCCTTCAGTCGCTCAGCCTCGGTTCGCGCGACTTCGACCGCGTTGGTCAGAAGTGCGGCTTCGTAGTATGTCGGGAGAACGCGGCCATCCGGGTAATAGAAGCGCGGGAAGATGGCGGGTTGCACGAGTAAACAGTCGTGGGGGATGGTGTCCGGGTCGAGTCCGATATCCAGCCCGAGTTGCTCGCACCGTAGCTTCCCGCCGATGGGCTTGATCGCTTTGTACTTCCCGCCTTCCAGTCGCCAGCCTTGGAGCGAGGCCCCGTCGAGTTCGACGATGAAGTATTCGGGTGTTTGAAACACCTTCTCGTAAATGGCTTTCTTCTCGCCGAAGTTCTTGCACCGCGTCGAATCGGATACCAATTCCACGATGACATTCGGAAAATGCCCGCCTTCTTCCCAGACCACGTACGACTTCCGCTGCCGTTTCGGAACGCCCTTCACGAAGAAGAAGTCCGGCCCGCGAAAGTCCTTGTTCTTCACCATGTCGAGATTGAAATAGAGGAAGATGTCCGCGGCGCACCACCAGTCGGCGCGATCCCGGCCGTAGTGCCGGATGGAATCGAGCAGCAGGGTGGCCGAGTCGCGGTGCCAAGGTGTTTCCACGGGGATGTCATCCGAACAGGGGAGGTCGTCTTCCGTCGGCGCCCGGCGCAGACCTTCGATCCAGCGGCCCTCGATCTCGGCCCCTGTCGCGTACGGCAGTGCGGCGATATTGCTCACGGCGTCCTCCTCAAATCAATTCGGCGATCGGCTTCATCGAGTATTCGGTGGCCGGGATCGGTCGACCTTGCGGCCCGGGGAGTTCCTTGTGGTGATCGAGGCCCAACCCCTTGAACACCGTCGCCGCGACTTCCCCGGCCAACACGGGCCGGGTCTTCGGGGCGTAGGCGTGTTCGTCCGATTCGCCGACGACCACGCCGCCCTTCAACGGCCCGCCCCCCATCAACATACTCCAGACGCCGGGGTGATGGTCGCGGCCACCGGCCGGGTTGATCTTCGGCGTCCGCCCGAACTCGCCCGTGGCGATCACCATCGTCGTCTTCAACAGCCCGCGCTCGGATAAGTCGCTGAGCAAGGCACTGTAGGCTTGGTCGAAGTTCGGCACAACTTGTTTGGCCATCTCGTTGATGTCGGTGAACGGCCGCGACCCGTGGATGTCCCACGTCACCTCGTCGAAGACCGTCTCGAACATGTTGACCGTCACGAAGCGCACCCCGGCTTCGATGAGCCGCCGGGCCATCAGGCACGATTGGCCGAAGCGCGTTTTGCCGTAGCGTTCCCGGACTTTTTCCGGCTCCTTCTGAAGGTCGAATGCATCCCGGGCCTTCGGCGACGACATCAACTTGTAGGCCATCGCAAAGTTGTCGTCGAGTTGCTTACCTGCCTGCGATTTCTCGAAGGCATCCATCGAACCATCAATGGCGTCCCGCAGCTTTTGGCGACGTTCGGCACGGGCCGGTGTGATTTGTTCCGGTGGCAGTAAGTCGGGCACTTTGAAGTTCGGCACACTCGGATCGGCGTTCAAGATGAACGGATCGTGAACCTTGCCCAAGTACCCCGCCGTATGGCCGTGCGGCAAGTTGCCGCCGGTACGGCCGATGGGTCGGGGCAACAGCACGTGGGCCGGCAGTTCACCGCGGCCCCCTTTTTGGTAACCGAGCACGCAGCCCATATGCGGGTGTTCGACGCCGCCGCTGAAGAGCCGACCCGTCTGCATGACTTGGTGCCCGACGTCGTGGACGGCGGTGCCGGCGTAATGCAGACTGCGGACGATCGAGAACTTGTCGGCGTGCGCGGCCGTCTTCGGGAAGATCTCCGTGATGCGGAGGCCCGGGACCTTCGTATCGATGGGTTGGAAGGGGCCGCGCACCTCCGCCGGGGCGTCGGGCTTGGGGTCGAAGGTGTCGAGCTGGCTCGGCGCGCCGACGAGGAACAAGAAGATGCAGTTCACATCTTCGTCCGCCTTCGGTTCGGCTTTCTGCGCCATCGCCGAAGGCAGCGATAAGCCGAGGGCCGGGATCGCGCCGGCCATCAAGAAGTCGCGGCGCGACAGGCCGTCGCAGAAGCGCACGCCGCGTGGGGCATCGAGTCGAAGCATGGGACGACCCACGGGGGTAAGTAGATTTTTCTATGGTAGCCGATTCGACGCCGGTGAGCAATCACGACCACCAAGCGGGGTGTCTTTCTGTTGGAGTTCAACCTTCAGGTTGTCTTCGTCGGAACGAGCCTTCGAGGTTCCGACGGTTGGTCTTCGCAAACGTTGAATTCCAACAAGCAACATTTGTGTTGACGCTCGCATTGGGATTCAGGAGGATTTCTCCATAGTCGGAATCGCGCGAATGCCGCAGACTTGTCAACAAAAATGCGTTTGGTTCACCGACGGGTTTAGGCCTCAGAGGGTGTTCGAGTGAAAATGCAATTCGCAATCGTGCTTGTGTTGGTGGCCGGGCTGAATGTAGGGTGCAACAACAACCCTGGGCCTACGAACTTGCCTCCAGATCCCGAGGTGTCGTCGAAGCCATTGGACTTGCCACCGAACCCCAAGTTGTCGCCAAACGCACCGCCAGATCAGCCCTTCGATACGAAAAGCAATGCCGAAGCCGAGGAGTATCGAGCCGCCACCGCTCCATTTGTCGAGCAGGGGCGGAAGACCTACCCGGAGGCAAAACGACGATATCTCGCGGGTTTGCCCGCAGGGCACAATTTCTACGCCGTCACCAAACTTCGTGACAGTTCCGGCGCATCCGAGCAAGTGTTCGTGGCCATCGCGAGCGTTCAGGGCGACCGCATTACCGGGCGGATCGCCAATGACGTCGTCGGGGTCAAGGGTTATAAGAACGGTGACCCGTATACATTTCCAGAGAGCGAATTGGTTGACTGGCTCATCACCCACCCCGACGGCAGCGAGGAGGGAAACGTGGTTGGCCTGTTTCTGGATGAGTGGCAGAAAACACATCCTCGAAAGTGAAATTGGGAAATTCTAGCTCACCATCCTGCTAAACAGGGGCAAGCGATTGGAATCTCGCACCACAGGGCAATTCATGAAATTCGATGACCTTCAAATACCGGCGACCCAAGCTTGCCGGGCCGCGCTGGAAGTGGCCACGGCGTATTGCACGCCGGCGCTGCTGAACCATTCGTTGCGGTCTTACCTGTGGGCGGCGGGGTACGGGCTGGAGCGGGGCATCGCCTTCGACGCCGAATTGCTCTACGTCTCGGCCATGCTCCACGACCTCGCTTTGGTGAAGGAGTTCGACAATCACACCCTGCCGTTCGAGGAGGCCGGCGGTCACGTGGCGTGGGTGTTCGGCGCAGCAGCCGGGTGGCCGCCAGAGCGCCGCCAACGCGCCGCCGAGGTCATCGTGCGGCACATGTGGGATGAAGTCGACCTCGCCAAAGATCCCGAGGGTCATCTCCTCGAACTCTCTACTTCCATGGACATCTCGGGGCGACACACCGAAGATATTCCACCGGGGCTTCGTGACGACGTGCTCGCCCGGTATCCCCGCCTCGGCCTCGGCGAAGAATTCACCGGGTACTTCGATGACCAAGCGAAGCGCAAGCCCCTGTGCCTTGCGGCGAAATCTGTGCGCAACGGGTTCGCCGCACGGGTCGCCGCAAACCCGTTGGATCACAAACCCATCGTTTGACCGCCACCGCATTTCGGCCCCGGCTTGATTCACGTGCTAGGCTTGCGGACTCCATCGGGAAAATCCGAGTTCGGATCGCAAGGATGAGTGTCCCATGACGACGGCCCAAGAGCATTTTCAATTTCATTGTTGTGAAGTAAGTTGACCTCAAAATTTTGAGCCCGGAGGGATCGCAGACGTTCCTCGCAATCCGACAAACCGTCAACGGGGCGTGGTACTTCGTGGTCGTCGCAACGAGGAAATCCAACACCCTGCTAGATGTTGAAAACGAATCTCCTCGTCGGACTCCGTTGACGCACCCACCTTTCAGTGCGCTCCCCTTTGTGTTCCCAACTCGCTTCTGCTATCATTTCCTTTAACGGGCACCGTGTCCGTCCCACCTGCGAGACCTCTCCCATGCTCCGTTCCCGATTCTGCTTCTGCGTGCTTTGCGCCCTCGCCGTCGCACTGCTGGCCGCACTGTTTTTGAACCCTGCACCGGCCTACGCCCAATCGAAGCCGGTCAGCTTCATCAACGACGTCGCCCCGATCATCAAAGAAAACTGCATGGCCTGCCACGATGCGAAAAAACGCAGCGGCAAATACGACATGTCCACGTTCGAGAAGCTGATGGCCGGGGGCGGGGCCGGATCGCCGGTGGTGGCCGGTAAGCCGGACGATTCCGACCTGCACGATCTCATGGTGACCCGAGAAGAACGCCGGATGCCGCCGAGGGACAAAGGCGAAGCGGTGGCGTCCGAGAAGGCCGCGATCATTGGGAAATGGATCGCCGAAGGGGCCAAGCTCGACGCGGGGATCGACCCTAAGGCCGACTTGCTCAGAGAGTTGCGGATTCGCTGGAAAGCCCCAACCCCAGCCGTGGCCTACAAGTTCCCCGTCGTCGTCAACAGCTTGGCATTTACCCCGGATAATAAGTCGATTGTGGTGGGAGCCCACCACGAATTGACCGTCTGGAGTCTCCCCGATGCCAAGTTGACCAAGCGGATCGCCATGCGTGCCGAACGGGCCTACGCGATGGTCTTCCTGCCCGACGGGAAGCTCGCCGTGGCCGGTGGCCGACCGGGCCAAGAGGGGGATGTTCGCATCTTCGATATCGCGGGAACCAAGGGGAAAACCGAAGGTGGCGTCGAGTTTCTGGATGGTGTGAACGACCCGAAAGTGATGGTCAAGCAACTTCTCGACGCGGACGATTCGGTGCTCTGTTTGGCTCTGTCGCCCGACGGTAAACATCTCGCGGCCGGGGGTTGCGACCGAGCCGTTCGCTACTGGGATATTTCTGGCGGAGCGGTGGCAGCGAAATTGGAACAGACCGTCGAAAATCATGCCGACTGGATCCTTGGCATCGCATTGAGTGCCGACAATAAATTGCTCTTGAGTGCGGCCCGAGACAAGACGGCGAAGGTGTGGGATCTGGCTGCCAAGGAATCGGTGATGACCTTCCCGGATCATCAAGACGTCGTTTACGGGGTAGCTCTGAACAAGGACGCCAGCCTTGGCTTTTCGATCGGGAAAGACAAGCAACTGCGGTCATGGAAACCGGGTGGCGACGCCAAGCAGATCAAGAATGCGGGTGGCCATGGGGATGAAGTGTTTAAGATTGTCGCAGGGCCAAAAGACCTGCTTGCGACTTCGTCGGCGGACAAAACCGTGCGCATTTGGGACGCCGGACTCACCAACACGAAGACACTGACCGGATTAACCGATCATGCCTTCGCAGTCGCGTTCAGCCCCGATGGTACACTGGTTGCCGGTGGCTCGTTTGCAGGCGAAATCGCTGTGTGGAAAGTGGCTGACCCCAAAGAGGTTAAGCCGGTGGCACTGTTCAACGCAACACCGGGCTTGCTCGTGAAGAAGTAGAGCCGACTTAACGATAGCGTCGGTTGTAGTTGTAGTTATTCCCGTAGTTGCCACGGCGGTAGAACGAGTAGTACGCACCGAGCGCTGGACTGTAGTTCGAGTTGCCGTAGTACGACGGGGAATAATTATTGTACCCGTTGTTGTAGCCGTAGCTCGGGTAGGAACTGTAGTTGTAGCTGTTGCCATAGTAGCCCGATTGGATAACGCCTCCGTTACCGTAGTAGCCGGGGGAATAACCACCGTAGTAGCCTTGGGAATAGCCGCCGTTGACGACGTACTGCGCTTGAGCGTTCTCGGCGAAGCCGAGTCCGACGACGGCCAATGCCGCGGAGAGAATGAAATGACGCATGCTCATGAACCTCCAGGTGAAGAATGTCACGGGGGAATGACATGCATATGCCGCGCCACTCGAGCTAGAAACCGTACCCAATCCCTGTTTCACTCTGAGTTCACCATGCTTCGTCTTATTTTGCTCGTGGTGCTCGCCTCACTCAGCGTCACAGCGGTCACCGCAGAC
>JANXWE010000180.1 GCA_025351325.1 Fimbriiglobus sp.
CCTACGAGACGGTCACCGTTCGCGGACTCCCGGTCCGCCGACTCACTCGGGCCACGATGCTCGGAAGCGGCGCGGAGCTGACGTTCTCCATTCGTACCGGCGTGATGGCCCAGCTCGAGCGCGATCCCGAGGGCGAGATCATCATCGACGTTCCGGAGCATCTCCTCGACGGCCTCGCCAGCGTGATCGCCCTCGACATCGACGGCCCTCGAGCCGTCCCGTGAAGCTGCGCATCGCTCTGGTCCGAGGACCGATGTACGACCACCTTTACGCACTGTTCGACCCCGAACAAGTGGAGGTTCTTCTCCACGAGGATCACCCCACCCTCAACAGGCGCGTGGCCGAAATGTTGGCCGCCGGCGAACGGCTCGACCTCATAGCGACGCATTCGAAGTACGCACCTTCGCAGGCGCAGTGGCTCCAGCCACTCGACCCGATGACAACGCCGGCGGCGATCGGCGCGCTCGCGCCTCTCGCGGTCGACCTGTGCCGTTACGAGGGGCAGTTGCGGTGCCTGCCCCGACTGATTGACGTGCGCATCATGTGGGTCCGATCGGATCGGGTCGAGGTCGTCCCCGAAAGCTGGCAGGCACTCGCGGACAGCGACGTCGTGTTCGGATTTCCCGGGCGGGAGTCCGGGCTGTTCGGGACGTTCTTCGAACTCGTCGTCGGGATGGGGGGCCGCCTGTTCGACGACCACGGAGGACCCTGCATGGACAGCCCTGAGGCCGAGGAGAGCATTGAGCTGCTTTGCCGGATCGCCTCGCGTGCGCCCAGCGATCTGATCACGTGGCAGTACGACGACGTGGACAGGGCGCTCCTCGACGGACGACTCGATGCCGCCGGCGCATGGCCGGGTGCCTGGGGTCCCATCGCCCGCTCGCCCGTGGCAACGGTGCTCGAACCACATCGTTATCCGGCCGGCCCCGCCCGGCGGGTCAGCTACTCCGGCTGTCATGCATGGGCCATTCCCACGACCTGCGGTGATCCCGCCGCGGCCCAGCTGCTGGAACGGCTGATAGGCCGGCAGGCGCAGGAGTTGGATGCCAGCGGCGGCACAATGTGCGCCCACACCGAAGCATTGGCCGCGATCGTGCCCGTCAGCGGCGTTGACCGTCGCCGCCTTGCGATCACGACATCCACGATTGCCGAGTCCATGATTACGTACCCGTCACTGCCAGCCTTCCCGGCGATCGAAGACGCAGGGTGGAAGGCCATCAACGCCGCCCTTCGGGGCGAGTTGCAATCACGAGCGGCGGCCCAATCGATCCAATCGAGCGCCGAGATTATCCTCTCCCGGACAAATTGACCGCCACGATGGTCAGGGGCCACGAATGAGTGCCCGCAGTTGCCATCGCAGACGAATCCCTCCGCAAGCTGATCATCGGGCTGCATCCGTAGGCGTAGCTCCGAGGTTCCTGCGCGAACATTGTCGCCGAATGCCGTCCGCAGCGGCATTGCTCGACAAAGTTCGAGAGCCTGCGGTCGTCGATAGGGCTGGTTTCGACACCTAGCCGCAGTCGAGTGAGCGGCGGCTCACACGTGGCCGTTCGATTCAAACCTCACGAAAGCCTCGCGAACTCCTCAACTCCACCCCCGGTCCACCGATCGGGGAAGGCATGCCAACGAGGTCGACGAGCTCGACACCGACGCTCTACGACTTCCGCCGGCCCCACAAGTTCAACCGCGAACATGTGCGGGCCCTGCAGATCGTGGGCGAGACCTTCGCCCGGCGTTTCGCGTCGACGCTATCGACCACGGTCCGGACCATCTGCGAGGTCAGCCTCGAGGGCGTCAGCCAGCTCACCTACGAGGAATACATCCGAGCCCTTCCGAATCCGGCCTGCATGGCCATCATCTCGCTCGCTCCGCTGCCGGGCACAGCCGCGCTCAACCTGCCGGTACCCGTGCTCTACGAGGCGATCGACCATCTCCTGGGCGGACCGGGAGGATCGACCCTGAGTGACCATCCGCTGACCGAGATCGAGATGGCCTTGGCCCGCCAGGTTCAGGACCGCGCGCTCGTCGAGTTGGCCCGCTCCTTCGACTCGATCATCACGCTCACCCCACAACTCCTCCATCAGGAGGCCAACCCCCAGTTCGCCCAGGTCGCGGTCTCCACCGACCTGATCGTGTCGATCACCTTCACGATGCGCATCGGTGATCGGGAGGGGCAGGCCTCGATCTGCATTCCGTACGCGTCGATGCAGCCCGCACTCGAGGACCTGACCGGCAACATCGCCCGTGCCGCCATACCGGTCTCGGAACCCGCCATGGTCGGTCAGGCGCTGCTCGACGGGCTGGATCAGGTGCCCGTCTCGGTATCGGTCCGGTTCAACGAGGTCGCCCTCTCGTCGGCCGAGATCATCGACCTGCGAGAGGGCGATGTGCTCGCCCTCCATCACCCCGTCGACGAGCCGCTCGCCGTCTCCGTCGGCGGCAAGGTGGAGATGCGGAAGGCGACGGAGGTCGGCCCGGAGATGTAGAATGCCGTCAGCCCCGGAGGTCGAACCATGAGCGCGCTGCGGACGACCAAGTTGACCGCCCTGCAATACCTCGACATCGAGCGGCCGGCGGAATACCGGAGCGAGTTCTTCGACGGCGAGATGTTCGCCATGGCCGGGGCCAGTCCGAGACACAATTTCATCAAAGAAAATGTCGCAGTCGAATTAGGCTCGCGGATCAAAGGTGGGCGTTGCCGGACGATGTCGTCCGATCAACGGGTCACAGTTGAACGTACCGGGTTATACACATACCCCGACATTCTCGTCGTCTGTGGAACCCCCCAATTTGCCCGAGATGATGCCAATTCCATCGTCAACCCGACGGCCATCATCGAGGTTCTCTCACCGTCGACCGAGAAGTACGACCGCGGAGCGAAGTTCCGCAACTACCAACAAATCCCGACCCTTGTGGAGTACATCCTCGTGGCCCAGGACGAAGCGGTTTGCGAACGATTCATCCGCCAAGCGGATGGTTCATGGAATTTCGTTTCATTCGTCGGGCTAGCCGAAACACTCACGTTCCACTCTGTTCCAGCCAACATTCTGCTTGCCGATATCTACGCAGGGATTGAGTTCTCCGAGGACGCGGCCCTCGCAGACCGAACCGCAACCGACTAACATGGTTATGGAATCGTTGCCATCCACCGAAAGGATCACCCGGTGTCCGCAGACCGAATCACAGATTATCTGTCGCAATTTTCGCAGGCTCGCAGTCAAATGACCGAGCAACTCGGCCGGGTCGTCATAGGCCAAGCCGAAGTTGTCGAGCAAATTCTCGCGGCCGTCTTCACCCGGGGCCACTGCCTCCTCGTTGGAGTACCCGGGCTGGCGAAGACACTCATCGTCAGCAGTATCGCCCAGATTCTGGACGTCGGCTTCAAGCGGATTCAGTTCACGCCCGACCTGATGCCGTCGGACATCACCGGCACCATGGTGCTCGACGAGAACGACCAAGGCAAACGAGAGTTCCGCTTCGTCCGCGGGCCGATCTTTTCCAACATTGTTCTTGCCGACGAAATCAACCGGACACCACCCAAGACGCAGGCAGCCCTCTTGCAAGCGATGCAAGAACGGGAGGTGACCGTCGGCCAAGACACGCACAAATTGCCCGAGCCGTTTTTCGTGATCGCCACGCAGAACCCCATCGAACAAGAAGGCACTTACCCGTTGCCCGAAGCTCAACTCGACCGATTCATGTTCAACATTTACGTCGACTACCCGACTTTGGACGAAGAGAAGCGGATCGTCAGCCAGACGGCTAAGGACGAAACGCCTGAACTCACGAAAGTGATGACGGGTAAAGCGATTATCAACTTGCAGAAACTCGTGCGGAGTGTCCCCGTCAGCGACTTTGTGACCGACTATGTCGTCAAGCTAGTGCGGGCGACCCGACCGAAAGATCCGACCTCGCCAGAGTATGTCCGGCGCATGGTCGACGTCGGTGCCGGCGTGCGGGCTGGGCAATATTTGGTCAGGGCCGGGCAAGCGTTTGCCGCCATGGACGGACGCTTCAGCGTCGCCATCGACGACATCAAAAAAGCGGCCGCGCCGGTACTCCGGCACCGCGTGGCGGCCAACTTCCAAGCCCAGGCCGAAGGCAAAACCAGCGACGACATCGTGGCCGACTTGCTAAAGACCGTCGGGGAATCCGAACCGGCGAAGTATGTTGCCACGAGCGGAGCTGTGAAAAAGCGGCTATAATCTTGCTGTGACTCTGGAGGAATCGGTTCTTGGGTCTCGCAGTTCGAACATTCCTGATCGTGGCCTGCCTGCCACTCTTGCTGCCACCCGGCTTTTGCATCTGCAAACTGGGTTGGTTCGATTCACCACGCTCCGAGCCAACTTCCACCGGGTCGCAGTGCAATCGGTCGGAACCCCTCAAAAAAAAGCACTGCTGTTCCCACGATCATGATCACGATGACGGCGGTTTATCCGGAATTCGTTCGGATTCGGGACAACCGAAACCGGTCGATCACGAACCCGGTTGTTTGGCAGTGGTGACTTTGAATCAAGCGACGGCGAGTGCCTCGAGTTCAATTTTGGACCACCTGGCGTTCGATACCGAGACGACGGTTCAGTTCACTGTGCGAAGCTACGCGCCGAGTACGATCACTCTCGTGAAATCCACATCCGTTCGGACTTCGTACTCACTTTATTCTCTGCGCTGCGCACTGCTCATCTGACCGATTCTCGGTCACGTTTCTCCGTCCGATTCCATTCCGATTCCGAGGGTCATCGCCCATGAGCGAACTCATTTCCCATGGCGGGTTTTTCCGGGCCGTGCGCTACACCAGCGGCTTCATCCCCACACTGCTGGTGATGAGTGCCATCGCTGCTCTCGCTTGGTGGGGGCATGCGCACAACTGGAAAATGCCGAAGGCATCGGTGCTGCGCGGCGAGGAAGTCGAGAAGGATGATTGGTGCGCCGATCACAACGTCCCCGAGTCGGTCTGCGTCGAGTGTCACCCCGAATTACTGCCGAAAGCAGCGTCGATCAGCTGGTGCAATACGCACGGAATCCCCGACTGCACGCTTTGCCAGTCCGGGAACGCTGCCGGCTTGCAGCAGGCGAAACTCGCGTTGGAATTCGCACCGCGGCCAACAAACCTCAAAGCTTGCAAACTCCACGAGCGCCGGCTTCAACTCGCCGACGATGACGCGGTGACGAAGTCGGGCCTCCTGACGGAACTCGTCGGTACTGCGTCCGAACGCGATCCCGTCGTCGAGTTCATCTCCGCCCCCGGTGAAATCGGCTACGATCAAACCAAAGTGGCGCACTTGTCGAGCCGCTCCCCCGGTAGCGTCGTCCGCGTCTTCAAACGCCTCGGCGACAAGGTCAAGCAGGGCGAGGTGCTGGCAATCATCGAAGCGGCCGAGGTCGGGAAAGCAAAGTCGGAACTGCTCATCGCCTTCGGGTTGTTCCAGTTGAAATCGCAGATCCTGGACAGCATCAAAAGCTCCGCCGGGGCCGTGCCAGATCTTCGGATGCGTGAGGCGGAAGCCGCCGTGCGCGAAACGGAACTGCGACTCGATGCCGCACGGCAAGCGCTGGTGAATTTGGGGCTGACCCTCGACGAAACCGAGTTGCGACTCGCGACTGCGGAACAGTTAAAATTCAAGTTGCATTTCTTGGCGATCCCCGCCGATGTGACCGCTGGATTCGATCCCAAAAAGACTACGTCGAGCCTGCTGCCACTGCTCGCACCGATGGACGGCACCGTCGTGTCGCGCGACGTGGTCGTCGGCGAAATCGTCGACCTCGCGAAAACGCTCTTCGAGTTGGTCGACACGAGTTCACTCTGGTTGACTCTCGATGTAAAGAGTGAGGATGCCGCGAAATTGAAGCTCGAATCCAAACAAGTCATCCGTTTCAAATCCGACGCGACGGCAGAAGTACTGACGGGCACGATCGCCTGGATCAGCACGCAAGCCGACATGAAAACGCGGACGGTGAAAATCCGGGCGAACCTCGCGGATAGTGCCGGCCAGCAGAAGGCCAATACCTTCGGTACCGGCCGGGTGATCTTGCGGGAAGAGCCGACAGCCATCGTCGTGCCGAATGCCGCCGTGCACTCGGAAGGGTGCTGCACCGTGGTCTTCGTCTGCGACAAAGATTTTTTGAAGGAGGGGTCGTTGAAAGTTTTCAACGTCCGCAAAGTCCGCATCGGGGCCAAGGACGACCGCCGCACGGAAATCATCGTCGGCTTGAAGACGGGGGAGCGAGTTGTCACCACAGGAAGTGGCATGCTGCTGAGCGAGTTGCTCCGCGGGGGTTTGGGCGAAGGGTGTGCGTGTCATGGGGCGAAGTAGCAGTGGCCAGTGAATAGTGGTCAGTGGCCAGTAGTCAGGAGTAGCAATGTTCAGAATCGGCGAGAAGCAGTGACAGAAACGAGGGGAACCGATGGCCGTTCAACAGTACCGCGATTTGATCGCTTGGCAGAAGGCGATGGATCTGGTCGTGGAAGTCTATCGATTGACTGAGGCGTTCCCGAAATCGGAAGTGTTCTCGTTGACGAACCAACTGCGCCGAGCCGCCGTTTCGATACCGTGCAATATCGCAGAAGGCCAGGGCCGCTCGACCACGAAAGATTTCGTCCATTTTTTGCACATATCCAAAGGCTCGCTCCAAGAAGTGGAAACACAAATTGAGCTGAGCTTACGCCTGAAATATATGCCCGAGACTGAGTGTGAAAACATCTCTTCCCGAACCGCCGAGGTCGGCCGCATTCTGAATGGGTTGATCCGTTCTCTCTCCGGCAACTGACCACTATCCACTACCCACTACCCACTACCCACTACCCACTGCTCATGCTGACCGCAATCCTCAGCTTCTCCATCCGCTACCGTTGGCTCGTCGTGTTGGCCACCGTGGCCGTCGCGGCGCTCGGCGGCTTCGCGATGACCCAACTGAACGTCGACGCGTTCCCGGATACCACACCGGTGCAAGTGCAGATCAACACGGTCGCGCCGTCTCTGGGGCCGGAAGAGATCGAACGCCAGCTCACCTTCCCCATCGAACAATCGCTCAACGGCGTGCCCAAGATCACGCAATTGCGCTCCATCTCGAAGTTCGGCTTATCGCAAGTCGTCGTCATCTTCGAGGACGGCACCGACATCTACTTCGCCCGCCAACTCGTCACCGAACGATTGGCCACGGTGCAACTGCCGCAGGGGATGGACCGCCCCAAAATGGGGCCGGTCTCCACGGGCTTGGGCGAAATCTTCCACTATGTGGTCACCGGCAAAGGGGACGACGTCACCGAGCTTCGTACGATCCACGATTGGGTCGTCCGACCGCAGATGCGCCAAGTCAAAGGCATCGCCGAGGTGAACTCGTGGGGCGGCCACGAGCGGCAGTATCAGGTGCGCATCGACCCGCTGAAACTCACCAAGTACCAGTTGACCTTCGACCGCGTGGCCAACGCCCTCCGCGAAAATAACGTCAACGTCGGCGGTGGCAGCATCGACCAAGGCAGCAACATGGTGCTCGTCCAGGGCATCGGCCGCACCAGCAACCTGGATCAGATCCGCAAGATCGTCGTTGCCACACAAGATGGAGTGCCTGTCCTAATCGGTGATGTCGCCGAGATCAAAATTGGCAGCGAAATGCGGCGTGGGGCGGTCACCGCCGACGGCCAAGGCGAAGCGGTGCTCGGCCTCGGATTTTTAACGATGGGCGAGAACAGCCACGAGGTGACCTGGAACCTCAAACGGCAACTCGACGACACCAAAAAGACCTTGCCGAAGTCGGTGAAGGTGCAGCCCGTCTACGACCGAACTCAATTGGTGGATTACGTGATCGAGACCGTCCAAGCCAACCTTTTCGAAGGGGGATTACTGGTTGTCACCGTGTTGTTTTTGTTCCTCGGCCACCTCCGGGCGGCGTTCATCGTGGCCCTCGCCATCCCCCTGTCGATGCTCTTCGCGTTCACCGGCATGTGGCGCTTCGGCATCGCCGCAAGCCTACTTTCACTGGGTGCGCTCGACTTCGGCATGGTCGTCGATTCGTCGGTGGTGCTCATTGAAAATTGCGTCCGCCGGCTGTCGCACAACGCCGAAGGCAAGAGTAAGAACGACATTATTCTGGAGGCGGCCACGGAAGTACGCCGACCGACGCTCTTCGGCGAACTCATCATCCTCATCGTCTATCTGCCGATTCTCACGCTCGAAGGGACGGA
>JANXWE010000191.1 GCA_025351325.1 Fimbriiglobus sp.
GCCTTCAAGGCCATCGACAACGGTAAGCAGGTGGCGATCCTCGTGCCGACGACGGTGCTCGCCGAGCAACATTACAAGACGATTCAGCAGCGCCTCGCCGAGTACCCGTTCCGCGTCGAGGTGCTCAACCGCTTCAAAAGTGCGGCGAAGCAGCGCGAGACGATCAAAGCCCTCGCCGAGGGGACCATCGACATCATCGTCGGCACGCACCGACTGGTCTCGGACAAAGTCAAATTCAAAGACCTCGGTTTGGTCGTCATCGACGAAGAACAGCGATTCGGCGTCGAGCACAAGGAACGGCTGAAACGGCTGCGGACGACGGTCGATATTCTGACGATGACGGCGACGCCGATCCCGCGGACGCTGCACAGCGCGCTGCTCGGCGTGCGGGAAATCTCGAACCTCGAGACGCCGCCACCGGATCGGTACCCGGTCGAAACGCGCATCGTCAGTTGGGACGACAAGATGATTCGGCACGCGATCAACCGGGAGTTCAACCGGGGCGGGCAGGTCTTCTTTGTCCACAATCGTGTCCACGACATTCTGGACATCGAAGCCAAATTGAAGATGATCGTGCCCGAGGCGAAGATCGTCGTCGGGCACGGGCAAATGGCCGAAGGGGAATTGGAAAAAGCGATGCTGGCGTTCATCCGCAAAGACGCGGACATCCTCGTGGCGACGACGATCATCGAGAGCGGCCTCGACATCCCGAACGCCAACACCATCTTCATCGACGACGCCGATCAGTACGGTTTGGCCGACTTGCACCAACTACGCGGCCGCGTCGGTCGCACCAAACTGCGGGCGTACGCGTACCTCATCGTCAACCCCGTCAAGTTGGTGTCGCCGAATGCCCAGAAGCGGTTGAAGGCCATCGAAGAGTTCAGTGAACTCGGCTCGGGGTTCAAGATCGCCATGCGCGACCTGGAGATCCGCGGGGCCGGCAACATTTTGGGCAACGAACAGAGCGGCCACATCGCCACGGTGGGCTACGAACTCTACTGCCAACTGCTCGAAAACGCCGTCCGGCAACTCAAGCACCAGCCGCCGAAGCAGGCCGTGGAAGTAAATGTCGATCTGCCCTGGCCGGCTTACCTGCCACGCGATTACGTGCCGGGGCAGAAGCTGCGCATCGAAGTGTACCGCCGGCTGGCCCGGTTGCGCGATCCGAACAAGCTGGCCGACTTCCGCCAAGAATTGCAGGATCGCTACGGCCCGCCACCCGACCCCGTGGAGTGGTTGTTGCGCACCACCGAGGTTCGTCTGAGTTGCGTCCGCTGGCACGTCACCGGGGTGCACCGCGATGGCAAAGATTTGGTCTTCAGCTATCGCAACGCGAAGAAAGCGGCCCAGCTCCAGACGAGTTCCGGCGGTCGAATCAAAGTGGTGGACGACCAGTCGCTGTACCTGCGTTTGCGCCCGGAGGAAGATTCCCCCGAACCGATGTACGAATTGTTGAAGGGTCTCCTGGCAGTGACAGGGTGACCGAACTGGGTACGTCCTGGTTGCCTTGGCCGGGGTTCCGGTGGTTCCTATAATGCCCCGATAGAAATGTTGGCGTCCGTCCGGCCCACCCCTGAGTCACCATGATTGTCGCCCCACCCGGCCAGCGAAAACTCGATCCGCTAGCCGCATTCCTCAGCTATTTGTTGCCGGGACTCGGTCAGATCATCCAAGGACGCATCGGCAAGGGCGTGCTGTACTTCGTCTGCCTCTACGGCCTCTTTTTCTATGGCCTCTCGTTGGGCAGTTGGAAGAATGTTTGGCTCGGCGATTACAGTCTGCAAACCGATGTGCAGGTGGCCGGGAAGAAAATGCCGAGCGTTTTGAAAGATCTTTCGTACCGCCGGGAGTTCGCGGGCCAATTTTGGATCGGCATCGCCGCCTGGCCGGCGCTCGTTCAATACCAGACGACCGAACCGTTGCCACGCTCGGAAGACCCCAACAAAGAGAGTTGGAAAGCCAAGCCCAACACCCTGTTCGGCGAATACATGCAGACCCCGGCGGAATCGTCGTTGAACAAGCTCCAGCGCGACGGCGACAAGCATTGGGATCTCGGCTGGGTCTTCACCGTGATCGCCGGCGTGCTGAACATCTTGGTGATCTACGACGCCCTCTCCGGCCCCATGGTTCGCGAAGAAGACGAACCGGCCCGCAAACCGACCCGAGGTGCCGGATGACACTTTTCGCCGCCGCGAGTATCTATTGGAACTTACCGATTCTGCTCTTCGCCGTGAGCCTGGTGTACAGCGCCACCCGGCACGACCGCTGGGATCGCATTCTGAAAGAAGCGGCCACCTGGATTCTCCGGATGACCTTCTTCCTCGGCGGCCTCGGGGGAGTCTTGTACGTCCTCTCGACGTACCCGCATCTGTGGCCCTACGCGGCGGCCATCGGAATCGTCGGCACGATCATCTATTACGCCGTCTCCTCCAGCCTCTTCCGCAAGCGTGTGGTGTCGACACCTACTACGAAGCCGTGACCCATGCGCTTTCCGGAATTCGAATCGGTCGATGCACTGAAACGCGAGTGGACCGATAAACACGTCCGGGTGAAGCCGGAAGCCCGGCCCGATTTGAAGCGATTCGTGGGCCGCATCGGCCGAATTGTGACGATCAATTACAACGGCTGCGCCGTAATCGATTTCGCCGACGGCGGCTGGTACGACGTGGCCGATTTCGCAACCGTGCTCGAAGTGGTGACCGACGAAGCGGACGCGAAAAAGTACGACGCCACCACCAACAGCGCCCAGAAGTTCCCCGCCCGGCAGGGGTGATATTATGTGGATCGGCCGGCGATACCGCTTGAATCGGAGCTGGTACTCGTCGCTATGGCGCGCTGTCAGATTGATCCTGCTGATCGTCGTGTTGATTTCCCCATGTCTATTTTGCTGCGGAGGGGCATTCCTCCGCGGCCAATACCTCTACTGGTTTGTGCTGACCAAGGAAGACCACGACTTTCACGAAGCCAGGCGAACAGGTCGGCACAACTACGCCGAAGGCACGCCGAGTGCCGCTCGCAAATTGATCGTGGAAATGGAACCGTTCCACGATCCCGATGAGGCAGTGGCAGTACACCCAGATTGGTTCTACCATCGGTTCGAGAATGGCGAATGGATTTTCGGTTACGGGATCGACAGTCACGGGTTCCACGTTGGTCATGGTACGTTGGTCATCAAAGATTCGCGTGGTCGGACACGTGTCTTTTTCGGGCACGTCTGCGGACGAAACGCAGGCCTGCCTTGGGGCATAGAGTATCACAAGGGACTCGACGGCTTCTGCAAGTGGCATGAGGCGCGATTCGATGAATGGTATCCGTAGCACCGTCACCGTGCAGAATCTCTTCCCGCCAAGCTGAGTGGATACAATGCTATCGGAGTCTCGATTCCGAGGGGCGATCATGTTGCAGACATACACCGGTACACTCAGCGCCGGACAAATCGCGTGGGACGCCGCACCCCCAGAGGGCGAAGGAATCCGCGTGATCGTGACTGTTGAAAGTGAAGTTCCGAAGGTTCCCTTTCGGAATGAGAAGCTCGCGGCCATACTCGAACGCTTGGCGGCGAGCGACATCCACAAGCATTTCCCCGATCCGCTCGAATGGCAGAGGGAAATCCGCAAGGATCGCCCGCTCCCAGGGCGGGAGGAAGATTGATGCTGCTCGACAGCAACATCCTCATCGATTCGGTGCGTTCCGAACACTTAGGCGAAGAAATACTTAGCCACTGTCGCCAGCGCCCAGAAGTTCCCGGAAGACAGAGTTGAACTTAATCGAACTACTGTATTGGGTCATCCCACTTTCAGTGGGTTTCGCCAGTGGATATCGGCTGGCTCGCGATACTGATTCGATCCTACTGCGGATCGCAGCCGGGGTAGTGGTTGCTCTCGTTACACAAGCTGCATTTTTTGTGTTTCTTATCTGGATGTCAAAACGGTGCGAGAAGTCAAAGCCGAGCGAATAAGATATCGCATTCCACACCCGCACTCGTTATGTCTCCCATGATCCTTCTCATCGATAACTACGACTCCTTCACCTACAACCTCGTTCAGCGGTTCGGGGAGATCTACCCGCAGTTGCCGATGGAGGTGCATCGGAACGATCGCCTCACGATCGCGCAAATTACGGCGATGGCACCGACGCATATTGTGATCTCGCCGGGGCCGTGTACCCCCAAAGAAGCGGGCATCTCGAACGACGTACTGAAAGCGTTCGCCCCGACGATTCCGATCTTCGGCGTCTGCTTGGGTCACCAGTGCATCGGATACACCTTCGGCGGCGAAGTCATCCGCAATAGCCGGATTATGCACGGCAAAGTGTCACCGATCCATCACGACGGCCGGGGAGTCTTCGCGGGCATGTCGAACCCGTTCGACGCGACGAGGTACCACTCGCTGGTGATCAAGAAAGAGACGTGGACGAACCCCGATTTCGAAGTGACCGCGTGGACGGCCGAGGGCGAGATCATGGGTGTCCGCCACAAAACGTGGCCGCTGCACGGGGTGCAATTCCACCCGGAAAGTTTCCTGACGGTGGAAGGCCCGATCTTGCTCAAGAACTTCCTCGATTTGGCTCCCTGGAACTAACGCCGCCGGAGTTTGTCATGGTCATCGCCATTCGCTGCCCGGCCCCGAAGTGCCGCAAGTACATGCTCGTCGAAGCGGCGGATCGCGGCAAAACCGTGACGTGCCTGATCTGCAAAGTGGCGATCCCGATTCCGGCCAAATGACTGGCGCGGGCCAATAGGCTCGCGGGTCGTTCGCTCAGCAAACCGCGTACAGCTTCAAAATCATCGCGGCTGCGCGGTCAATCTCGTCGTCTGTGGTACCGCGGCCCACCGAGAAACGGACCGCCCCTATGCCCACGGTCGGATCGACTTTCATCGCGCAGAGCACCGGCGACTGGCCCTCTTTCCCCTTCTCGTGGCACGCCGCACCCGTACTGGCGGCCAACCCCGGTAGCTTCGCCAAGAGCGCCGCCCCGGTGAAGTCGGGGAAGTTCACGTTCAACGTGTTCGGCAACCGTTCGGTCGGATGGCCGTTGAGCGTCAGTCGGTCGCCGAGTCCGGCACGGAGCGCCTCGTGCAGGCGATCCCGCAGACATTGGAGCCGGGGCATTTCTTCAGCCAACGTCAACCGGGCGATCTCGGCGGCCAGACCTAACCCGACGATGTACGGCACGTTCTCGGTTCCGGCCCGGCGCCCCGATTCGTGATCGGCGCCGTGAATCAACGATTCGAGTTTGACGCCGCGGCGCACGAACAGCACACCAACGCCCTTCGGTGCGTACAATTTGTGCCCCGCCACCGTCAGCAAATCGACGCCCAGCTCGGTCACATTCACCGGAACTTTGCCGAGCGATTGCGCCGCATCGGTGTGCATCAATGCACCGTGTGCATGGGCCGCTTCGGCGATGGCGCGGATCGGTTGGAGCGTGCCGACCTCGTTGTTCGAATGCATGATGCTGACAAGCCGCGTCGGACGTTTTAGCGCAGTGAAAATATCCGCCGGATCGATGCGACCGAAACCATCGACCCCGACCACCGTCGCACTGGCTCCGAGCCTTTTCAGGTAGTCGATGGGGGCAAGCGTGGCCGGATGTTCGATTGCACTGGTGATAATGTGGCCCATGCTGCGCCCGAACAGCTTGGCGAACAGTCCCCTCGGGCGACCCAAACAAGTACCCAAGATCGCGTGGTTGCTCGCCTCGGAACCGCCACCGGTGAAGACGATTTCGTCCGGCTCGGCTCCTATCAACGCTGCAACTTGCTGGCGGGCTTGGTCGACGGCCAACTGCGCCACCGCACCGTAGCTATGGGCGCTGGACGGATTGCCCCAGAGGTTTCGCACCGCCTTGTGGATCGCCTCGGCGACGCGGGCATCGACCGGCGTGGTCGCGTTGAAGTCCAAATAAATCGGCGCCGTCATACGATGGCGGCCAGCACGGCGGGCAAGGGCGATTCCACCGCCAGCGGCTTCCCGGTGGTCGGGTGCGGGAACGTGAGCTTCCACGAGTGCAGGCCGAGCCGGCGGGCCGGGTTGTGTTTGGAACCGTACTTGTCGTCGCCGATCACGGGGCAACCCAAGTCGGAAAGGTGCACGCGGATCTGGTGCTTCCGCCCGGTTTCGAGGGTGCATTCCATTAACGAGTAACGCCCGGTGCGCTTGACGAATTTGTAACTCGTCCGGGCCAGCTTCGCTTCGGGGTCGACGCTCTTGCGCATCTTCAAGTCCGGCCCTTCCAGCAAGAAACTCTCGACCAGACCGACCGGTGGCGTCGGCGTCCCGACGACGATGGCCAAGTACTCCTTGGTCACGCTCTCCCATTTTTCCTGCATCTTGTCGCGGACGTCCATGCTCTTGGCGAAGACGAGCAACCCGGAGGTGTCCCGATCCAAACGGTGAACCAGGAAGGCGTGGGCGTGCCGGGGTTCCAGTGCCTCGTTGAGCCGGGCCACCGCCGTATCGACCTTCTGCGTGTCGGTACCGACCGTGAGCAGGCCGAAAGGTTTGTCGATGATCACGAGAGCATCGTCTTCATACACGATCCGAATCCCCAAGCGGGCCAAGTGCGGCGAAGTGATATGTTTGCCGATCTCCACCCGGTCGCCGATCTGCAATTCGTGATCGTGCTGCGTGACGGTCACCCCGTTGACACTGATGCGGCCGTGCAGCAGCAGCTGCTTGACGCGGGTGCGGTTCATCGGCTGCAAGTTCATGAGCAGCCACGGCAGCAGCGGGCCGGTGGTCGGCGCCGCGTTGTTCACGATCCACTCCGCTTGGCTTCGAGCACCTGCCAGCGGGCGTACAGTTTCTCCACCTGGGCCTGGGCCGCGTCCAGTTGGCCGCACGCCGCCGTCAGGACGGGGCGGGGGGAGTTTGCGGCCGCTTCGACGAGGGCCTGCGCCGCCGCCACCGAAGCCTCGGCCGCTTCCAGGGCCGCTTCCATTCCATCCCATTCTTGTTGCTCCTTGTAGCTCATTTTCTTGGCTTTGGGTTTCGATTCCCCCTTGCACTTGGCTTTGTCGTCGCCCTTGAGCGCGGCGTTGGCCTTCTCGTACGACGTCAGCCATTGGCCGACGCTGCCGTACGAATTGGATCCGCCCCGACCGTCCAACCCGATCACTTCGGTACAGAGGCGATCCATCAAATCGCGGTCGTGGCTGACGAGGATGATGGCGCCGGGGAACTCGGACAGACTCTCTTCCAACACTTCCAGCGCGGGGATGTCGAGGTCGTTCGTCGGTTCGTCGAGCAGCAGCAAATCGGCCGGCTTGAGCATCAGTTGGGCGATGCGGACGCGGGCTTGCTCACCGCCGGAGAGTGCCCCCAGTTCCAAGTCGAGTTGCAGCGGGCTGAACAGGAATCGCTGCGCCCAGGCGGCCACGTGCAGCGGTTGACCGCGGTAGATCACCGAGTCGGCATTCGGCGACAACGCCGTGCGCAACCGCATGTTTTGATCGAGCGACGAACGCCCTTGTTCAAAGGTCACGGCTCGCAATCCATCGGCCCGCGTGACCACGCCGGTGTCGGGATCGAGTTCACCACCGAGCACTTTCAGCAGGGTGCTTTTGCCGCTGCCGTTGGCCCCGAGCAAGCCGAGCCGCATCCCCGGCGACAGAATCAAATCGATGTCGTGGAACAGCGGCTTGCCGCCGAGGGATTTGCCGATGCCCTGTGCCGTCAGCAGTTTCTTCGTCTGCCGACCGGTGCCGTCGAAATCGATCCCGGCCGCGCCGGCGGCCGCCGTGCGGTAGTTCAACTCGGCGAGCACCGCCCGGCGGTCGGCCGCTTCGCCGATGCGCGACTTCGATTTTTTCCGCTGGGCCGATTCTTTGCGGCCGAGCCATTCCGACTCACGCCGCACTTGGTTGGCCACCGCTTCGCGCTGCCGCCCCTGGGCTTCGAGGAACAGTTCGCGCTTCTCGTCGAAGCTGTCGTAGCCACCGTCGGCGCGGAAACTGCCCGTCGGATAGACCCGGCTGATCTCGATGATCTCGGGGGCGATGGCCCGCAAGAAGGCCCGGTCGTGCGTGGCGGCGAGGTACCCGAACGGGGACGCTCGCAACAACTTTTCGAGCCAGACGACGCCGGGCAGATCGAGGTGGTTCGTCGGTTCGTCCATTAGCAGGAAGTCGGGCCGCAGTGCCAGCGCACGGGCCACGGCGAGCCGCTTGCGCCAACCCCCGGACAGGGTGTCGGGCATCTGGTCGCCGTCGTCCAAGCCGACTTTGGTGAGGGCGATGGCGGCGTGCATCTCGCGTTCGTGGTCTTCGAGGTCGTCGTCGGCCAGCGCGTCGAGGATCACTTCCCGCGCGGTGCGATCCGGCGGGAACGTGTCCTCCTGGGGCAGGTAGCCCACTCGAGCGGAGCGGGCCACCGAGCGCTCCCCGGAATCGGGCACTTCGACGGCCGCCAAGATTTTGAGCAGCGTTGACTTGCCGGCGCCGTTCGGGCCGATCAACCCGATCTTCTCGCCGGCTCGCAAGTCCAACGAGAGATCCGCGAACAAAGGCCGGTGGCTAAAACTCTTGGCGATCGACCGGGCCGACAACAACAAACTCATGCGCGACTCGAAAGGCAACTGGGAAACGAACGATAACAGTTATCTTAGGGAAACAGTGCCACGAACGGTTCGAGAGACCCTCTCATTTCGTGCCGAACGTCTCGACGGCTTCTTTCGCGTCACCCTGTTTCAAGCGGTACAGCGTGTCGCACTTCAGTTGGGTCCACGATTGCGAATCGGCTTTCTTCCCGGGCCAGCGCACCGTCACTTTGTCGATGGTGTCGATCTTCCCGAGGCCGACGGTCACCGTCAATTCGCTCTGGCTGAGGTAGCCGCGGGCACCGGTGATTGTCCGCACGTAAGTGCGTCCGCCCGCTTCGACAGTCACTTCGGCACCGATGGCCGAGCGGTTACTGTTCACGCCGTCGCCTTGCAGGTTCAACCGCAGCCAGTGGTGGCCCGTCTTCTGGTCGTTGCGCAGCAGCTTCGCCGGGCCGTTGTTCTCGGTCAGTACCACGTCCAAGTCGCCGTCGCCGTCGAAATCGAGGTAGACGCTGCCACGGCCGACCAACGGTTTGAACAGATCGGCCCCACTTGACGCGATGGTGACCGGCTCGAATACGCTGCCGGTATTCCAGAAGAGTTGCGCGGCTTGTTGGTAAGTTTGTTTCTCCTGCAACTTGGTGATGTCCGGGTCGATGTGGCCATTGGCCGTGAGAATGTCGAGCCGGCCGTCGAGGTCGTAATCGAAGAAGAAACTCCCGAACTTGAGCGGCCCTTTGCTCGGCCCCTCGAGGCCGGTGGCACCGGCTTGATCGGCGAACAAGAGCCGCGCTTTGTTGATGAGAACGAGGAACGTCGTCGGTTCGTTGGCGAAGTTGGCAATCATCACCGCCTGCTGCCCCGGCTTGTATTCGCCGACGTCGATGCCCATCCCCCCGCGTGCCGCAGCCAACGCGTAGGCGACGCCTGATTGAAGTCCCTTTTCTTCGAATTTCCGACCGCCCTTGCCGTCGGGGACGTTGTGGAACAAGAAATTCCGCACCGTGTCGTTGGCCACGAGCAGGTCGGGCCAGCCGTCGCCGTCGGCGTCGAACAAAATCACGCCGAGCGACTTGCCGACGGACCGCTTGCGGGCATTTTCGTCCGTTCCATCGACCTCGGTGACCCGCACGCCGGCCACCTCGCTGACGTCTTCAAAGGTGCCGTCGCCCTTGTTCCGGTATAGGCTGCACTGGTTCCCTTCCAGCGACGTCGGTTGCTGATACGTGCGGCCGATGCCGGTGAGCGTCGACTTGATACCCAGGTCGATCGCGGGCGACCAGGTGCAGTAGTGGCAGACGAACAGGTCGAGTTTACCGTCACCGTCATAATCGACGAACGTGGCGGAGGTCCCGAAGGGGATCGGCGGGGCGTGCTTGAGAAAGGCTTCGCTCGATTCGTCCTTCGGCCAAATCCCCGGCCCGGCCACTCCGGCTTTCGCGGTGATATCTTCGAAGCGTTTGCCGTCGATATTTTTGAAGAGCCGGTGGCCGCCGACGCACGTGACGAACAAGTCCTCGAAGCCGTCGTTGTCGAAATCGCCGACGCACGCCCCGACGCCGTAGAGTGTGACGTTCAAGCCGGCCGCCACCGTGACATCGGTGAACGTGCCGTCGCCGTTGTTGCGGTACAACGCCAAGCAGGGCGGCTTATCCGGTTGCGGTTGACCGGGCCACGGGCAGCTATTGACGAACAGAAGATCGGGCCGGTGGTCGTTGTTGAAGTCGATCACCACGACGCCGGAACCCATGGTTTCCGGGAGCAACTTGCTGCCGGTGGCCCCGCTGAAATGCGTGAAGTGGATCCCCGCTGCGGCGGTGACATCGGTGAACTTCACGTCCGGTACCGGCAGGGCGACCCGACCGAGCGTCTCTCCAATAGGAACTGCTAGATCCGGTGTTTTTTTCGAGGCGAGATACGCCTTGTAGCCGAAGTAGCCACCATAGCCCACGCCGGCGAGGATGACCAGCACGGTGACGATTTTGAAAAGGCGGCTCATCGGTGGTATTTCCTGATCCGGACTCGGGTGCTAGTAATTACGCTGGGCCTATCGATTCGTTCAACTGAGTTTCCATCCGGGTGATCCATGGCGTCTCCGCTCCGCTATCTGGCCGCCGCCATCCAAACCGATTTCCCGAACCCGGCCACGCGGGAGGAATTACCGGACCGCGTCGGCCGAATGCTGGCGATGATCGACCAAGCGGCACTTGGGTACGCCCCGTTCGGCGACGTCCGCTTGGTGGTCTTCCCCGAGTTCGCCCACGCCGCCCCGATCTACCACACGGTCGAAGAGCTGCGCGACAGACTCGCGGTGACGCTGCCGAACGAGCAGACCGAGCGCTACCACCGCAAGGCGAAGGAACGGAACCTCTTCATCCAGACCGGTACCTTCCTCGAAGTCGATGCCAAGTACCCGGGCCACGTGTTCAACACCACCTGCCTGATCGGGCCGGAGGGATTGCTGTACAAGTATCGCAAAGTGAACCCGTGGATTCCCTGGGAGGTTCACAGTAGCCCGCACGATGTGGCGGGTTACACCGAGCCATTTTACCCCGTCGCCGAGACCGAAATCGGGATTCTCGGTGCGGCCATCTGCTACGACTGGCTCTTCCCCGAAGCGATCCGCGAACTGGCCCTGCAAGGGGCGGAAGTTCTCATCCGCGTCTCGGCGTACATGGACCCGTGGGGCGCGACACCGCCGATGGACTGGTGGACGACGGTGAACCGCTGCCGGGCACTGGAAAACATGGCGTACGTCGTCGCCGCCAACCAGGGCGCCCGCCTCAAACACTATCCGCCGTTCTCTTGGCCCGGCGGCAGCATGGTCGTCGATTACGACGGCCGGTTACTCGCCCAAGCCGACCCCGGCTCCGGCGAGAAGATCGTGATCGCCCCCGTCGACATCGCCTCGCTGCGGGCCGAACGCGAACGTCGCATGGGACACCACCTGCTGGCCCACCTGCGGACGGAAACGCACCGCCACGCCCGCGCCCCGATTTACCGAGTCCACCCCCCGTTGTCGACCGAGGGGAACAATGCCGCCATCGCCGACGCGAAGTTGCGGTGGAAGCAGGGGTGACATCTCGTCACGGTGTCAACCCCGGTGCCCCCGTGCGGTTGGTCGGATAGATGATGATCGCTTCGGCCGCGGCATTCGCTGCCGGGTGCGATTCCCGGTACTTCACCATCGCCGAGCGGGCGTTTTGATCCTGGATGAAGAGGGCATGCAGCTCGCGGTGGAGCGACGACAACGCCATGGCGAATGCGGCTTTCGCCGACGGGTCGCTTTCGGCGGTGTAGACCTCTTGGAGCTTGAGCCGGGCTTCTTGCAGCGGTTTCAAGCGCGGCGCCGACGAATCCGGTCGCTTCCGACCGAGCTTGCCGACGGAATCGCTCAGCTTCAACGCGACCTCCGTCCGATCGGCGACGGAACCCGTGTTCGTCGCCAAGGTCAATTGTCGCACTTCATCGAGAGTTCCGTCGACGGGGCTGATTCCATTGGGCGCGCTCGCCCCCAACAAACTGTAGCACTGGTTCAACCCGTAGTGCGCCAGCATGTCTTCCGGGTCGAACCCCAAAACCTGTTTGTAGGCGGCCACGCTCTTCATCAGGAATTCCGTCTGTTCCTCGGCGCCCTGGGCTTCCAATTGGGCGCGTCGGAAGTACGCCTGGGCCAAGCGGCCGATCACCACGTAATCCTTGGTGAAGTTCATGTTCCGTTCCCGGGGCTGATTCTTCGGCTCGACGATCTTGGCGAACTGCGCGGCCACCGCTTCCCAGTCGGCTTTGGAGCTGGCGTTTTCCGCCAGGGCCGACCCGGACAACCACGCTTGCAGCCACCACGGGGCCGGCGGATCGCACGCCCCGGACGCGGTCACTTCGTCGGCGGCCGCTTTCAATTGGCCCAAGTCGATGTAGACGCGGGCCAAGTTCGCGTGGGCGTGCCAAACGGCATCCTTGGCATCCAACGTGAGGAGCTTTTTGAAGGCCACCTCCGCTTGCCGTAGGTTCCCCTTCTTCACGTGGATGGGGTTCCCTTCGATCAGGCAGGAGATGCCGTAGTCGTTCCAGCGCTGCCACGCCGGTTGGATCGGCGACGTTTGTGCCGCCACACCGGCCGACCCGGTCATCGGCAGGGTGACCGTGTCGCTGCACATGTCGACGATCGGCAGCTTCGGCGCGGGCCGGTTCAGCGGCTTGTAGATGTAGTCCATGTAGGTCTGATCGAACTTGCGGTACCGCAAGCGCACGGTCACCTCAACCGGCCCTTTGGCGTCCGGTGGCACGGTCAGTTTGTAGTGCACCACGTTGGCCGCACCGGGTGGAATCTGGTGGTCATACAGCGGCGTGAAGATCTCTTGCGGGTTGCGGCGGTCGACCCGCTGGCCGTTCTTATTCAGCATGTGGACGTTGATGAAGTGCGACCAATCGTCGACGGCACCGCTGTCGTCCGGATTCTGCGTGGCCCCGCTGCGGCCGATCACTTTGCCATCGCACTTCGCGGTGAAATCGACCCAGATTTCGTTGGAATCGACGGTGCCCTGCGAGAAATGGTGCCCCATCGCCAGCGTCCGAACCACCGTTTCGAGCAGGTACGTCTTCCCCGGTTTCAACTCCGGCAACTTCGGCCGCAAGACCGTCAGCGATTCGTCGTCCACGCTGCCGTCCGGCTTGAAATTCTTGATTCCGAACAGGTCGATGCGGAGCTTCTTGTCCTTCAAGTAGTCGGTGTTGAGTTGGGTGGTTTTGTCGAAGCCCGCCGCCATCGACGCGTACTTTGGCTCCTGTTTCAACATCTCGAACAGCCCCGTGTTGGCCGCCGGGAAGCTGTGGTGGTGGACCTTGCGACCGCCGGTTCCGTCGAAGTCTTTCGCACCGAAATCGGTGCTCGGTACCAACGGCATGTGGCAGCTGTTGCAGTTGTCTTTGGCCTTCTCCGGGAAGTAGAAACTGCGGCTGCCGTTGCCCATACCGGAGAGCAGGAACGAGTCGTAGTGGTTCTGCCCGCGCAAGAAATCCTTGTAGTGGTTCAGCTCCACCGGCAGGGCCACCTTGTGGCAGGTCGAGCAAAATTCGGCCGTTTTGTGAACCGGTTTGAGCATCGTCTTCTTGTGGAACTCCGGCTTGGCTTTCACCATCTGCCCGTTGATCCACTGGAGCACGGGATTGTCGCTGTACGTGAACGGGTACTGCTGCTGCTCTTCGATGGTGAAGGCGGCGTTGCCCTGGGGGCCGTGCACCTCGGTGATGCTGTGGCAGACCACGCAGGTGATGCCGGCGTGGCCGGTCTCCTGTTTCTCGAAATCGATGTTCGCGTCGTCGAACTGGCCGCTGAAGAACGGCACCGGGTCGTGGCAGCCGGCGCACCAGCGCGAGGCTTTCACGTTGCCGTCCCGCTTCAGGCCGACTTCGCGGGTCTCTTTGACGCTGAACAAGTACGCGGGGTTGTTGAACGAACTGAACTTGTGGGCGCTGTGCAAGTGATCGTTGCCGATATCCGGGTGGCACTTCATGCAGTAGCCGTCGTTCATCAACACTTTGGCATCGATGAACTTCCCGTCGGCGGTGCGGGCGTTCGACGGCTCGAAATACTGGAGTCCGTCTTTCGATTCCTTGCGGCCGTCGGCGCGCGGGTCGTAGTTGTGGAACCAGACCATCCCGAGCATGGTGACGCCGACGATGGCCCCCCACGCTTTGCCGTAATGCCACTTGATCGGCGGCCCCGCTTTGCGGTGGCCGATGTACGCCGCGATGCAGATGACCGGGATCAAAATGTGCAACCAATAGACGACCAACCGGGTCGGGGTACCGGTCGGCAATTGCGGCAGCCCCTCGAATTGGAACAGCGCAGCACCGGTGAGAATGACCAGAATTCCGAGGCCGAACACCGCCAGCCCGAGCCGGACCGCTTTGCGGTTGTTGCGGTTCCGCGAAGTGAAGTAGTGGGCCAGCCCGAACACCAAGTACGGCAGCGTGCCGAGCAGGCCGACCGCCCCGTGGGCCAGGAACATCCAGAAGGTGAATGGGGTGGTGTACGTGCTCCCGGGCTGCAGATAGTTCATCAGGCTGATGCCGGACAAATAGACGCCGGTGGCGCCCAGCACCGCGAAGCCGGCGAACGTGCCCCACAGCAGTGGTCGCAACCAAGGCTTGATCGCGGAGACGTAGGGCTTCGGCACCGGCCGGGTTCGTTTCACCACCACCGCTGCGGGATCGAAGGATTCAATGGACATCGGATAACCTCGAATGAATTTAAAATTATTGCGGGGACTGCACCAATCGGTGTTCCCGATCAATTGTCAGTGCCGTCCACGTTTGCGTTCCGGCATTCCGCCCCGGCCAGCGAACCGCGACGCGGTCGACCGCCGTCCGCTCACCCAAACCGACCGTGATCACCGATTCGCTCTGACTCAGATACCCGCGGGCATTGCTCGAGTAGAAGCGTCGCACTTCCGTGCCGATGGTCACTTCCACGGTCGCCCCGATGGCATCGCGGTTGGAGCGCACGCCATCCCCAACCAATTTCAAACGCAGCCAGTGGTGGCCGGTTTTGTTGTCGTTGCGGAACAGTTTCGCGGCTCCACCGTTGGTCGAAACCACCACGTCCAGCGACCCGTCACCGTCGAAATCGAGGTACGCCGATCCCCGGCTCACGAGCGGTTTCAGCAGATCACCCGCGTCGGTGACACTGTGGAAATTCGGCAGCTCGAATGTCCCGTCGTTCCGGTAAAGCTGGGCCGGCTCCGCCTGGGTCTGTTGCGGCCGCGCCAGTGCGATGTCCGGTTCCAGGTGGCCGTTCACCGTCAACAGGTCGAGCCGGCCGTTCAGGTCGTAGTCCAAGAACAAAGCACCGAATTTCATCGGCCCCCGACTCGGTGCCGTCAGCCCCCAGGCCATGGCGTTGTCTTGGAACAGCAGCGGTTTCGTCTTCCGCACGGCCAACAGCGTGTTCGGCTCGTTGCTGAAGTTGGCGATCAGCACCGAGGTTTTCCCCGGCTCCAATTCCGCCGAGTCGATGCCCATCGCGCCGCGCGGTCGCCCTTCGGAAAATGCCACATTCGACGTCAGACCGATCTCTTCGAACATCCGCCCACCCCGACCATCGGGAATGTTGTGGAAGAAGAAGTTCCGCGCGGTGTCGTTGGCCACCACGAGATCGGGCCAACCGTCGTCGTCCGGGTCGCACACGACGACGCCGAGCGATTTTCCGACCGGAACCACGTCGCCATTAGGCCCACTCGGTTCGCTCACTTCGATCCCGCACGCACCGGAAACATCGGCGAATCGGCCGTCGCCCAGATTCCGATAGAGCTTGCAATGCGTGCCCGCAAATTGCGTCGGTGGCACATAGGCCCGCTGCCCCCCCGGCAAGATCGCGGCGATGCCGAGGTCTTGCGCCGGCGACCAATTGACGTACTCGCAGACGAACAGATCGAGACGCCCATCGCCGTCGAAATCGAGCCACGTCGCCGAAGATGGAAACGACACCGGCCGATTCCAGCGTTCGAACTCCGCCGCCGTGTTAGCACTCGGCCATGAACTACTGTTCAACTTTGCGGATTCTGTCACATCTTCAAAGTGGGTACCATGTACGTTGCGGAATAGTCGGTTGCCACCCACCGCCGTGATGAACAAATCGGGGAAGCCGTCGTTATCGAAGTCGCCGGCGCACCCCCCCATTCCGAACAGAGGGATATTCAATCCGGCCGAGACTGTGGTCTCTTCGAAGGTGCCATCCCCTCGATTCCGGTAGAGGCTACCCGTGGGTTTGGCATCCGGGATCGCCGACGGCCAAGGGCGACTGTTGACGAAGTAGAGGTCGGGTTTGCCGTCGTTGTCGTAGTCGAAGACGATCACGCCGGCGCCCATCGTCTCCGGCAAGAGTTTGCGCCCGGTGGCACCACTGGTCTGTTTGAAGCGGATGCCCGTCTTCGCGGTCACATCGCTGAACGAGACCGTGGCCGACTCGGGCACCGCGAGTTCCGGCGCAGCCCGCTTCGTGCACCCGAGCCAGCCGGCGCCGAGACAAACCAATCCAATGGCCATCCACCGCATCAACATGACACGACCTCGACTGACCGATTCAAAACACCAAACCGCAGATGAACCCAATGGCCCAGAACATCAAGAAGAGTGCGACCGCCAACCGCCGCGAAACTTCCCGCCACAAATAGATGCTCGGGATGATGCTGTAAGAACCGAGGCTCATGGCGAACAACGCGACATAACCGGTATGAACTCCCTGGGCATTCAGATTGCCCGCGAACATCACATCCAAGGCGATGGGCACCGGCATCGCCGTTGCCAACAAGCTGACGAACGCCAACGTCAGCGGAGTTTTGTCGGCCAGGAGTTCGCCCCACGGTACCAGAACGAGAGCAATGGACGCCGCCAGACTGGCCCCGAGCATAATCAGCAACGTCGGCCGGAGGAGGCCCCAAACATTTTTGAGGTAGATGCGACCCAACTCGGCGAGTACCTGCGGCAACGATTTGCTGCACGGAATGCTGAGATCAACGGCGCAGTGCCCGTCTTCCGTCAACCCCTTGGTCGGCTTGGCACTTCGTTCGGCCCAACCCACCAACACGGGCACTGCCGCCAGAATCACGAGTACCAGCACGGCGTACTTGGTGACCGCGATAGCGACGGGCAAAGCGGTGAAGGTCATCACCACCACGACCGGGTTGAAGTTGGGCGAGGAAAACAAGAATCCGAGTGCGGCTTCGACCCGTCCGGAGCCGCGGGTCACTCCGCAAGCCACGGGCACCGCACAATTCGCACAGACACCCGCCGGGACGCCGATCAGCGCCCCTTTCACCGAGTTCACGTAGCGGTTGGTGCCGAGTTTGAGCGGATAAAAGTAGAGCACGGTGTGCAGCAGTGCCCCGAGGAGCACGCCGAACCCCATCCCGATTTTCATACTGTTGAGCCAGTTGCCCATGGTGGCCAGCACCCGCTCCCAGACCGGGGCGGACGCGTTCACGGCGAACAGTTCACCGCCGTAGGCCATGCTCGGCAACGCGTCCCCCAAATGCTCTGACTTGCTGAGCAATTGAGGGTAGCGTGAGGCGAACCAAAACGTGCCGACCAGCAGCAACCCCGCAGCGAATAGGACGGCCGGGCGATAATAACAACGGATCGAATTCGCCGCTCGGCGCGGCGTGATCATTGGCGGGCTACTGACGGCGTTCATCGACGGTTCCGTAGGGGGTGAGTGTTCAATAGTCGCTGGAATTGAGCACTTCACCGCCGGCGCGGCTGATCAACGCCCGGAGCACTTGCGGTGACACCGAGTTCCGAAGAAACGTCACGTGGCCGTCGGCGAAGACGACGCTGGAACCGCCGGTGTGGAACGAAAACATCTCGTCGTTCGCGCCGCAGTTCATCGGTTTCCACGGCTTGAAACACGTCGCCGTCGAGACGCCTTGGTGGTAGTTCGGCGGGTACGAGACCCCGAACGCGTTGTCCGCTTCAGCCCAGCGCCAATGTTTCCGCATGCTCGGGCTGGCGCCGCCCGCCACCAACACCGGATCCGGGTAAAGCGAGTCCATGTTCTCGTTCCGTCCGACGTCTTCGGCGACGGCAATCGTGTTACTGGTGCCGTCCGTGATTTCCAGAATGCCGATTCTGCGAGTACCGAGCGCACCGGGGATCAGGAACGGACTGCCGTTGGCCGGAGTCGCCCCAGCGGTGGGGTTGATGTTGCAGTGGAGCGTCGCCCCGTAATCTGCGCAGCCGAAGCCTTCGCTGTCCGTCGGGGTGCCCCGGAGGCTATCGCTGGGGCACAGGTAAATCTTGACGATGTTTTTGCACGCCGCGATGTTGCCCGGGTTCGCGTTGTACGGCGTGTTCAGATCCAGCTGCCGGGCGATGTTGTCCTGCTCCACAAAGGGCAGCAGATGGGCGAACAGCGAATAGGCCTGCTTGTAGCCGGGCACGAACGGGTCGGGCATGGGCGTTTCGCTCGTGCCGACCGTGTACCAAGAAATGCTGTGCGGTGTGCCCTCGGTCAGCCCTTGGCCACCGGGCGGCAATTTGCTGTTCGCCGACTCGTAAGTGTGCAGGCCGATCCCGATTTGTTTCATGTTGTTACCGCATTGGAGGCGGGCGGCGGCATCGCGGACTTTTTGCACGGCCGGCAGCAGCAGGCCGATCAGAATGGCGATGATGGCGATGACCACCAGCAATTCGATGAGGGTGAATCCGGAACGATGGAGGCGTTTCATGACCGAGACTCCGAATGAACAAGAGGGAAGAATGAAAGATTAGGAGTCCGAATTCGGAACTCCGATTTCACCGCATTTCGATACGGTGAAAACAAATCAAGTTACAAGATAAAATACACCGCGAAAGAACACTATCTCACAACTGCAACCGCTACCGCTACCGAAGGACGATCTTGAATTCAACCTCAAACTCCTTGAGAAATTCACGTTCTTTTATAATTTTTTCGGGACAGCATGGTCGTTCCACCACTTGGCCGCCTTACGAAGCTCCTCGGCATCGAGGCTACAACGTTGCGCGGATATTTGAGAAACAGTGACTGATCCATGGCCAGGGACGCTCCCGGCCCATCACTGCTCGTGAACTTCACTTGTCCAGAGGCAAACCGGCCGCTTCCGTGACGCGGTTGAAGAACGCCGCGTTGCAGGCGTGGTGGACGATCTCGGCCACCTCCCGATCAGCGAAGTGCTTACGAAGCCCTTCCACATCGGCGTCCGTTACCAAGGCTGGAGCCACCGTGATCTTGCGAGCCAACGCCAGTGCCAAACGATCCTTCTCGGACAACTCTTTGGCGTCACCGTCGAGGGCGAAAATCTGGTCGTCTGTCATGCCGGCCGTTTTTAGGCGTCGCTTAGCTAGATCGAGCGCGTACCACGCCCGGTCTTCACGAGCCGTCGCCCAGGCGATTTCCGCTTTGAGCTTGGAGGAGAGATCCCCTTTCTCAGCCGCCACTTTCAACCCGGCAATCCGCGACGCGGATGACTTGGCGAAGATGTTGAGCGACCGTTCCCAATTCGCCTCCGGTCCGTCCGCCATCGGCAATTGCGGCTTGCGCGTCACTGCGGCTTTCCAAGCGGCCTCGACTTCGTCGCGCGTTTCCAGCTTCGGCCTCAGAACCGCCGCTGGTTTGCAGCTCTTGGTTTCACCTTTGGTCAGCGGGGCCACCGACGATGTCTGACCCGCGTACTTCTCCGAAGTTGGCGTCTTGAAAGTACTGAAGTCGTCTTTGGAACCGGGCTTCGCAAAGAATTTCCCCGTGCTTTCGCCTGGGATATTCAAAGCGTCCGTCCAGCGGTTGATGCTGTTGTAACCGGCGATCGCGACGATCATTTCCGATACCTGATTCGGGGTGTAATGCTTCTTCAAACCGTCCAGATCCGCCTGGGTCACTTCGTGCGGCGAGGTCGATAACTTGACCGTGAATTGGAGTGCCGTTCGCTCCGCTTCGCTGAATTCTTTCCAGTCCCCTTCCAACGCTGCAATTTGATCATCCGATTGGCCCGCGACCGCGAGCTTATGTTCTTGATGACCCAGTCAGTAGAAGCAGTTATTCGTCCGCGAGGTTACCCAGAACAATTTCACTTTGAACGTGCCGTCCAGAGTGAGTGCCGAATCCGGTTCGCGTGAGAACGCGACGGTTTGCCCACCCGTGCCGAGGTGCGACAAATAGTACGAACGGAACCAACCGTTGTTCACCTTCGACTTCGTGTTGTCCGGGTCGGCAGGTGGCATGGGCAAGCGAGGTTTCGCCGTCTTGTACCCTTCGAGCGCATCCTTGAATTCGATCCGAGTGACCGGCACATTCTTCGGCTCGGGGTTCGGCGGCGCCGGATCGGCCGATGGAACGGCGAACGCGGCGAGAAATAACCACGTTGTCATTGTCATGGCATCGAGTCCTCTTTGGAGATCGAGATGTTCGGCTGCGTGACCACGCGGTACGCCAGCTTTCGTGTGTTGGCCGCTTTCGCACCGTCTTGGAGCGTGAGGGAGACCACGTAGGTCATCCCCGTCCCGACCACGATCGGTTCGCCTTCGAGCTTGTAGTCGATTAGTTTCACACCGCGCGCGAAGTTCTCATCGGCGAGGTAGACGGCCGGATTTTTCGATGTCAACGATTCGGGTGTGGCCCCGGCTTTCCAGGCGTCGAGCGTACTCACGAACGCAGCCCGCGATTGTTCCGGAGTCGTCGCCATGTTCAGTGGTGGCGGATCGCCACACCCCGCTAGCACGAGCGCTAGCAGGGGAAACAGAATTCGGTACATGCAAACTCCAGTGGGGTTATTCGTTGACAACTTCGCCGCCGTCTTTCGAGCCTAGCGCCCGCCAGGTTGGAAGCGGAATGGCATTGGTGAAGAACCGCACCGAACCGTCGCACATGCTGACCATCACGCCGTTCGTGTGAGCGCTACTGGCGGTGGTGCTGATTCGCCCCGGTGGGAACATGCACGATCGCGTGTTCGGCCCACTGACGTGAAAGTACGCGGTGGTGGAGTGGTACCCTTGCAGCCACGGGGCGCCGACGTCCGACACCCGCTGGAAACTCAAGTTGGTAGGATCGATGGCCCCACACTGGCTCACGGCTTCGTCAGGGGTATTCGGGTAGGTGCGTGGCCAAAAGGTGTCGTAAGGGTTCGACACGCCGTTGTTGAAGTCGCCTTTCAAATGCTCGCTGAATGCCGCCGTGTTGCTCGTCCCGTCCGTGATGCTGGCGATGTTGTTGGTAACCAAAGGCACGAACGGGCCGTTCGGGGCTGGCATCGTCGAGTTCGGGTCGCTCGGATTCGACGACGGCTGACTGAACAACAAGTTGCTGCCTTGGTTGGCCCGGTAGTTGGTTCCGGCCCAACCCGCTGGCGTCTGGCTCACCGGATCGGACGGGCAGAGAAACGTCTTGATGTTCACCGCGCGAGCCGCCGTGTTGTTGGAGTGATTCCAAAGCACATTGAAGTCGACAAGTTTGAAGACGTTGTCTTGTTCGACGTACGGCAATAAGAACGCATGTGTCGAGATCGCTGTGGCATTGCGACCCATCGGGAACTTCAAGTTGGCATCGTGGTAGTTGTGGCTCGCCAGAGCGAGTTGCTTCAAGTTGTTGGTGCACTGCATCCGGGCCGCCGCTTCGCGGACTTTTTGCACGGCCGGCAAAAGTAGCCCGATCAGAATGGCGATGATGGCGATGACCACGAGCAGCTCGATCAGGGTGAAGGCTGCCCGCCGGGAAACAAAATCAGGACTGTAGGGACGCATAAATTTCTTGATCCAGGTTTTATCAATACACTGTCCGACGCATGGGTGCCTGTCCCTAAAATCGAACCGGATTGAATAATTGGCCCGCAATCCGGTCTCTGATAACTGACATGAACAAGCGCTCGCTATTCCTCGTGGCCATGGCCGTGATTCTTGGGGCGACCTACGCGTACTTTTTTACCGACTGGTTTAAGAAGAAA
>JANXWE010000194.1 GCA_025351325.1 Fimbriiglobus sp.
TCCGATGCGGCGCTGCTGCTGGCGGCGATCCTGACCCACCGCTTGACCGGCGAAGGGGACTTCCACAAACTCGTTGGGGACGGCGTCTGGCCGAACGGGGTCACCGGTTTGAGTTCGCGGAACGCCGCCATTATCGGTGGCTTGCTCCTGTTCGCGGCCGCCGGCAAATCGGCGCTGCTCCCGTTCAGCGGCTGGCTGCCACGGGCGATGGAAGGGCCGACGCCGTCGAGTGCCGTCTTCTACGGCGCGCTCTCCGTTCACCTCGGAGCGTACTTGCTGTTGCGGTTCAGTCCGCTGTTCACTCAATCAGACGAATTGGCCGCCGCGGCTGTCATTTTGGGACTATCCACCGCTTTGTACGGCTACTTGGTCGGCCGTGTGCAGACCGACATCAAGTCGGTACTGTCGTTCGCATCGCTCACCCAAGTGGGCATCATCGTCGCAGAAATCGGCCTCGGGTTCCGCTATCTCGCACTCGTTCACTTGCTCGGACACGCCTGCCTGCGGACGCTCCAGTTCATCCGGGCACCGAGCCTGCTACTCGACTACAAGCTCGTGGAGAACGCCATCGGCGGGAAGTTGCCGCGTGTCGCAGGCGGGCCGGCGTCCCGCTGGCAGCTCGGCCTCTACCGCTTCGGGTTGGAGCGCGGCTACCTCGATACGATCCTCAACGACTTCTTGGCCCGGCCGTTCCTCAAACTGTTCCGAGGAATGACGGCGCTGGAAACGAAGTGGATCGGTTGGTTGAACGGCACGGGGACATCCACCGAGCCTGTTGAAGTGGTTCGTATCGCGGATGTGCCGCCGGTGAAAGCCGAATTGGTGGAATCGGGAGTGGCAAAACTTACTAGCAGCATTTGAACGGCTTGTAATTCCAACTGAGACCTCACCCCCCGGCCCCCTCTCCGAAGCGGAGAGGGGGTGACTCCTACGACCAGAAGCTGAATCGATTTTCGCTTGTCTGGCTCCCCCTCTCCGTTTCGGAGAGGGGGTTTGGGGGGTGAGGTCTCACCCACGGCCGAGAGTTCAGCTTTTGTTGACTGCCAGAAAGTTTTGTCAGACCTGGTGGAGATCCATTCATGAATCTGCTGTTGCTACCGTGGCTCGAAATCGCCGTGGCCATCCCATTGCTGTTCGCTCTGCCGGTGGCGTTTGTCCGGGATAAACTTGTCGCACTGCGCTGTTGCTCGGTCGGCTGCGCACTCGCATTTGGCGCTTCATTCCTGGCTTGGCTCGCCCAAACCACAGGTAGTAGTTCCGGCACGGGGCCAATCCTCCGTGTCGATGAACTGAGTGCCCCGCTGCTGCCGGTGATCGCTCTGCTGCATTTGCTGATGGCCGTGACCACGTCGAAGTGGAAGGCCGAATCGTTCGGTGCCACCCGTTACCTACTGTCGCTGTCGCTGCGCTTGGCCGCCTTCGCCTGCTGCGAACCGTGGCTCCTTGTCGGTCTCAGTGTGGCCTGCGCCGCACCGTCGTACTTCGACTTACGGCACGCGAAAAAACCGACCACCGTCTACCTCCTCCACATGATCCCGTTCGCGGCGCTGCTCATCGGCGGCTGGGCACTCGTCACCAACGGCGACACCGAGATCGGCGCCATCCTGCTGATCCTCGCGGTTTTGATCCGCTCCGGTGTATTCCCGGCCCACGTCTGGATTCTCGACCTCATCGAGAACGGCTCGTTCAGCTCGGCCGTGCTCATGGTCACGCCGATGCTCGGCGTCTACATCGCGGTGCGGCTCGCCGTGCCGGTCGCCCCGCCGTGGCTGCTCACCGCCGTGACGCTCATTTCGCTGACGACAGCGGTGTACTCCAGCGGCATGGCCATCGTCCAAACGGACACGCGCCGCTTCTTCGGCCACCTGTTCGTGAGCTTCTCGTCGCTGGTGCTCGTCGGGTTGGAAGTCCACACGCGTTTGAGTGTCACCGGGGCACTCGCCCTGTGGTTTTCGATCATGGTGTCCGCGGGCGGCCTCACCGTGGTTCTCCGGGCCGTTGAAGCCCGCCATGGCCGGTTGTCGTTGAAGTCCTTCCACGGCTTGTACGACCGCTCGCCGATGCTGGCCATCGGCTTCCTGATGACCGGTCTCGCCTGCGTCGGTTTCCCCGGTACCCTCGGGTTCGTGTCGGCGGAATTGCTGATCGATGGTACGCTCGAATCCAACCTCTGGATCGGCATCGTCATCATCGTGGTGTCCGGGTTGAACGGGATCGCCGTGATGCGGGCCTACTGGGCACTCTTCACCGGCCTCCGTCAAGTCGGCACGACGGAACTCCCCGTGACTTGGCCCGAACGGCTGGCGATCTTGGCTCTCGCCGTCGTCATTTTCGGCGGCGGCTTGTTCCCCCAACCGGGCATGACCTCGCGCTACGGTGCGAGTCAAGTTGTGGTGGGTACCTTGTCGCCGGAGCATTGAGTTACCCGGCGGGGCCGGTCGCCACCGCATTCGTGACCCGTTGCACGGCGGCGGCGACGGCCCCTTGCAACTTCGTCCCCTTCGCCCGCAGGATGCGGCAATCGGCGAACGACGGCCCGAGTGCCCGTTTCGCGGTGAGATCCACCACCCGTTGAAACAAGTCGTCGTCGGCTGCGAACAGTTTGCTGTGGATGAAGACCGTCGTCGGGTTGAACAGGTTGACCACAGCAGCGACCGCAATGGAGAGGTACTTCGCCGTTTCGTGGAGTTCCCCCGCGAGTGGTCCACGCCCCGATTGCACCAGAGCCAACGCTTCGTCGATCCCGACGGTGCGATTCAATTTTCGGCCGACGCGGTGGGCGAACGCGGCATCGTTGCAGACCGTTTCGAGGCAACCGGTGTTGCCGCAGCCGCACGCCCGGCCCCCGTCGGCGACCACGGTGATGTGCCCGATTTCGCCGGCCAACCCGCTATGTCCACTCAATACTCGCCCACCGCTCATGACGCCCAACCCGACCCCGGCACCGACATCCAGGATCGCAAAATCGTCCAACCCGACGGCCAAGCCGTAGTCCCGTTCCGCGAGGCACAACGCGTGCGTCTCGTGAACCAACACCCCCGGTAACCCGAGGCGTTCTTGCAAGTCGGTAGCCGGCCGCTGCCCGTTGGTGATCGGCAAGTTCGGCGACAGGACCCCGCGCCCCTGGCGGTCGTCGATCAACCCCGGCAAACTGACCCCGAGGCCGAGCGTGGTGACGGTCTCTCGGCGCATCAACACTTCGCACTGCTTCGCCAAGGCGTCGATCAATTTGGGGTAAGTCGGCGGCGTGGGGATACTCTCCCCCTCGGGATGCAGCAAGCCGTCGAGGCCGGCACGGACGACTTCGCACCGAACCGCATCGATGACGATGCCGAGCACCTGCACCGACGCGGTGGCCAGCCGGAGTTGCAAGGCGGGGCGACCGCGCGACGGTTCCAACGCCGCCGATTCCTCGATCAACCCAGCATGCAACAGCGACGCGACCGCCTTCGAAACGGTGGGGGCACTCAACCCCGATAATCTTGCCACATCCGCGCGCGACAACGGCCCGCGTGCCTGGATGATCCGCAGCACCTCACGCTCGTTCCATTTGCCAACCAACTGCGGGCGGAGTGCAGTAATTCGAGGCATACGCCGATATTCCTGGTTCGATAGACATGAGTTTCTGGGCGGCCTGAGCCTACTTAAACACCCATGATTTGGATCGGCGGATTCTTCTTCCACTTCCCTTTCGTGAAGTCGGGGAAGTCCACGGGCCGGCTGCGGTCGGCGACCGATTTTTCGCTCAGCACGGCGATGGCGCTCCAGGTCGCGGCGTCGTACACGTCGAAGTCGGGAGCGATGCCGCTGCGGAGGGCTTCCACGAGGCGGTAGTCTTCGAGGAAGTCGCCGTGCCGCACTTCGGGGTCCGGCGCGTAGTGCCAGACAGCATCCTTGAGAATCGGGCCAAAATCTTTGGTGATACCGGGCAGCTTCGCGTGCACTTCCTTGGCGTGTGTCCAAAGGGCACTCTCGTGCTTGGCTCGGAACTTGTCGCCCGATTCCCAGGGCGGGTGCGGATTGCCGGGAACTTCGAGGCTGACCGTCAATTTCGGCCAACCGCTGACGAGGCCTTTGGTGCCCTGCACCAAATTGTTGCGGCTGTAAGGACGGGGGAGATCGGTGTCGTGCGTCAGCGTGATGCTGATGCCGTTCACCGTGCGGATCAAGCACGTGTTCACGTCGCCGTTGATGTATTTTCGCTTCCGCTTCGGGTGCTCCGCCGGCAGGTGCTCCGCAGCATAGAGGTCGAGTCCGCGGGCTTTGGAACTCATGGAGACCATGTAATCCAAACGGTCGCCCCGATTGATGTTCGTGTACCACGCGAGTGGGCCGACGCCGTGGCACGGGTAGAGGTTGCCATTCCGGGTGGCGTGGTGGTTGCCGAGCCACAGGCCGTCCCCGTGGTCGTTCATTTTCAGTTGCCGGGTGTCATGCAGGTACCCACCCTCGGCGTGAATCAACTCGCCAAGCACGCCCCGCCGCACCATGTTGTAGATCAACAGTTCATCGGGCATGTAGTTGACGTTTTCCATCATGCAGAGATGTCGGCCGGTCTTCTCGGACGTCTCCACGAGCTGCCAGCACTCTTCCAAGGTGTACGCCGCGGGGATCTCGGTCGCGGCATGTTTGCCGTTCTTCATCGCGGCCAGGCAGACGGGTACATGCAGTTCCCACGGTGTGGCGGTGTAAACGAGATCCAGTTCCTCGTCGGCACACATGCGTTCGAAGTCGCGCTCACCACGCGAATAGATCGTCGGCACGTGCTTGTCGAGTCGTTTGGCCTGCGCTTGCGTCTCGCGGCATTGGAGATCGACGATGTCGCACACGGCCCGCAGTTCTACCCCTTCCATCCGGAGCAGGTGGCCGACATGCTGAGACCCTTTCGACCCAACCCCGACATACCCGACCCGCAGGGTTTTCTTCGCCGCAGGCTTGGCCGGCTCCGCGCCGATGATCTGAGTTCCCATTGCGGCTGCGGCGACGCTGGCGGCTCCCGATTGCATAAGAAAATCGCGTCGGCTGGAATTCATCGTGGGTTCTCGTTGAGTTCGTGGTGTGGGCGACGACCGGCACGAACATGTTCTTCGTTTCGATGGCGAGTGTCCATGAAAATGTCCGGGTTCATGAAATCCCCACTGCGTCACGGATATTCCGCGCTCGGCTTTCGCCTCGCGGCGAACAACGTTCACCACCGAACTACTACAGTAACGAGATGAAGTTCCTCTCGAGATTCGGAACCATGTACGACGACGACGAAGCTATCGATCCCAACGAAGTCCGCCATACGCTGCGACGGGTGGCCGCTTACCGCGAAGTCTGCGAGCGTGTGCGCAAGGGCAGCACCGGAGCACTCATCTTCGGCAGCATCATGCTTGCCATCTGGTGGTTCCTGCTGCCCGACAAGACCAAGTACGATTGGTTCGGGATCATCTATCTCACCCTGGCCTGTTCGGAGTTCGGCAGCGGCATTCTCAACCGGCTCTTCCCCTCGGCCGAAGGGGTGCTGTTAGCGGCGATTGTTTTGACCTGTTTCGGTCTCTGGAACATCGCCCGCGTCGTGCTGATTTGGCAAAAGGTGAAGCCGGGTGATATCTCGCCGATTTTCGCCGTTCTCGGTGTCATGTGGACAGTCCAAGGTTTCCGCCAAGCTCAAGGCTATTTGCAGTTGCGGCGCGAATTCGCGGACCGGCCGAACCGGTCGCAGATCCGGTGGTTCAACGACCTGCTCCGCGAGATCAAATATTCCGACCCGAAGGTCGACCCGCAAGCCGTGTTTTTCGACACGCAACCACCGCTCACCGGCAAGCTACTCGGCGACACCGCTTTTATGATTGACAAGGGCGAAACGACGATCATCGTGTCGCGCCGCGAAGTGCAATTGGAGCGGGAAGAATCGGGTAACGACCGACCGGCACGCGGCTACCTGACGGTTGCCGGTGTGCCGTTTCGACCGTTTCCACTGGGCGAAAAGACGTGGGACAATTACTCGGCTTGGAAGCGGGAAGGGGGCGAAGATGTGCCCCCGGTCGTGCGACCCGCGCTTCGTCGTCGGGATCAAGACAACGACGATTGACCTCACGAGGCGGTCGGCCGGCAACTCCGGAACGATTGCAGCACTTGGTGGAGATCTTCGGTGACGCAGACTTCGTCATCGAGGAAGTCTTTGAGCCAGATGAAGTTCAACTTCTGGGCCATGGCCACCAAGGGCAGCAGATCGCCGAGGCGAACCCGCACGGTCGGTTCGAGTGGCTCGGAATCGAAGAAATCGGTACGGGAATCGTCGTCGTGGGCACGGAACACTTTGAGCTGGTGCGGACGCATGGGGAACCCTCCTGGTCGGTCTTCGCTCGAAGCCGAATGACGCACTTCATTTATCGGCAGACGCGAATTCCGAACTCCACCGAGACTGGTCGAAGTGGGTTCTTTTCTCGGGCGAAGTGGTGGGATCTTCCGACTGTAGAATGTTTGAGGGCCATCATGCCGATACTCGCGATTCTCGGTTCCGGAGGCTGGGGCACCGCCCTCGCGGTGGTGCTGGCCCAACACCCCGGGCATCAAATCCGGCTCTGGAGCTACCGCGGCGACGTGGCCGAGCGGTTGAGCCGCCTGCGCGAGAACACCCAGCAGCTTCCAGGAGTCCGCATTCCCGATTCGGTTCAAATTACCTCGTCGGTGGAAGAGGCGACCCGCAGTGCCGATGCTTGGATCACCGCCATCCCGACGGCTTTCCTACGTTCCACGTTGAAACTGTTC
The DNA here is from genome assembly GCA_025351325.1 of Fimbriiglobus sp. Lineage (GTDB taxonomy): Bacteria > Planctomycetota > Planctomycetia > Gemmatales > Gemmataceae > JALHQU01. Next base: position 6,757 of record JANXWE010000194.1, read on the forward strand.
CACGGTGTCGCCGAGCATCCGGTTCCCGTGGTGAGCCTCACCAAAGGAATCGAGATCGAAACGTTCCGTCGGCCGAGCGAGATCATCCGCCAGGAACTCGGCATGGGCCGCGTGGTGGTGCTGAGCGGGCCGAGCCACGCCGAGGAAGTCGCCCGCGGCGGGCCGACTTCCCTGGTCGCCGCCTGCGAGGATGCCGCCCTCGCGGCGTGGGTGCAGCGCCACTTCGGCACCGACCGTTTGCGGGTCTACACGAACTCCGATCTCATCGGTGTCGAACTCGCGGGGGCACTCAAAAATGTCTTGGCCATCGCGGCCGGGATTTGCGACGGTTTGAAATTCGGCGACAACGCTAAGGCGGCGCTGCTCACCCGCGGCCTCGTCGAGATGCAGCGCTTCGGGGTGACGCACGGGGCCGACCCGTCGACGTTCTATGGGCTCGCGGGCGTCGGCGATTTGATGACCACCTGCTTCAGTCCGCACGGTCGGAACCGCCGCGTCGGGGAGCGACTGGCCCAAGGTGAAAAACTGCAAGAGTTACTCGCCGGCCCGCAAGTGGCCGAGGGAGTCTTCACGGCGAAGAGCGTCTACGAGCGGCTCATCCGCGCCGGCCTGGAATCGCCGATTCTGCAAGGTGTCTACCGCGTGCTGTACGAGGGGCAATCGCCACGCGAAGCGGTGAACGATTTGCTCGGCCGACCCCAACGGGAGGAATCAGCGTGTTGAACATCGCCTTCAAAGAGTGGGCCGCGATCTGCGAAGCGTTGGCGTGCGGTCGGCAGCGGTTGATTCTGCGCAAGGGTGGCATCCACGAGGAGGGGGGCAATTTCCGGCCCGAGCACGCGCGGTTCTGGCTCTACCCGACCCACTTCCACGAACAGCAGCAAGCGGGCATCAAGCTCGGCGAACACGCGATCCTGGAAACGGCCGAAGCGAATCGGCCACCGGCCGGGTTCGTGCGGATGTCTCATTTCGTCGACGTGACGAGCGTGGACTACCTGCAAGATCTGGACGAATTGTTGAAACTCGACGCCGAACACATTTGGAGCGAAGCGACCGTCCGCCAGCGGTTCGCCTACCGCACACCCGGACTGTACGTGCTGCGGGTGAATGTCTTCCGGGCCGCCGAAGTGATCGAGATCCCGGAGGAGCCCGACTACGCCGGGTGCAAAACCTGGGTGCCACTCAAAATGGAGTTGCCGACGGTCGGTGCGAAGGGTGTGGCATGAGCCGTCGGTGCGGCACTGGCAAAACCACCGACAGCGTTACTCTTCTTCAATGGCGACGAACAACCCGGTGCTCCGATCCCGCTCGAATGCCGAGCCGATCGGCGCATCGAGCAGCGGGATGATCTCCGGGTCGTAGTTCGCAACCGTGTTGACATCGTAAATCCCATGGTTGTCTGCGTCGTCCATGTACTCCTGCGACTCCCCGCCCGACATGAAGCACCACCCGGTGTCCTGGTCATTCGTCGGCGGCTCGCGGTACAGGTAACCCACCTTGCGGCCGTCGACCATCACCTGGTCGGTGGCGATACACCCGCCGCGATTCGGCGCGAGCGGCCGAATCTGATCGGCCCGCAGCGCGAATTTCTTCTTCTTCGCTTTCGCCATCCGGTGTACCCTCTGCAAGTATGAGAACCCGGCGAAGTCTTTGGGCTGGGAGTCCCAGAAACAAATCATATCCGCCGCCCGCCGTAGCGACGAATTCGGCATCCTCAGCCCCGCCCGCCTCAATCCGTTTTACCGAATGAGGACTCAAAATTTTCACCACGGCGAGCCGGTGCAGCGTGAGCTGCCGGATTCCGGATCGCGTAGAAGAATCCGGCAGCTCACGCTGGCCGGCTCGCCTACGGAAACTGTTGTTTCTCAATTCACGAAATCCCATTCCCGACATCCCCTCATGCCAATCCGGCAGGAATCGTCCGAATTCCCACAATCTATTCGGCAGGTCGGTTCATTTCTCGAATTCGCAATCGAATCCAACTCATTCCACAATCATGCATTGCGTCCATGCTAGGGTGTACTCGGGCGTCGGCATTTTATTTGCTACCCTAGATTGGGATATCGAACAAAACCTTGGCTGGGGTACAACCCGTCCGGGGAGGTTGAACTTGGTGATGGAGCTTGCGAAACCGTCAGCGGCCGAGCCGGAACCGACTTTTTCGATCCTCGTCACCGACGATGATCGAGGAAGCCGCGATACGCTCGCGCAGATGCTCCAAGATCGCGGGTTCACCACCATCACGGCCGCCAGCGGCGAAGAAGCGATTGAAATCATCATGGTGGAAACCATCCACTTGGTCTTCTTCGATATGCACATGCCCCGGATGACCGGCCTCGAAGCGCTCCAGCAAGTGCGGCTGTACAACGAAGTGCTCCCCGCGATTCTGGTCACCGCCGACGCCACCCGCGAGCTGATCCGCCGGGCGTTTCAGGCGCAGGTTTACAGCGTGATCCCGAAGCCGGTCAACAAAAGCGTGCTGCTCCATACATTGGCCCGTGCCCTCGGACAGAGTTTGCGGAAGCCGTAACCTGGTTCCATTGACGAAATATGTTTAGGAGAAACTCGATGAAGCTGATTCCGTTGAACGACAAGATCGTGGTCGAGCGTTTGGAAGCCGAGAGCAAGACGGCCGGCGGGATCATCCTGCCGGACACGGCGAAAGAGAAGCCGAAGCAGGGCAAGATCCTGGCCATCGGCGAAGGGAAGCCACTCGAAACCGGCAAGCGGGC